>JAZROR010000091.1:0-19696 GCA_045648845.1 Clostridia bacterium
CTGCCGTTGCAAAGATAGTTGTTGAAAAAGCAATGACTGCATCGAGGGCGCGCGAAGCTGCAAAAAGAGCAAGAGATAATACAAGACGTAAATCTGCTCTTGAAAGCAGCACACTTCCAGGAAAACTGGCAGACTGTTCATCAAGGGACACAGAATTTACTGAAATCTATATCGTCGAGGGAGACTCTGCGGGTGGTAGTGCAAAGCAGGGCCGCGACAGAAGATTTCAGGCGATACTCCCACTTTGGGGAAAAATGCTGAATGTTGAAAAGTCTCGAATTGACAAGGTTTTTTCAAACGAAAAGCTTCTTCCGGTTATTACAGCACTTGGTGCAGGAATTGGTCCTGATTTTGACGTTTCAAAAATCAGATACGGCAAGGTCGTAATTATGGCCGATGCCGACGTGGACGGTGCACATATAAGAACACTTCTTCTGACTTTCTTCTTCCGTTATATGGAACCTCTTATCAGAGAAGGTCACGTTTATATAGCACAGCCGCCGCTTTATAAGGTTTATAAAGGAAAAAAGGTTATTTATGCTTACAATGATGATGATTTGAAAGCGGCACTTGAACAGATTCCTGAAGCATCAATCCAGAGATACAAGGGTCTTGGTGAAATGAACCCTGAACAGCTTTGGGAAACAACCATGGACCCCGAAAGAAGAATTATGCTTCGCGTTGACCTTGAGGACGCAAGACGCGCCGACGAAATTTTTACAATACTTATGGGCGATAAGGTTGAACCAAGACGTGAATTTATTGAAGAACATTCACGTTCTGTTGTAAATCTTGATATTTAAGGTGATTTTATGAGCAAAGCAGATAAAATTTTTGTTGATATGTGTCGGGATATTATCGATAATGGTTGGTCGGATGAGGAATGTGAAGTTCGGCCAAGGTGGGAGGACGGGACACCGGCCCACACCATAAAGAAATTTGGTGTGGTCAACCGCTATAATCTTGCGGAGGAATTTCCTATTCTCACGCTTCGTCCTACTTATCTTAAAAGTGCCATTGATGAAATCCTCTGGATCTGGCAAAAAAAGTCCAACAACATAAAGGATTTAAAGAGTCACATCTGGGACAGCTGGGCAGACGAAAATGGCTCAATCGGAAAGGCATATGGCTATCAGATGGGTGTCAAGCACAAATACAAAGAGGGCGAATTTGATCAGGTGGACAGAGTTCTCTTTGACCTCAAAAACAACCCATACAGCAGAAGAATTATGACAAATATCTATGTCCATCAAGACCTTGATGAAATGAATCTTTATCCCTGTGCTTACAGTATGACCTTTAATGTTACGGGAAATAAACTCAATGCCATACTTAACCAAAGGTCTCAGGATGTTTTGGCAGCAAACAACTGGAATGTATGTCAGTATGCAATTCTTACACATATGTTTGCTCAGGTCAGCGGACTCAGCGCGGGAGAATTTGTTCACGTGATTGCGGATGCGCATATTTATGACAGACACATTCCCGTGATTGAAGAAATGATAAAAAGACCGCAGTTTGATGCGCCAAAGCTAATAATAAATAAAGAAATCAAGAACTTTTATGATTTTACAGTGGACGATTTTGTCTTGGAAAATTATCAGAAGAATGAGCAGATAAAAAATATTCCGATTGCGGTTTAGTGAGGGTGAGAATATGAACATTATTGCAGCAGCAGACCTCAACTGGGGAATAGGAAAGGACAACGACCTTCTTGACAACATCCCTGAGGATATGAGATTTTTCAGAGAAAAGACTATGAATAAGGCGGTTATTATGGGGAAAAACACCCTTTTGTCTTTCCCAAACCAAAAACCGTTGCCAAAGCGCCTTAATATTGTGTTGACTCGTGATGAACTCTTTGAATGTGAGGGTGCTGTTGTTTGTCACAGCATTGAAGATGCCATAAAATGCGCAAAAGAAAGCTATAAGGATGAAGATATTTTCTTTATTGGCGGCGGAAATGTGTATGGTCAGGCAGAAAAATTTTGTGACACAGCCTTTATAACAAAAATAGAAAAAGTGTATGATGCCGACAGATTTATACTGAACTTTGATGAAAACTGTAATTGGGAAACAGTGAATGAAGAAATGATTAAAACAGAAAAAGGCATTTATATAACTTTTGTTACTTACAAAAAAATAATTAAAGATTAAAGGGCGAATTCAATTTGATTTTGTCCTTTTTGACTTAATAAGAAAGAACTGATTTTATGATAGAAGTAAAAAATCTCACAAAAATTTATAAGATTTATGACAAGACGGGTGACAGAATAAAGGAGGCTCTTTTCCCAAAAAAGAAAGGGGAAAAGGCGCAGGAGTTTTTTGCTCTTCGGGACGTGAACTTTTCCATTGAAAAGGGTGAAACGGTAGGGATAATCGGGAAAAACGGCTCGGGAAAGTCAACCCTCCTTAAAATTCTTACAGGAGTAATAAACCAGACAACCGGCGAAAAAGTGATGGGCGGTAGCGTCTCCGCTCTCCTTGAACTTGGCGCAGGCTTTAACCCTGAATACAGTGGGATTGAAAACATATACTTGAACGGCACAATTATGGGCATCAAAAAAGAAGATGTTGACAAGACTGTTGACGATATTGCAGCATTTGCCGAAATCGGTGATTTCATAGAAAGACCGGTGAAAAACTACTCCAGCGGTATGTTTGTCCGACTTGCATTTGCTGTTGCTATCAATTCTGACCCCGATATACTCATTGTGGACGAAGCGTTGGCGGTTGGTGACTATCGTTTTCAGGCGAAATGCTATAACAAATTTGAAGAACTGAAAGAAAAAGGAAAGACCATTCTTTTTGTAAGTCACGACGTGGATGCGGTGCGGAGATTTTGCACCCGTGCTATCTGGCTTGACAATGGAAAACTGATTATGGATGGGGATGTGTGTGAGGTTACTTCAAAATATATGGAGTTTATAACCAGCAACGAGACCGATGCCGAAGCGTGTGTTAAAGGGCTTAACAAAAAAACCGAGGAACTTCTTGAGCAGGAAAAGGATTTCAATGAAATAAATCGTTTTGGCTCAAAAGTAGGATGTATAAAGAATGTAAGAGTGTCAAGAGGCGACAAAGAGACGGAGGTCTTTATGTCAGGAGATACTGTGACGGTTGAGGTTGTGGCGGATGTGCCAAAGGACGCTGACCTTTCAAGCTGTGGGCTTGCCATTTCATTAAAAGATAAAAACGGAATGGACTTGATGGTTGCAGCACTTCACGATTATGATATGAGATTTCGCCACCATGGGAGGAATATTGTGAGAATAACCTTCCCTGCATATCTCAACGTGGGGGAATATACGCTCACTGCAGGGCTTGAAATGCGTGACACTTTGCCCATTTCCTATTATGATTACATCGAGGGTGCGGCATATATAAAAATAATGTGTGACAGAGAATATTTTGGGGTGCTGAAGGTTCCAGCAGAGATAACTCTTGGAGAATAAATATGGAAAACTTGAACAATGCTCAAATGAGCGGCGAGGGAAAATTGAATAAAGAAGACCTTGAGAAAATTCTCTTAGCAAGGGATGAAGAAATTCATCAGCTGAAAGAAAGGATAGAGGCAGACCGAAATGCCATTATGCAAATTCAGTTTGAGGCAAATCAGCACAAACAGGAGGAGTTGGATCTTCGTGACACATATGTCTGGAAGGCGGGTCTTAGGGTTGAAAAAATTCTGCAAAAAACGGGTATATCTTTTATCCGTTCCCTTTTGGTGCTGTCGGATTACAAGAGGATGGGTCTTTGGGTTACCATCAGAAAAGGCATAAATGAGGGTCTGCGCCGTGAAAATGTGAAGCACAACAGAAAACGAAAAATAGAGCTTGGTGCAGCCAAGTTCAGAAGATACAAAAAAGAGCGAAATTCCATTGATGCGAATCTTTGCCAACGAATTTCCGTTCCCAAGCAAAGCGGACTTGTTTCGGTGATTCTTCCTGTTTACAATGGTGGCGCAATTTTGGAAGATTCTATCAAGTCTGTACTTTCTCAGAGCTATAAAAATATTGAGCTGATAATTGTGAATGATGGCTCAACCGATGACAGTCTTGAAACCGCAAGACGTTTTGCCCATAGTGACGCACGTGTGAAAATTATAAATCAGGAGAACAAAAAACTTCCCACCGCACTGTCAACGGGTTTCCGTGAGGCAAAGGGTGAGTTTCTCACCTGGACCAGTGCCGACAATATAATGCTTCCAAGTTGCATAGAGGTTTTGGCAGAAAACCTCAAAAGAAAACCCGATGTGGCGATGGTTTATGGCAATATGCGACTTATTGACAAAGACGGAAAAATAAAAAGGGGGCACTTCTGGTTTGAAAAACCGCTGTTTTCAGGGAATGTATGCTTCCCAAAGACAGCTGATGCCTTAAATACTTTCGCAAATAACACCATTGGTGCCGCGTTTATGTATCGAAAAGAAGCTCTTTATATCTTAGAAGATTATTCAAGATTCAAGACCAACCTTGAGGACTATGACTATTGGATGCGAATGAACTCGCTTCTCAAAATTGAGCATACCGATGAGGATGAACCGGTGTACCTTTACAGAGTTCACAGCGAGTCTCTAACCGCACACGACAAAGAACTGGGAATAACAAAAAATCGTTATAAGCTTATGGTCCTTGACGATTTCAGACGCGATTTTTATATGTCAGCTCTTGTGTGGATTATTGAAAGTGATGACGAAGAAAACCCGTATTATAAGGAGTTTAAAGAGTATGTAGAAAAAGCGGGACATATGGTTATAAGCCGAAAAGCTGCGAACAGCTGTCAGGCGCCAGAAATTTATTCTTGTTTCTGCTTTGCTTATTTCGGGGACCCCCAAAAATCGAACATTGATGAAATAAAAGTAAATCTTTCAGGGTCGGTGCTTGTTTGTGACAAGACATATGACAGTGACAAGTTTGATTTGCTGATAAAAACAGACAAAGAAGAGGAGCTAAAAGCTCTTTCAGATTACCGTGGATGGTTTTTTGCAGACAGCGGAAAGACTGTTTTTGACCTTGCGGATACAAAGATTAAAAACAGAATTCTTTATTCTCTTGAAAAGATGATTGACGAGCCTGAAAAGTGGGAAAAGAAGATTTCTATTATAATATGCACATATATGCGCTGCGAAAAGCTTATAGATGCTATATGGTCGGTTATCCGCCAGTCCCTTAGCAAAAAGGAATATGAAATTATCATTGTGGACAATGCGCCCTTTACCTCGGGCATCCGTAAAGATGTGGAACTTTTTAAAGAAAGATATAAGGAATATGAGGGATTTATTCGTTATATTGCCGTTCCCCAAAAGGGTCTTTCTTATGCAAGAAATGCCGGGATGTGGAACGCTAAGGGCGAATATCTGTTGTTCCTTGATGATGATGTTTTGGCGGATTATTACAACCTTGAAGAGATTTATTCAGGATTTAAATATCATCCCGAGGTGGGGATTGTAGGCGGTCAGGTAATTCTTGACAGACCGTTTCCCACCCCTAAAGTTCTCCGAAAGGGATGGGAGAGTCTTTGGAGTGAGTTCAAAATCGGAGGAAAGAATTTTTACGAAGCGTCTCAGCAGTTTGAGTTCCCCTATGGTGCAAATTATGGGGTAAGGCGCTCGGCAATCTGGCGGGTGGGCGGTTTTCGTATGTGTTATGGCAGAGTGGGTAATGACTTTGCCGGCGGCGAAGAAACAGCGCTTGCTTTCAAAATGCTGCAGATTGGCTATGGAATAGGTCTTCAGCCGAGAGCAAAGGTCTTGCACAGAGTTGACCACTCGCGTTTCACTCACGAACACGTGAAGAAGACCATACGTGCTGGTATCCTCACTACGTACAGATTTTTCTGTGATTTGCATACTGACATTGGCTGGACCAAGGGATATGTGAAAAAACAGATAAAAATTTGCAACAAAGAAATCAGCATACTGAGCCGAAAAAAAGCGGACTCTTTGGATATTTTTTTCAAGCAAAGCTATCTTGATGCTTGGATGAGGCTCCTTGATTATATGGAAGAAATAAATACAGAAAGGTAGAATCTCAGATGTTAGGCGTACTTAAAAATTTCATTTTCGGGGCGGGCAAGCCTCAGGCAAAACCTTTAAATCTGTATCAGTATAAATTTTTGAGATACAAAGAGGAAAGGGATGCGAGATATCCTCTTGACCTTACAAAAGTTCACGTTCCCCAAAAGGATAATATGGTATCGGTTGTCCTTCCTGTTTACAACGGCGGTGATATTTTGGCGGACTCTATTGAATCGGTACTGAGGCAGACATATACCGATTTTGAGCTTATAATAATAAATGACGGCTCAAAGGACGATACCCTTAAAATTGCTCAGAGCTATGCCGAAAAGGACAGCAGGATAAGGGTGCTTACTCAGGAGAACAAGAAAATTCCAAGAACACTGTCAAGAGGCTTCCGCGAGGCAAAGGGCGAGTTTCTTACCTGGACCAGTGCGGATAACGTGATGGACGAGGACTTCCTTGAAAAAATGGTTTGTGAAATGAAAGAAAATCCCAAAACTGCCATGGTTTGGGGAAATATGCGCCTCATAAACGCCAAGGGTAAAAAGCTTCGCAAACACGGTTGGTTTGAATACCCAATAGGAAGCAGCAATGTTATTTTTCCCAACAACACCTGTGAGCTCAACACCTATGCAAATAACACCATTGGGGCGGCGTTTATGTACAGAAAAGCTGCTGCAGAAATATTGGGTTGCTATTCAAGCTATCGCCACACCCTTGAGGACTATGACTATTGGATGAGAATGAATTCCCTGCTTGACCTTCGGCATACATCATTTATAAAGCCGGTTTATTCATATCGTTGGCATGATGGCTCGCTGACCGCAAAGGACAAGGAGCTGGGTATAACTAAAAACCGTTATAAACTTATGGTTTTTGATGATTTCAGACGTGATTTTTATCTTATACCGCTTATCTGGTATGTGGACGCAGATGAAGAAAATAAGTCTCTGGCAGAGGAAATGAAAGCAAAAATAGATGAAGCACAAAACCTGAGGGTTGAAAGAGAGGACCTTGACAAGATGTTTTTTGGTGGCGGCCCATCGAATTTCATCTATGTGAAGATAGGCGACGGACCACAAAGTGAGGGAATTCCCGGTGACGCAATAAAGGTTGGAATAAATGTATCAGACAGCGAGGTGTTTGATTTTACGGTAAATACTGTTAAAAAAGGAGCGTGTGAAGCTTATGTTTTTGACGATATTCAAACAATGGTTTCGTTCATTGACGCAAAATCGAGAAATGATATGTTATATGATATCGAGGGCAGAGTTGAAGAGCCGCAACCATATCAAAAAAGACTTTCGGTGGTGCTGTGCACACATAAAATTTCTGAAACATTAGATGACTGTATGGAGGCTCTTTGCAATCAGACAGCAAATAGCGACGATTTTGAAATAGTATTTGTCAGCAACAACTTCAGGGATGAGGAACTTAAAGAATTTGCTCAAGAGAAGAAACAAAAATATCCAAACCTTGATATAAATTACATAACGGCACCACAAGAGGGGCTGTCCTTTGCGAGAAACGCAGGAATGTGGGTGGCAAAGGGTGAAGTTATCCTTTATATAGACGACGATTCAATCGCGGATAAAAATGTAATCCGTGAAACCATAAAAGCTTTTGAGGGAAGAGAATCGTTGGGCGCCTGCGGTGGTCAGGTTTTGCTCACTGTGCCAGAGGAAGCAAAGGAATTGGTGAACAAAAACACAATCGGGCTTTGGAGCAATCTCCAGATATCAGGCAAGGGCTTTCGGTATGCCAAGGACTATGGGGATTTCCCATATGGCGCAAACTTTGCGGTGAGGAATGAAAGCCTTCGGATGATTGGCGGTTTTCGCTGTAATTATGGCAGGGTTGGGAACAATTTTGCCGGCGGTGAAGAGACTTTGGTTTGCTTTATGATGGAGCAGATAAACAAAAAAATCGGACTCAATGCTGATTCAAAGGTTGAGCATCGTGTAAGCCCCGACAGGTTCACAAAGACACACATTGAGAAGACAGCATATGCTGGAATAATGACACAGTTCCGTTTGAGACGGGACTTGTATGCGCCCCTTGATTGGAATGATATAAACATTCGTGAAAGGGCACAACGAGCAGAAAAAATGGCAAAGGCAGCAAAGGAAGGCAGTGTAGATAAAGTCCTTTATACAGCAACGGCAAAGGCTTTTCGTCAGGTGTTGGTTATTAGACAAGAGGACTATGAGTATCAGCTCAAAAACAAAAGGAGTTAGAAAGCGGGAAACTGAATTATGTTCAAAAAGATGCAATCAAAAATAGTTGTAATTTTTGTGGCATTGGTTCTTGCCATTATGCTTGTGGTGGGCGGATATATGTTTAACAGTACCGTCAAGATGTATACCAATGAGTTCAATGAGCAGATGGACAAAGTTATGTCGGGGGAGTTTGTGGTTGCGATGACTGACGCGCTTCGGGCGGACCTCACAGAAACAGAAAAGGCAAACCGGATAAATACAGTTATTTCAGCATATTCCACACAGCTGGGGCTTTCTGCAGGTCGTCAGTGTGCGGTCCTTGATGCCAGCGATGCGTCAAGGCTTGTGACAACTGGGACGGGGGCTGAGCCCTTGGAGAAAACATCAAATATTCTTCAGGCTATGGCAGGAAAGGTCGGCAGGGGAACAAGTATAACTGCAGAATTTATGGATTATGCCTATTTTGTAAAAGGCAATGATGGCGGCGAAAATTATATTATATATGTAAAGGACAACAAGCAAAGCATAAATGTTCTTATAAAAAATATGCTTTATATAATAATTCAGGCAATATTGTTCGGTGCTCTTGCCTCGGTAATTCTTGGATATTTTCTTTCAAAAACTATAACAAATCCGATTTCAGTTCTTACTGAAAAGGCGGAGGATTTTGCAGAGGGAAATTTCGATTCAAATCTTGAGGTTTTTTCTCAGGATGAAATAGGAACGCTGGTTGAAACCTTCAACTATATGGGCGGAGTGATGAAAGGAGCAATAAACACTGCCGCCAGCGAAAAGCACAAGCTTGAAATTATCCTTGAAAACATAAACAACGGCATAATCGCATTCAATACAAATCAGGATATTATCTCAATAAATCAGGCAGCAAAAAAGATGCTGAACATTGATGAAATTGATGGTATAAGATTTGATAGATTTTTTGAAGATTTAAATGCAAAAGTATGTATGGCGGAATTTATATATCTCACAAGATTCCGCACTGAGTTTCGAGAAATTGAAATAAACGGAAAACACGTAAAGGCATATTTTTTCCCGTTCAAAATGGAGGAAAATCGTGTTGCCGGGGTTGTTTGTGTGTTCACTGATGTTACTGAAGAATTCAACCTTGAAAAATCAAGACGAAAGTTTGTGGCGGAGGTATCTCACGAGCTCAAGACGCCCCTGACCACAATCGGCACGTATACAGAAACATTGCTTGACAACTATCCGGTGGACAAGGATATGGAAATTTCTTTCCTGAAGACCATACAGAATGAAACCATAAAGATGACAAATCTTGTGAAAAATCTGCTTACACTTTCAAGGTTTGATGCTCAAAGTGTTGAGATGAAACTTGAAGCCTTTGATTTGGCAGAAATGCTTTCAGAGGTGGTGGAAACCTTTAAGGTTCAGGCTGAAAATAAAAATCAGGAGCTTTTGTATAATACCGTGAGTTCAATTCCTATGATTTATGCGGACCGATTCCAGATTGAAAGGGCTGTGAAAAATATAATTTCAAATTCGCTCAAATATACTCCTGAAAATGGTAGCGTCAAGGTTTTTGCGGGATTTTTGAATAATCAGGCGTATATAAAAATTGAGGATAACGGTATAGGAATTCCCGAAGAGGATATAGACCACATTTTTGATAGATTTTATCGTGTGGACAAGGCTCGGTCAAGGGAGCAGGGAGGTACAGGTCTTGGGCTTTCCATTGCCAAAGAGATTATTGAAAATCACAAAGGCTCGATTTCAATGGATAGCCGAATGGGCGAATATACAAGAGTAACAATAAAGCTTCCAATCAATGCAGCATAAAAAATAAAACCACCGGAAAAGAAACCGGTGGTTTTCTGCAAAAAAATACAGAAAAGATAATTTTTTTACATTGACGAAAACGGAAAAGTGGTGTATACTAACCGTGACAGGAAACAAGTGAGAGGAAAAGGAAATGGCTAAAGAAAAAAAAACAAATACTTCCCTTTCAAAGAACAAAAAAGCCTTTCATGACTATTTTGTTGATGATACCTATGAGGCTGGCATTGAGCTTTTTGGCACAGAGGTTAAGTCCATAAGAGAAGGGAAAATAAATCTCAAAGACAGCTATGTTTCTGTGAAGACGGGTGAAGCGTACCTTATCGGTGCACATATTTCGCCCTATGAAAAAGGGAATATTTTTAACCGTGACCCACTCAGAAGCAGACGGCTTTTGCTTCACAGACGTGAGATAAACAAGCTTATCGGGCTTACGCAGCAGGAGGGGTATACCCTGATACCGTTGGAGGTTTATCTCAAAGGCTCTTATGTCAAGGTGGCTCTTGGTCTTTGCCGTGGTAAGAAGAACTATGACAAGCGTGATGCCATAGCGGAGCGTGAGGCAAAGCGAAAAATCGATAGAGTATTAAAGGAGCAAAGCAGGTATTAAAAAAGTAATCACTTTCTACTGTTAAAAATACTTTAAATCCGGGGGCGCAATGGTTTCGACGGGGATTTTGAAGTGCTAGGCGCGAGCCGCAGTGGGTGCTGCGCAAAAAACCCAAATTTTAAAATTAAACGCTAACAATAATTTAGCTTACGCTGCCTAATTAACGGCGGCTGTCCTTCCTTGATTACCGCGTTCGGGGATAAGGGCATCAATGCTAGCGGTGCACATGAACTTCGAAAGCTTTGACGAAGTCACGATTTTATGAAGCTACCGGCGCGGACTGCCTGTCTTTGGGCGAGCCGTGTGGGGAATCTTAAACAAAGACTACGCTCGTAGTGCCGGGTATGGATAGGTTTTCGGACAGGGGTTCAATTCCCCTCGCCTCCACCACGTCGCAGCAAACTACGCTGCAACCAAAAAGACCGTTCTTTGAACGGTCTTTTTTCATGTGCTCCGTTGCTGCTCCTTTTTCGCAAAAAGCCACGCTCGGCTTATCTGCTCGGTTGTAAACGCCCTCGCTGCGTCTCGCTGTCGCTATCAACTTTTTGCGATTTTGATACAACAGCAAAAGCATGTCGTCCTTAAGTGGCGAAGCAAACTACGCTGCAACCAAAAAGACCGTTCTTTGAACGGTCTTTTTTCATATGCTTTTATTTATATTTTGCTGTTGCAGATCTGTATAATTTTATCTGCAGCGCCTTTTGCACCAGAGCAGTTTTTAAACCCTTCAGAAATTTGCTTAGCTTCTTGACGATAAGTGCTATTATCAAATATTTTATTCACTGCATTCAAAAGAGAGGATGCATCGGTTTTATCAAGTGTTATTCCTGCCCCAAGCTCCAAAACCCGCTGGGCAACGCCTTTTTGTTCTGTTGTTTGTGGGAGCATAACAAGAGGCACTCCAAAATATAAGCTTTCGCTGACGCTGTTCATCCCTGCGTGCGATACAAAAACATCCGCCTGCTTGAGTACGGCGATTTGGTCAACGTGTGAAAAAACGGATATGTTTTCAGGAAGCTCTCCAAAATCGTCGATAGATACAAGCTCTCCAACAGACATTATAACCTGATAATCTTTATTACCAAAAGCGGATATGCAAGCTTTGTAAAAAGGCATCATATCGTTGTTGACAGTTCCCATTGAAATATAAATCAGTTTATTTCGTGTTTTTTCTATTTTCTCGGTTGCAGGGCGGATAGACGGCCCCACAAAAGCAAACTTTTTGGAAAAGGTATCAGAACATGGCTGAAACTGGGGAGAGGTATACACAATCGTGGGGGTGTTATCATCATTCCCGATAATATCAAGAATACTTTTGACAGGATAGCCCTTATCTTTTAGACGTTTGACCTGTCTCGCGGTTTTTGGTATCCCAAAAAGCATTTTAAATAAATCCCTAAGACTTTGTTTCATAATCTTTGCCGAATGCTGATTAAAGGCAAAGGTTGTGGTTGAAGAAATAAAAGGAATACCAAGCTTTAGAGCGGCGGCCTTTCCCCATAATGCCATGGAGTCTGCCACGATACAGTCAGGCTTAAGTGCGGTCATTTCCTTACAAACCTTGTCGTCAAGGGCGAGTGTAGTATCCACCAAAATCCTTGTAGAAAACGCCAAGTCTTTTCCCACACGGGCAGAATCTTTTCTATTTAGTTTCTGCTCCATGTCATAATCATCGCAGGAGATAAAGGTTGCACCTGCTGACTCAATTTTTTCACGCAGAGCATTATATGAATAATACCACACCTCGTGTCCGCGGGAAACCAATTCCTTTACAACATTCAAGGTGGGGTTGGTATGCCCATGTGCCGGAATACAAAAGAAAACAATTTTGCTCATATAATTCATCCCCATTTATTCTTCCATATCACTGAAAATTTGTTTAATATAATCTTGCTGCTTTGCCTTTGGAAGAATTGCTATTCCTCTCTCTGCGTCTCCAAGAACCAGAATTTCATCACCTGGATGCAACTCAAACAATTCTCTCGCGTCTTTTGGAATAACAAACTGACCCTTTTCTCCGATTTTGACCATCCACGCATACTTTCCAACTTGTATATCCATATTTTCATCTCCTTGGTATGATTAGTATGAATAATCATACCACGCCCTTATATAAATGTCAATAGACTAAAAATTTTGTCTAAAATAAAAGATGTGACCATAGTCACACCTTTGCATATTATTCATTTAAATTCTTGACCGTAGTTGCGATAGTCATTGCGCAGACACGTTTTGCACCGGCAGCTTTTAAGGCTCGGGCACACTCCGTTATGGTTGCGCGGGTGGTGCACACATCATCAATCAAAAGAACTGTTTTTCCGACAACTTTTTCAGGGAAGGAGGTAGCAATAGCACCTTTCAGGTTGCTGAGCCTTTCTATATATGAAAGCCCTGTTTGCTTTTGTGTTTCACGCACTTTCACAAGCACTCCCTTTTTGAAGGGAATATTTATTTTTGAAGAAAGGGTGCGGCAAAGCAAATTCAGACGGTCTGTTCCTTTATTCCTCGCTTTTTTTGTGTGGGGTGGCGCACAACAGATAAAGTCAAAACTCTCATCCGGGTAGCTTTTTTGAAACAGCTCATAGAGAAAATCAGCATATGTCATTGAGTACCCTTCGGTGCTTGAAAGCTTGTATCGCACAATGGAGCCACGAATGTCATCGGTGTATTCAAAAACCGACACAATGCGGTCAAAATAGTGGGACTTTCCCTCTGCACAAAAATAACAAAGTTGACGTTTTCCGTAGCTGACTATAAGTTTTCCGCATCTTTCGCAGCAAAGGCGATTGGACAAAAAGGAAAGAGAGTCTTTACACTTGTCACAAATAAGAAAAGGAGTGTTGATTTCCAGAATTTTTTCACAAAATACGCACTCAGGAGGAAAGAAAAAGTTCTTAAGTAGAGCTATCCCTTTGGCGAAAAACTTGGCGGGGCTATTTTTCATTTGCGCTCTCCTTTTTACAGAAAGGTCTTTTAATGATGGTGGTGATGGTGATGTCCTGATGAGGCGGGTGTTTCTACATGACAATATTCTTCGTGGCAATGCTCGCCCTCTGTTTCAAGCTCAAGAGTTGCGTGGCAGATGCTGTGTTCTTTGAGCTCTTCCCGAACCATATGTTTTATCTGGTGGTGGTCGCCGTTTGTCACAATATGCATTGTTGCATAGTTGCTCTGACCGTCCATACTCCAAAGATGAATGTGATGTACACCAAGGACACCCTCAATTCCCAAAAGATGCTGCTGTATTTTTTGAGCATCTATTCCGTGAGGGATTTTTTCAAGAAACAAATCAAGAATTTCTTTCAGGTTTTTGAGAGCATTTATCAGGATAAATGCTGCCACTCCAATGGACAAAATCGGGTCAATAACCCCAAAATCAGTAAATCTCATTACAACTGCACCAACCAAAACCACTATCCAACCAAGGACATCCTCGAGCATATGAAGATTTACTGCTTTTTGGTTTAAAGAATCGCCTTCACGGGTAACGAGGGCGGCAACAAAATTTACAACCACGCCGATTATGGCGAAAACTATCATTCCGCTGTAATTTATATGGGTGGGATTTATAATTCTCTTTGCGGCACTAAATACAACCAGTACTGAACCAACCAGCAGAATTAGGGTGGTGATGACACTGCCCATAACCGAAAAGCGTGCATAACCATATGTGTATTTTTCGTCGGGTTGTTTTTTGCTCTTCTTCTCTAAGAAATAAGAAGCACCAATGCTTGCGGCGTCTCCCAAATCGTGAACCGCATCGGACATAATGGCGATACTTCCCGTGAAAAGCCCTCCTAAAAATTCAAAAACTGAAAATCCCAAATTCAGAATAAAAGCAATTAAAATATTTTTTTCTGTTTTCATAAACTCTCCTTGAATTATTTATTTTTTTTCACTTTAATTCCATACAGAATGCCGAGAAAAGCATGTGGTATCAGTAAAGCCAGACAAATAACGGTTGAAATTGGCGGAAGGAAGATGCTGATTAAGAAAAGAACACCTAAGAGCACAGTTTCAAAACCGACAAAGCGGTTTATTTTTCTTGCTTTGTCCGTACTCAAATCATAGTTTTTTATATAATCGAGCTTTGGCAAATAGTTGCCCAGTAAAATGAACATCACGCCCACAATGAAAGCGGCAACAGCCCGCACATCTATATCCCATCCAAGTCCTATTCCAAGGGTGGTGATATATAAAGGCACAGTCACAAGAGGTATAATCCACGTTGAAACTCTTTCAAATTTTACTACTGAGCCACGTTTTTTTGCGGTTATATCGTTCATTAAGCAACAAAAACATTGAAAAAAAACCATCAAAACGGGCAAGCCAAACACCACAAAGCCTTTTGGTGCAAAGTTATCGGGATTGTTTTTAAAATCAAAATGAATTGCCATAGTGTCGGGCAGTTTTTCCCACAGGAAAAGTCCCAAAAGTATGGGCAAAAGACAAACGGCACTTGTTAAAATCAAAGTTTTCCACTTTATAAATTTCATTTTTTCTCCCCTCCCAAATTATAAATCCAAGTCAATACGGCCTCAAAAACTGATATATGAAAATGAATAAATTTAAGAACCATCAAGGTCGACGGCTAATAATATCAATATTTCTTTTCTCCTGAAAAAATCATCATTTTGTGGCGGTTTGGGAGAATTTCGGGTTTTACCACCTTTTCTTCCCAAGTTTCAGGAGCAAATTCTTCCATTGAAATAGAGATTGCTTCCTGAGGACAGCCCCAGTATTTAAGGAATATGTCGTTGATTTCGTCCACGACTTTTTTCTTGATTTCTTCGTCCTTTGGATAGGCTTTGATTGAAATATAGGGCATTTTCAACGCTCCTTTATATAATATTTTTAAATTAAAGTTCTGTTTCCATCCATATATGAGGACAATGCTCCTCATATTCTATGTCGCCATATTCAGAAAACCCAAGCTTTTTATAAAACTCTTTTGCATCAAGCTGTGAGTGGAGAATAAGCTTCTTTCCATTGCGGTTGGTGACATATTTTTTTGCGCTTTCTGTGAGGAGATTCCCCACGCCTTTGTGTCGGCAATCCTTTTTAACCGCCAGTCTTCCCAAAACGAAAATACCGTCCGTTTCGCTTTCGAACACACGGCAGGCGCCAATAGGAATACCTTTTTCAAAGGCCACAATATGCATAGAAACATCGTCCATTTCATCATAATCATAAGAGAAGCCTTGTTCAAAGATAAAAACATCTTCACGAACAGTTTTTGCATCTTCCACAAAATTTTCAAAAAACTTGATCTCCATTTTGCACCTCTTGATTTCAGCAATGTTCGGTCTCTGGCAAAGCCTTTAAATCGTTCCCTTTGCTCGTTTTTCAGCTTCTTTCTTTGAGTATATACAACCGCAAAAGTTTTGTCTGTAAAGATTATACTGGGCAGAAAGTTTACATGAGCGTTTGTAGCCCTCGCCCTTCTTGAAGTCTGAACAGAGATATTTTGTTCCGTATTTCTTGCTAAGCTCAAGCCCGATTTCATTAAGCCACCCAGCGTTTTTATGGGGGCTTATGGAAAGAGTGGTGGTCACATAGTCAAAGCCGTTTTCTTTGGCAAAGGACACCGATTTTTCAAGACGGAGCCAAAAGCATTTCTTGCACCGTGCACCGCCCTCGGGCAAATTTTCCATTCCTGTGACAACATTTTCAAATTCGCTGTTGTCATAGGTTGGCGCAATAATTTCTATTTCAGCAAGCCCCATACAGCCAATGAGTCTTTTGAGTTCATCAAGGCGAAAATCAAACTCTTCACGCGGGGAGATGTTTGGATTATAGAAAAACAAAGTTATGTCAAAAGTTTCTGAGAGCTCCTGAAGAACGGCACTGGAGCAGGGGGCACAGCAGGCGTGGAGCAAAAGCCTTGGTCGACACCCTGAGGCTTTTATTTTTTCAATTTCTGCATCCATAATTCTTTTATAATTTTCAGCCATTTTTTCCTCCAAAAAATCACCCGTCAAAAACGGGTGACATTTTTCTGAAATTGCCCGCAAAAACGGGGACTTTCCTTGTTTTTTAATACCTCGGCGGGTGATAGCCCGAGCTTCTGCGGCGTTTTCTTTTGCTTTTTTTGATTGCACGGACAAAGCCGATAACGATAAGCGCTATAAAACCAAGGACCAAACCAAAGAACACGTAAACAATGAGCCTTATAATCTTTATTCCCCAGAGCCATTCGCCAAAGGTCTGGATAAAGCCAAGAAAATGACGGTCAAGCTCGACGGTTGAAATGAGGTTGACTTCGCCAACCTTTCTACCCTCATAATTGAAAATGGCTTTGCCGATTACCTGACCTGATTTTATTGGGGCATAGACTTTTTCGGGAATTTCTGTGGTTATTGTTACCTTTTCAGCATCCCCGTTTTTGGGGAAAAGAGCGTCAAGGTTTTCTTCCGCTGAAAGAAGCAGGTGGTCCGTTCCGTCTGCTGCTTGCTTAACCTTTATCTCGCCGAAAATATCGTCACGCTTTGCAAGGCGCTGCGCCTTGAACTCGGTAAGTCCAAATTCAAGGATTGCCTTTGATTCGTTATGTGAAATTGAGATGTCTTCGGCGTTGAAAAGCACGCTGATAACAGATTTATCGCCCATTTCGGCGGAGGAAACAAGGCAATATCCCGCCTCAGAGGTGGAGCCTGTTTTTATTCCTGTTGCATATTCATAAAAATAATAAGGATACCTCATTCTTGAAACGAGGTTATTGGTGTTTATAAAATATCTCTTGTCCGACATATTTGTTGCGGGGAGATAAATGTGAGCGCATTCCACAATACTGCGGAAGGTCTTGTTTTTCATTGCGAAATATGCCATCTGGGACATATCATATGCCGTTGTATAATGCTGTGGATGATGAAGTCCGTGGGGGTTTTCAAAACGAGTCGAAGAAAGCCCAAGCTCCTTTGCTTTTTCGTTCATCCTTGCAACAAATGCCTCGATGCTTCCTGAAATGCCCTTGGCAATGGTCACCGCCGCATCGTTGCCTGAGGCAATAAGAAGACCCTCCAAAAGATTTATAAGCTTCATTTCTTCTCCGACCTTGAGCCCGATGCTACTTCCGTCAGGGTCAAGAGTGTCATAGGCTTCTTTTTGAAGAATAAGGGGTTGGTCAAGGCTGATTTCACCTTTTTCCACCGCATCAAGTGCCACGATGGCAGTCATAATTTTTGTGGTGCTGGCAGGAAACATAACCTTTTCGGAATTTTTTTCATAAAGCACGTTTCCTGTTTTTCCGTCTATAAGAATTGCCGCTTCTGCAGAAATCTCTGGGGCGGCTACAGCGCAAAGGGGTGCACACGAAAAGAACATCAGCAAAAAAGCTGACAAAAGAGCAAAGTGTTTTTTTGTTCCTTCTGAAAAAAGCTTTCTTTTCATTGTTATCTCCTTTTACTATTTTTTGTTTTCTTTTTCGAGCTTGTCGCGTTCTGCCTGAGAAAGCCGAACATACTGGGGCACAAGGTCGCCATAGCTGATGGTTTTGCCCTTCTTGAGCCTTTGAAGGCCAATTTCTGCCACCGCACCGCCAAGGTTAAAGTTGTTTATCCTTGGTGCGAAAAAGGCACGGTCTTTAAGTTTTTCTCTTATTTCATCTTCAAAAACCAAGGTCCCGTCCCCCATAAAAAGAACGCCTTTGTCAAAGTTTTCAAGTTCATCAAGAAGGTCTGAAAGCGCAAGGGCACGGTCTTCACAAAGCCTGTTCATATCAGTTTTTCCACCCTGAAACAAGGCATTATATACCTGATTTCGTCTTGCGTCAAGAATTGGGCAGAGGATTCCGTCAAAAAATTTGGACGGAAATGCCAGTGCTTCGAGGGTTGAGACCTCAACGCAGGGCTTTTGTGTTGCCTGAGCAAGTGCTTTAGCAGTGGCAACGCCGATTCTTACACCAGTGAAAGAACCTGGTCCAACCGCCGCCGCAAAGGCATCAACCGCTGATGGCTGGGTTTCTGCCGCCTCAAACATTTTTTCTATCTGGGGCATCAGCCGCTCAGAGTGTGTTTTATTTTGATTTAAAACCGTTTGTGCAACCATTATTTCATCACTCACAAGTGCTGCAGTGGCAGCTGCACAGCAGGTGTCAATTCCAAATACAAGCATTTTATTTCTCCGTTTTTTCAATAATAATCTCTCTGTAATCGTCTCCCTTTGAGGGGTCTTTTTTTATTTCCACCTTGAAATAGCCACTGGGAAGAACAGATTCGATGTTTTGCGCCCATTCCACAAGGCAAATTCCATCACCAAAGAAATAATCATCCAGCCAGTCACAATCGTCTGTGTTTACATTTTCAAGGCGGTAAGCATCAAAGTGATAGATGGTTTTCTCGCCGCTGTATTCATTCACGATTGTGAAAGTGGGACTTGAAACATCATCTGTGGCACAAAAAAACTCTGCAACGCCCTTGGTGAAAGCGGTCTTTCCCGCGCCCAAATCACCGATAAGCGCAACAACGCTGCCTGAAAAGAGGCTTTGTGCAAATCTTTTTGCTATATCCTTGGTTTCCTGTTCACAAGTGCTTACAAACCGTTCCATTTTAAAGAAATCCCTCTCAAAGTTATATATATATTATTTTAACTTTATTCTGGCTTAAAGTCAATACAAAACTATTGAAATTTGTCTTATTTTGTTGTATACTTATTCTATCAGTTTTGTTTTGACTTAAAGAAGCCGCCTTGTGCCCGTCAAGGCACGGCTCTTAATTTTCGGGCAGAAAGGCAATGAATTATTTTGGCAAACAAACGAGTTGACAAACACAACTATTATCTTGATATCGCTGAAACCGTGATTGAAAGGGGAACTTGTCTCCGTCGGAATTTCGGCGCAATAATCGTAAAGAATGATGAAATCATTTCAACAGGCTACACAGGAGCACCGAGAGGAAGACAGAATTGTATCGACCTTGGTGTGTGCATCCGTGAAAAGCTTGCTATCCCCAGGGGCGAACGCTATGAGCTGTGCCGAAGTGTCCACGCTGAAGCCAACTGTATAATAAGTGCAAAGCGCGGCGATATGATTGATTC
>JAZROR010000092.1:0-1829 GCA_045648845.1 Clostridia bacterium
AATTCTGTACCATTCTTCGCCCTTGCCCGAAAGCCGCGACATAATCTCATCATAAGTCGTCGCAACAATGGTGTTTCTTGATTTTCGCATATCATCTGCAGCAAAATATTCAGAAAGCTCTCTTTCGCTTTCAAAAATTTCAAGAAGCAACACGCAAAACACTCCTTTTATTCAAAAAGACGCACCATTTTGGCACGTCTTTTTTTGTTGGTTATCTGTTAAGAATAAGCTTTGTAAGTTCAACCGGCTCAACAATCTTGCCATCCTTGTAAACACGCATATTTCCTGATGCGATTTCGTCAATAAGAATAACCTCGTCGTTGTTGTAACCAAACTCAAACTTGATATCCCACAAATCAAGACCGATTGTTTTCAGGTCGTCTGCCACAATCTTTGTGATTTTAAGGGTCTGTTCTTTCATGCTCTCGAACATTTCAGGTGACATAATGCCAAGTGCCGCAAGACCTTCACCTGTAACAAGGGGGTCGCCAAGTGCATCGTTTTTGAAGGTACATTCAACATATCCACCCTCCAAAACTGTGCCGTCCTCGATATATTCACCGTATCTGCGAACAAAGCTTCCTGTTGCAACAAGACGGCAAATAACTTCAAGGCCGTGACCGAAAACTTTTCCGGGAAGAACTTCCATTGTAGCATCATCGATGTTTGCGCTTACATAATGTGTCTTGATTCCCGCTTTTTTCAACATCTCAAAATAATAAACCGAGGTTTCAAGGTTTGCTTTTCCTATGCCCTCTATGGTAAGACCAACCGAATTTTCACCCGGGTCGAATACTCCGTCCTTACCGGTACAGTCATCCTTAAACTTAAGGAGAACATTCCCGTTTTCAAGGCTATATACGTCTTTTGTTTTTCCCTGATAAATTTTATTCATTGTCAAAACTCCTTCTTTTTTGCTTTTTCTTTATTTATTTTAACATATATTCTAAAAAATTTACAATAGTTTTTCGAAAAAAAATGAAAATTTTTTTAATTTCCAAACTCTCAACAAATCCACCCTCCACATAGGCTACCACATTTGTTGAATCTCACAAAATCTGTGCACAAATCAGGCCCTTGTTATTATTCCGTTTTGAACAAAGCGCTCTGTGCATTATTCACAGCACCAAGAAAGCCGCCCGATATGGCATTTTGAAAGTCCTTGTCCATAACAACCTTCCAACCGCTCTCGGTGTTTTTTACCAAAATAACAACCTCTGTGGTAGCAGTTTCAAGGTCTTTGCCGCTTATAGCTTCCTTGAAAATTTCCTCTGTTCTTCTGTCGATATCATCTTCACCAATTTCACCCATAGCAAATTCCTGAAGAACTTTCATAGTACTCCTGCCAAGAACTGCTGTCAAATCAAGAGTAGTAATTTTAGCATTAACAGTAGCCTCGCTTGAACCCTTTTTACCACTTGAAACTATTTCACACTCCAAGGCTCCGAAAACCGAATCAAGCACCTGGTCTCCGCCATCAAGACTATCAACTCCTGAGAACTTGAGTTCACCGGAATGAATAAACTTTCCTGCAGCATCCATATCTCCTGACTTAAGTGCCGCCACAAGATTTAAAACCGCCTCTTCAATTTCTTGTTTATTTCCACCGCAAGCCGAAATACAAAGCACAAGAACCAGAACAAGAATAAACGCTGTTGTTTTTCTAAAGTTTTTCTTCATTTTCTCCTCCTTATAACGTCCTGAAACTCTTTTTCAATCAAAGCAATTCAACCGAAATCTCTTTTCTCACAAATGATGCCGCACGGGCTTTCAGCCCCACGCTTCCCGGCGTGCTTAAGATGCTTTCAAACAAGTTGACTGCATCTTTT
>JAZROR010000093.1:0-7710 GCA_045648845.1 Clostridia bacterium
CTTGGCCCACAGAACGACATGGCTACGATCCGACTTAGCTTCTCGCCGTCGAGCAGGAATGCAAGGACAAGGCAGAGGAAGAAGCCAAGAACATTATCGCACTCGCAATCCAGCGTTGTGCCGCCGACAGCGTTGCCGAAGCTACCGTTTCGGTAGTTGACCTTCCCAACGATGAAATGAAGGGCAGAATTATCGGCCGTGAGGGAAGAAACATTCGCTCTATTGAAACACTTACAGGGGTTGATTTGATTATTGACGATACTCCTGAAGCGGTTATTCTTTCAAGCTTTGACCCGGTAAGACGTGAGATTGCAAGACTTTCTCTTGAAAAACTCATTGTTGACGGAAGAATCCATCCGGGCAGAATTGAAGAAACTGTTGAAAAATCAAGAAAAGAAGTTGAAGCCATCATCAAACAAGAGGGTGAACAGGCTACATTTGATACAGGTGTTCATGGTCTTCATCCTGAACTTATCAAGCTTCTTGGACGCCTTAAATATCGTACAAGTTACGGACAGAATGTTCTTAAGCATTCAATCGAGGTTGCACACCTTGCGGGTCTTATGGCGGCTGAACTTGGTGCAGATGTTGCCCTTGCAAAGCGTTCAGGTCTTCTCCACGATATAGGAAAGGCTATTGACCACGAGGTTGAGGGTTCACACGTTACAATCGGTGCTGATGTTGCCAAGAAATATAAGGAGAACGACAAGGTCGTTCACGCTATTATGGCACACCACGGCGATGTTGAGCCAAACTCTTGTGTTGCGTGTCTTGTTCAGGCGGCAGATACAATTTCTGCAGCAAGAACAGGTGCAAGACGTGAAAACATCGAGTCTTACATCAAGAGACTTGAAGCTCTTGAAGAAATTGCAAACTCTTTCGAGGGCGTTGAAAAATCATTTGCAATTCAGGCAGGCCGTGAGGTCAGAATTATGGTTAAGCCTGACCGCGTAAATGATGATGAAACAATCCTTTTGGCAAAAGATATTGTCAAGAAGATTGAGAGCACAATGGAATATCCCGGACAAATTAAAGTCAATGTTATCCGTGAGCTCAGAACAGTTGAATATGCTAAATAGGAGCCATAGCTCCATGGAAAAAGGCTGCTGTTTGCAGCCTTTTTCTGACTTTTTAAATCTAAAAATTGAAAGGTAACTAACCAATGAGAATTCTTACAGTAGGAGATATTGTAGCGTCTGACGGACGTGAATTTATATACAACAATTTAGGAAGAATAAAAAAGAAATTTAATATAGATTATTGCATAGCAAACGGCGAAAACGCTGCCAACACAAATGGCATCACACAGGATATTGCGAAGAACTTGATTATGTCAGGGGTTGATGTTATCACTTTGGGCAATCACACCTTTGCAAATCGGGAATATGCTCAGGTGCTCACTGACAATGAAATGGTTATAAGACCTGCGAACTATCCGAGTGAAACTGAGGGCTGTGGGTATTTTGTTGACGATTTGGGAAACGTGAGAATTGGCGTTATAAATGCTATGGGCAGAATAAATATGGAAGCTCTTGACTGTCCGTTCAGGGCTACTGAAAAAATTATTGAGAATATAAAGGACAAAACTGACATAATAATCATTGACTTCCATTGTGAAACCAGCAGTGAAAAACTTGCTTTTGGAAATTATTTTGACGGCAAAGTGACTGCCGTTTTTGGCACGCACACCCATATCCAGACGGCTGATGAACATATTCTGCCAAATGGTACGGGGTATATAAGCGACCTTGGTATGACTGGTGTCAGAGATTCTATCTTAGGCGTTAAAAAAGAAATAATAATGGATTTATATTATACCAGAAAAAAATACCGCTTTGAAAAAGCGGAGGGTGAAGTCTGGTTTTCGGGTGCAGTTTTCGAAATTGATGACAAAACGAAAAAGGTTTCGGGAATTGAAAGACTGCATTTTTCAGCAGCGGAGCTTGCCAAAATGGAATAGGAGAATTTTTTGTGAGAATTGATATTGACGAAAGGGTTTACCTGAAAAGTGAAATACTTGATAAAGCTATTAGCGTAAAGCATTGCTTTACTACCAAATGCGGAGGGATGAGTTCGGGACAAATTTCTGGACTAAACTTAGGTTTTCGCTGTGGTGATAACCCAGATAGTGTTACAGAAAATTATAAAATAGTGGCAAGGGATATGGGTTTTCCTTTTAAAAAAATTACAGCAGGCAGGCAGACTCATTCCGCAAACATCCGAATTATAACAAATGAAGATGCGGGAAAGGGCGTAAGCAGAAACAGTGAAATGCAGGACATTGACGGACTTGTTACCAATGTAGCACAGCTTCCCCTTGTGGTTTTTTATGCAGACTGTGTACCGATTTTGCTTGCAGATGAAGAGATGGGTGTGATTGCGGCGGTTCATTCAGGTTGGCGTGGCACTATAAGTGAGATTGCCGGAAAAGCAGTAGAAATAATGAAAAATGAATTCTCATCATGCCCCCGAAACATAAAAGCGGCAATAGGTCCATCTATTGGCAAATGTTGTTTTGAAACGGGAATCGAAGTTGCGAGTCAATTTGATGCTGCCTTGGTTGAAGAAAAAAAAGACGGAAAATTTTTTGTGGACCTTTGGGAAGCTAACAAGATGATACTCAAAAAATCAGGATTAAAAGAAGAAAATATTGACGTGCTTGGAATTTGCACAGTATGTAGTTCTGATATGCTGTATTCATACCGCGCGCACAAGGATTCTACGGGGAGAATGGGTGCGTTTATTATGCTTGAAAATAGAGGATAAAGATTTATGTTTAGAAAAGTTTTGGCTGCTGTTTTGGCGGCTACTATGGTGATTTTAATTTTTTGTGGTTGTGGAGACTCAGATAAAGTTAAAGAAAAGAAATCAGAAAAGAAAAATACGGCTGAGGAAATAGTTATTTCTTCATACAAGCCTGATACGTTTTGTCCTGTGCTCAGCACAAATGAGGCAAATATAGGGATGCTGGGTATTGTCTATGACAGCCTTATTTCACTGCCTGACAATCTTTTTCCTGAAAGTTGTCTTGCTGAAAGCTGGTCGGTTTCAGAAAACGGAACAAAATGGCATTTTGTTTTGCGCAAGGATGTTGTGTGGCACGATGGTACAGCATTTGATGCAGAGGATGTTATTTACACCATTGAAACAATAAAGAAAAGTGAAAACAGTGTGTATGCCTATAATGTGTCAATGGTTGACAAAATACAGAAAAATGGTGATTTTGAAATTGAAATTAGTCTGAAAAAGCCGTGCGTAAATTTTGCGAGCCTTTTGTATTTTCCAATTATAAAGAAACAAAGTGGTGAAATAAACAAAGAGAATTTCAGCCCGATTGGTACTGGACCATATCGCATTGAAGACCGAGGCGAAGGCAATGTTCTTTATCTTGTGAAAAATGACAGTTGGTGGGGCGGCGAAGCTGTTACAGATTGTATAACCGTGAAAATGCTTCCTGATAATGATACTGCACTTTATACATTCAGTTCGGGAAGTATAGATATGACTTTGGCTGAAGATATGAACTGGGGTAGATTTGTTGATCCCATTTCAGCATCTTATGTTTCAATGCCGACACCGATTTTTCACTTTCTGGGAATAAACCACAAAGATGAAGTGTTGAGCATAAAAGAGGTAAGACGTGCACTGTCTTTAGCCATAAACCGCAGCAAGCTCACTGAAGAGGTGATGATGGGTTATGCAACAGAAAGCAGTGTTCCCATACATCCAAAGTGGTTTGTTTGGGGCAATAAAATAATAGAGTGCAAGCAAAGCTTCAGCGGTGCAAAAAAGGAACTCCATGAAAACGGCTGGGAAATAAAGAATGACTGCTATCAGAAAACTGTTGATGATAAAACCTTGACTTTAGAGTTTGGGATACTTTATAACGAGGAAAATCAGCAGAGAAAAGAAATTGCTGAAATAGTGAAACAAAATCTTGAAGAACTGGGCATAAAATCACATACAGAGGCGGTTCCCTTTGAAGAATATAACACCCGCATACAAGAGGGAGATTATGAAATATTTATAGGAAGCACCATTATTTCTCCTGAACTTACGTTTTCACTTATAATTGGTGAGAACAATGTGTTTGGCTTTGAAAATGAGAAAGTTGACACAGCTATTGATGCTATCGGGTCAAAGCACAGTGTGTCGGGGATTGAAGAGGGGTATGGAACGCTGATTGATTGTTTTGATGAACTGAATCCGGTTGTGGGATTGTTCTTTGAAGAAGAAATAATGGTGTATAACAAACGTGTTAAAAACGGAATTACCCCGTCATATTTTGATGCATACAAAGGCATTGAATTTTTGCGGAAGGAAGAGAGCAAATAGTGAACAGAACTATTATTCACGTGGATATGGATGCGTTTTTTGCCGCCATTGAGGTGCGGGACAATCCTAAGCTTTCAGGGAAACCTCTTATTATCGGCGCTTTGCCTGGAGAGAGAGGCGTGGTTTCTACCTGCAGTTATGAGGCAAGAAAATACGGAATTCATTCTGCTATGAGCATTGCGGAAGCATACAGGCGGTGTCCCAGAGGTATATATATGCACGGGAATATGAGAAAGTATGAAAAAGCTTCGGCTGAGATTCACAAGATTATGCTTAAATTTACCGACATGATAGAATTTGTGGCTCTTGATGAGGGGTATATGGATGTGACCAATTCATTAAGGCTTTTTGGTAGTGCTGAGCAAATAGGAAAACAGCTGAAAGAAGAAATTTTGCGGAAAGTCGGAGTTAGTTGTTCTGTTGGAATATCTTACTGCATGATGGGTGCAAAGCTTGCCAGTGAGGAAAAGAAGCCCGATGGATTTTTTATAATACCTGACAAAAAGTCACTTGTAGAGCTTATAAGAAAGAGACCTGTCGGGGTTATTTACGGAATTGGGATGAAAACTCAGGAAAAGCTTAAGAATATGGGGATTGAAACGGTGGAAGACCTGATAGAAACCCCACCTGAAAAACTCAAAAGTTTCGGTGCTGTGGGCAAAGAAATGCTTGATTTTGCAATGGGAAACGATGATAGACGGGTTGTTCCCACATCAGTTTCGAAATCTATAGGAAGGGAGTATACCTTTCAGGAAAATATAACAGAAAAAAGCATCATGGAGGAGACTCTTTTGCTCCTTTGTCGGGATGTAAGCCTCAGGGCCAAAAGACAAGGACAATGGGGTCGAACAGTAACACTGAAAATAAAATTCAGCAATATGCAAAGCATAACCCGTTCAAAGACAGGCAATGCGATAAATTCTGCCAAAGAAATTTTTGCAAGGATAAAGGAGCTTTTGAAAGAGGAAAGACTTAAAGCCTCGGTGCGACTTGTGGGAGTTACGTTAGGGAATCTTCAAAGCTCACCTGAGGATGAAAATAAACAACTCTCGCTTTTTGACGAGCTTGACAAATCCGAGAATACAGCCAAAGAAAAGGCAAGGGCTTTGGACGATACGATTTTTGAGATACACACAAAATACGGAAGAAACATTCTAAAAACCGGAAAAGAGCTTGAGGTTCATCAAAAAATAATAAATACTGAAGAAAATTGATTTTTGTGCATAGCGCAGAAAGGATGATAAAAATGAAACTTTTAGAGGTAAAAAAACTTTTGGATGCAGAGGTGCTTTGTGGTGAGGACTTG
Source organism: Clostridia bacterium (assembly GCA_045648845.1). Lineage (GTDB taxonomy): Bacteria > Bacillota > Clostridia > Monoglobales > Monoglobaceae > SIG440. The sequence continues at coordinate 5,642 of JAZROR010000093.1, forward strand.
CTTGATGCCGAGGTGGACTCTGCTTTTGGCAGCGACCTTATGAGTGACGTTCTTGCTTTTGTGAACACAAGAGTATTGTTGCTTACCGGCTTGGTAAATCCTCAGGTGGTGAGGACCGCTGAAATGATGGATATTTCTGCAATAGTTTTTGTCAGGGGAAAACAGCCAGGTGAGGACATAATTGAGCTGGCAAAGAGTAAAAATATGGTGCTTTTGACAACCGAGAATACACTCTATACCGCCAGCGGAAAGCTCTATTTGGGAGGGCTCACGGGCGAAGAAAAGGGGGAGTAGGAAATGGCAGACGGAATGAAACTGCAATTTGTAGTCAATGATGGTGACTTCACCCGTGCTGGTGAAACCTCCAGTAAGGTGAAAAAAACTCTCACACAGCTGGGATTCAGCCCAAGTATTATACGAAAAGTAGCCATCGCTATGTATGAAGGCGAAATAAATATGGTTATTCATGCTAATGGCGGAACCATAGATGTGGAAATCTCTTCTGAAAAGGTAGTTATAGTTATGCAGGATAAAGGCCCAGGTATTGCTGATATCGAAAAAGCAATGCAGGCTGGTTTCTCAACCGCTGACAGCAAGGTGCGTGAACTTGGATTTGGTGCAGGAATGGGACTTCCCAATATGAAGAAATACAGTGATGAAATGGAAATAACTACAGAAATAGGAAAAGGAACCTGTGTTAAACTCACAATAAATGTAAAGGAGTGAGCTTTTGATGGAAACATATTGGCATTCGGTAACTCTTGACAAGGATTTGTGCAAGGGTTGTACCCATTGTCTAAAACTCTGTCCCACTCAGGCTATACGTGTCCAGGGAGGAAAGGCGAAAATTTTAAAAGAGAGATGTATTGACTGTGGCGAATGTATAAGAGTTTGTCCCTATCACGCAAAAAAGGGTGTGGCAGACAGCCTTGATATGCTTAAAAATTTCAGGCACAATGTGGCGTTGGTGGCACCTGCTTTTTATGGTCAGTTCTCGAGGACTGAAGATATAAATGTTATACTCAGTGCGCTTTTGGATTTGGGTTTTGATGATGTTTTTGAGGTAGCAAGGGGCGCTCAGGTAGTATCTGAGAAAACAAAAGAGCTTCTTAAATCAGGTGAGCTGTTAAAACCCGCAATTTCTTCGGCTTGTCCCGCTGTTTTAAGACTTATTGCTATCAAGTTCCCAAATCTTATACCAAACGTTGTTCCCCTTAAATCACCTATGGAAATTTCTGCTGAGCAGGCGCGGCGTGAAGCGGTTGAAAAGACAGGGCTTTCACCTTGCGAAATAGGAATATTTTTCATAAGTCCCTGCGCAGCAAAAGCCACTTTTGTAAAAGGAAATTATACTGTTAAAAATTCTGAGGTGGATGGCGTTATTCCCATAAAGGATATTTGTATAAAAATGTCCCGAAGTGTTAGCAAAATGGCAGAAGAAAATATAAAAAATCTCAGGGTTTCAGGAAAATCAGGCGTGCTTTGGGCTACAAGCGGTGGTGAAGCAGAGGCGACTGATGCTCAAAAACATATTGCCGTTGACGAAATACATAATATTATAAAGCTGTTTGAGGATATCGAGGACGGAAAGATGGATGATATTGATTATGTAGAGGCTCTGGCGTGTCCTGGCGGATGTGTTGGCGGTCCCCTTACCACAGAAAACAGCTTTTCGGCACGGTCGAAAATTCAGAGAATGTGCAAGAAGCTGGAGGACAACAGTCAGCCGTTTTCCGATGAAATAAATATGTATTGGGATGAGGCTATTGTATATCGGCCCATTATGAATCTTGACAGTGATATAAATGTTGCAATGCAAAAAATGAACAAAATAGAAGAACTTTACAATGAATTTCCCAAACTTGATTGTGGCTCTTGTGGTTCACCCAGTTGTCTGGCTCTTGCAGAAGATATTGTGAGAGGTTATGCAAAAGAAACTGATTGCATTTTCAAACTAAGGGAAAAGGTGAGCGCTCTTGCACGGGATATGCTGGAACTTGAAAGTCAGAATACTCTTTTTGGAAACAAGAAAACGGAGGACAAATAAATGACTGTAACTGAAATTGCAA
>JAZROR010000094.1:0-1528 GCA_045648845.1 Clostridia bacterium
ATTATGAATAAGCTGGCAAGGTCGGTTCTGGCACTTTATTCCTATGACGATGACCCTGACAACATTTCAACAGAGGCGCTTTTCAGACAGAGTCTTGAGCTTATTTCAAGATTTCCGACACTGATTGCTTATGCGTATGCGACAAAAAGACACTATTTTGATGGGAAAAGCCTTGTGCTACATAACCCGAAGCCCGAGCTTTCTATTGCGGAAAACTTCCTTTATATGATAAGACCAAATCACAAATTTACCGAGATCGAGGCAAAGGTCCTGGATCTTGCTCTTATGCTCCATGCAGAGCACGGTGGCGGCAATAACTCGGCTTTTTCAATCAGGGTTTTGTCTTCAAGTAATACTGATACCTATTCGGCTGTTGCTGCGGCAATTGGCTCACTGAAAGGGCCAAAGCACGGCGGTGCCAACCAGAAGACACTTGCTCAAATGGCAGAAATGAAAGAAAACCTTAAGGATTGGTCGGATGATGCGGTATATGATTATCTTTGCAAAATTGTCCGCAAGGAAGCGGGAGACGGTAGTGGTCTTATTTATGGTATCGGTCATGCGATTTATACACTTTCTGACCCCCGTGCAGTGATTTTGAAAGAGTGTGCAAAAAAACTTTCAAAAGAAATCGGACCTGATGCTGAAAAAGAATTTGGACTCTATGCAGCTGTTGAAAGACTTGCTCCCAAGGTTTTTGCTGATGAAAAGGGCATTACTGCACCTATGCCGGCAAACGTTGACCTTTATTCGGGGTTCATTTATCAGATGCTTGGCATTCCTGAAGAGCTATACACACCGATTTTTGCGATGGCAAGAATTGTGGGTTGGTGTGCTCATCGAATGGAAGAGGTGCTTACCGGCGGGAAAATTATTCGTCCGGCATACAAAAGCCTTGCAAAAAGACGTGAATATACAAAGATTGATGAAAGATAAAAAAGAAAAACGGTTGCGAAAGCAACCGTTTTTTCATAATAAAAAACGTTATATTGTAAGTTATTCCTCAATATCCCCGTTAAAATATTCAAGGTCTTCGTCGTTTGGGAATTCTTCTTCGCACATATCAAGATACATTTCTTCCGCGTCTTGCTGTGCTTGTTGAAGAAATTCTATGGTGTCAGAAATTTCGTTAAACAGGAAGTGGTAAAGTTTCTTATAGTCGGGCATGGTTTTTTCTCCTTCGCAAATAAAAAAGATGTGCCGCCAAAGCGACACATCCAAAAAACGTATCACTCTGATGGGTTTAATTGCGATAAAACACCATTTTCACCAAATCGAGCATGATAAAATCAGAGGACCGCTTTTTACAATAGGGTCACCCGATTTGGTAGTTTTTATTAAGATGTTTTATCGCAAGGCTATTATATCACAAAGTAAAGTGAAATACAATACTTTTTTAATGTTAAGGTAAACTTGCTATTTGTCAAGGGGAGTGCCCCTTGCACCCCCATTCCGCTGCATCAGGGTTCAGCGGTGTGTAGAGCTTGGCACATCTTCAGGCTGTGTCGCTCGGAAGAACAAACTTATT
>JAZROR010000095.1:0-6471 GCA_045648845.1 Clostridia bacterium
CCGCTTTGTTGTCAATAAAAACAATACTATTTCCCAAGGTTTTTTCATCTTTCAAAGCGAGGACAAACTTCATAAATACATTTTTTACAGTCACTATCATCGTGACTTTCTAAACAGCACATTAAATAATCACACTCATCACAACAACATTCAATAATATTTCCCTCTGTATCCATATGCTCTCCATTTCCAAGACAATCAATCCCACAATTCCCAGGTGTCAATTCAACACCAGTTATATCTATTATCATTGCAACTATTTCCTTTCATAAAAACCTTTTATTATATAACATTTTAGAGTATATAACTCTAAAAGTCAATAGTGGTATGCACTCTATGTTATGATTTTAAAAAGAAAGGGGCGATCTTATGGATGTAGCTGAAAGAATACGTGAGCTGCGCGAGGACAACGACAAAACTCAATCGCAGATAGCTGCTCTTTTAAACGTAGGTCAAAAAACATATTCGGACTACGAAAACCGAAAAATAAGAATTCCTCTTGAAAGTGTTATAATCTTAGCAAAATATTACAATGTTGATATGAATTATATTTGCGGGTTAAGCAATCAAAAGCTTCCCTTTCCAAAAAAGTAACTATAAAAAGACCACTCATCCGAGTGGTCTTTCTGTTTTTTCTTTTAAATCATACCAAGAAGTTCTTCTTCTGTTATTATTTTAATTCCAAGGCTTTCGGCTTTTGTCAGTTTGCTTCCTGCTTCTTCCCCAGCAACAACAAAGTCCGTCTTTTTCGACACCGAGCCGGACACTTTTCCGCCGTTATCTTCAATGATTTTCTGTGCTTCGGGTCGTTTAAGGGTTGGAAGAGTACCCGTAAGAACAAAGGTTTTTCCCTCAAGGACACCTCCTGAAATTTTTTCCTCTGCCATCATATTTACTCCGGCGTTTTTCATCCTTTCGACAAGTTCCTTTGTCTCAGGTTCTGCAAAATAATGAACTAAGCTTTCTGCCATTTTTTCGCCAACATCATCAATCAGAAGCACCTCGTCTATCTTAGCATTCATAATGTTTTCGATACTTCCAAAGTGGGCAGCTACGGTTTTTGCACCCTTTGCCCCTATAAGACGTATTCCAAGTCCGCATAAAAGCTTATCCAATGGATTCTCCTTTGCCTTTTCGATGGCATCAATCAAATTCTGTGCAGATTTTTCAGCAAAACGTTCAAGCTTTACAAGCTCATCTTTTTTGAGATAAAATAAATCTGCCGAGGTCTTTATAAGTCCTTCGTTTACCAGTTGTTCAACCACAGCATCGCCAAGTCCCTCAATGTCCATAGCGCCGCGGGATGCAAAATGAATTATGCTGCGTATTCTTTGTGCAGGACAATTTGTGCTTGTACACCTGAGCGCCGCCTCACCCTCTTCACGAAAAAGTTCCTCACCGCAAGCAGGGCAATGGGTTGGCATTTTAAATATTTTTTCTTCCCCCGTACGTTTTTCTTTAAGCACAGATACCACTTCGGGAATTATATCCCCTGCTTTTTGGATAAGCACACGGTCACCGATTTTTAAATCCTTTGCCACAATAAAGTCTTCATTGTGGAGGGTGGCACGGCTGACAGTAGAGCCCGCAATCTTTACCGGAGTAAGCACAGCATTTGGAGTAATAACCCCCGTTCTGCCCACCTGAACAATTATGTTCTCCACCGTGGTTTCCTGCTGTTCTGCAGGGAATTTGTACGCAATCGCCCACTTGGGCACCTTTGATGTAGAGCCAAGAATTTCACGTTGTGAAAGACTTTCCACCTTGACCACAGCTCCATCAATGTCAAAAGGCAAATCCTTTCGGCTTTCACCAATTTTCAGAATCTCGAGATATGCCTCGTCCATATTCTGGCAAACCGTTCTCACAGGACTTGTTCGAAATCCCATTTTGTCAAGCCAGTCAAGGCCCTCGGTATGTGATGAAATTCTATCATCCGAGATTTCCTGTATATTAAATATGAAAATATCAAGTTTTCGTTTTGCAGTAATTTTGCTGTCAAGCTGACGTAGTGACCCCGCCGCTGCATTTCTCGGATTGGCAAAAATAGCCTCACCAGAAGAACGCTTTTCAGCATTTACCTCTTCAAAGGTTTTCCTCGACATATACACTTCACCACGAACAACCAAACGGTTGGCATCGCAGTCAATTTTGAGGGGTATAGATTTCACGGTTTTTAAGTTTTCTGTTATGTCTTCACCCACATCACCGCTACCTCGGGTTGCACCCCGAACAAAACGACCATTTTCATATTCAAGTGAAACCGAAAGCCCGTCAATCTTCATTTCAACCACATATTGAGGCTTTTCGCCATCCAGTCCCTGAACAACCCTTTGGTCGAATTCCATAAGCTCGTCATACGAGAAAACATCCCCAAGGCTCTGCATGGGAACGCTGTGTTGAACCTCGCCAAACTCACTGAGTACAGCACCACCAACGCGTTTGGTTGGAGAATTTTCATCCGCAAACTCAGGGTTTTCTTCTTCCAGTTTTATAAGTCTTTGCATCAGCGCATCATAATCAAAGTCTGAAATAGTGGGATTATCCATAACATAATAATTGTGGTTATGTTCTTCAATGGTTTCTCTCAATTCAAAAATCTCTTGTTTTATATCCATCTTTTTTCACCCTTTTATTTCAGTTTGTGCTGCTTTCAATTTTTCTATCACATATTCATAACCTTTTTCACTATGAGGAACAAGACAGTTGCTGCAATCCTTTATTTCTTTGCCGTCTTTACTTAAAATCAATTCAAAATTACCGCCACATTCACTATTATAAAGTGGACAAAAGCAAAAAAGACAGTTTATTTTTTCTGTTTTGTGACACGGATAAAATTCGCAATCTTTATTCTCAAAAAATTTATAATTCACAGCACATCAACTCTCCATTTTTACATTTTAACATATTTAAAACCTAGTGTCAACAGCGGAAGAAAATAGAAAACACATCACTTTTAATATCCAAAAATGATGTGTTTTTTATTAATTGAAATCTATTGGAAGTTCAACATCTGTATTCATTTCTTTTTGAACCGGAACACTTTGATTTGTGCTCTCAACCGCTTTATTCGTGGATGAAGATTGGTTATCCGGTGCCTTGTTTGAGGGTTTTGAGGAAGGTCTGGGCTTGTTTGCCTGCGAGCTTTTTTTCTCTACCTCCTTTTGTTCTTCTTTTTTCTCAACGGTTTCCTTTTCGGGTTCTTTTTCAACAATCTTTGGTATCCAAACAGGGGAATCAATTTTTTCTCTTCTTGTTATATTTTCACTTACGAAAGTTTTGATATCGCTTATCAAAGTGCCCATATTATCAGCAATGAAAGTAAACGAAACTGAAAAAACCACACACGTTGCAACTACTGCCAGCCATTTAACTAGCGAAGTGGTATCGTCACTACCCACGGAAATACCACTTTTTGTTTCTATAATTTCTGTTGTATAGTTTCCGTCAGGCTCCTTCTGGATAGCCAGTTCTATTATCTTTTCGGCCTTGTCTTTGGCTTTTATATTTTTATTTTTAAGAACGTCAATGATTTCATTCTCATTAAGAATATCCATAACCGACTTGCTGCATATAACAAGAAACCCGTTGCCCTTAAGCTTTATGGGAGCAGACGTATATGGAACCGCTTCGCCTTCACCACCAAATCCTATATATGGAATAGTATCTTTTTTTTCCAAAACAGACTGCCACACTCCCTTATTATCGAGGAAACGTTTCTCTTCTTCAACGTACTTTGGCACTTCCCCGGTAAGTTTTTGTAGCAAACCTTTTTTGAAATAAAACGCATGGGCATCACCCATATTGTAAACTGTAGCCACATCATTCCCTATATAAATAACCGAAACATCAACTTCAAATTCATTCTGTTTCCTTTCAAAAATGAGGCTTTTAACTGCAGAATTGGCAAACTCAAAATAAGTCCGGCTCTCCTTTGTGAAATCCGCACCATAAAACCCTTTCAGGACATCGAGTGAAAGATATGCCGCTTCTTCCCCTTTCACAGCATTTTTTGTTCCGCTGGCAAGGGCATAAAGATTTCGACTTCTGAAATTCTTATTCTGAGCAACGCAGGTAAGTTCTTGCACATCTTCTCTACAAATGCCGTTTAAAAAATAATTGTCTTTGTTCACTTCCTGGGATTCACCCGCATAGGTAGCGACATAAGCCTTATACCTCATACTGCACCTCATAATGTCATTAAATAATCTAACATCATCAAAAGTTTCATATTATTTTAACATAATTCGAATGCCTCGTCAAGAGTATAGACCTTTATTTATTTGGAACTTCTATCCATCACTATTCGCTTTTTCACGCATCAGCGCTAGTACTTTTTTCTCAATCCGCGACACCTGAACCTGTGATATTCCAAGCTGTGCCGCAATCTGTGCCTGAGTTTTCTGTTTAAAATATCTGTATATTATTATCTTTTTTTCTCTGTCATCAAAATCTGCCAAAAGCTCCCCGATAAGTATGCGGTCCACAATTTCTTTTTCGCAATTTCTTGAGCTTTCAAGCCGTTCGATAAGCGCCTTGCCCTCTTTCCCCTCTTCCTTGGGCTCCGCATAAATTGATTCAGGCTTAAGTCCAGCATCCAGTGCCGCAGCAAGTTCTTCTGCACTGACCTCAAGCTTTTCAGCCAACTCTTTAACCGTAGGCTCACGATTTTCTTCACGTCTCATTATTTCCTGGACACTTATCGCCCGGAGCGCAAGTTCTTTGAGACTGCGGCTTACCTTTATTATTCCGTCATCTCTTATAAAGCGTTTTATTTCGCCTATTATCATCGGCACAGCATATGTCGAGAACTTTACTTCAAAGCCCGGGTCAAATTTTTCAATCGCCTTTATAAGCCCAATGCATCCTATCTGAAAAAGGTCCTCGGTTTCATGGCCTCTTCCTGAAAATCTTTTAAGTACACTTCTCACAAGCCCTATGTTTTCTTCCACAATTATGTTCCGTACAGCCAAATCGCCATTTTTTGCTTTTTCAATCAGGCTCTCAATATTTTCATTATATTTTTTTGTCTGCACTGCATCAACCTCTTATTTTCTTTTTCATTGTTACAACAGTACCTTCCCCAACAGTAGACCGAACCTTCAGCTCATCCATAAATGTTTCCATAACAGTAAATCCCATACCGCTTCTCTCTGAATCCGGCTGAGTTGTAAAAAGTGGCTGCATAGCTTGTCCTATGTCCTCAATTCCCTTGCCGTAATCTGTTATTTCAATTTCCATCACATTTTCAATAACCCGACATACGATTTTTACAACACCCTTCATATTCTCGTATCCATGAACAATAGAGTTGGTCACCGCCTCGGATACCGCAGTTTTTATATCGGAAAGTTCCTCAATGCTTATATCAAGCTGAACTGAAAACGCCCCAACCGTTGCACGTACAAAGGACTCGTTGCAGCTTTTTGCCGGAACTTCAAGCTTCATATAGTTTTCCATTTAGACATTACCCCCTCTTTGAAAAAGCACCAAAACAGTGCGGCAGATTTTTTTACTTCACCTAAAAAAATTATTGCATCCGATATATTCATTATATTTTCTCCTTGCTAAAATCCAGAATCTTTTTGAGCCCTGATATTTCAAATATTTTATCAAGCTGTGGGCTCACTCTTATGACCATTACTTTTCCGCCTAAAGCCGAAATCTGCTTGTATCTTCCCACCATCATACCAATACCTGAGCTGTCCATAAATGTTACCCTGTCAAAGTCAAACACGAGGTTTGTAACATTGCCCGAACTTATTTCTCTATCCAGAATATCCCTTATGTCCCCTGATGTATGGTGGTCTATCTCACCGGACAGCTTTACTACCAATGTTTGACCTATGCATTCAAGCTTTATATCCACTTTAATACCTCCTTTTACAATTTCTTCCATTTTTATATTCGTACACAATATGCATATTTCCTTGCGTTTTTTAGACTTTCGTATTCCAAAAAACAACAAAAAAATACAGCCGATTAGGTTAATCGACTGTATTCATCATTATTCACTTTAAAGCACGGTTTTATGCCATTTTTTCAAGGCTTTCCATAACCTTTTCAAGCATAGCCTTGTACTTTTCGCATTTCTGGCGTTCTTCCTCAACTACGTTTGCCGGAGCCTTGTCTGTAAAGCCTTTGTTTGAAAGCTTACCCTCGGCACGTTTGATTTCGCCCTCAAGTCTGGTCTTTTCTTTGGTAAGTCTTTCCATTTCTTTTTCTCGGTCAACAAGCTCGTCCATAGGAAGAAAAATTTCGGCTCTTGCCGTAACAACAGAAACCGCATTTTCAGGAACGTCTGTCTTGTCCTGCTTGATTTCTGTTTCGGATGCACTTGCAAGCTTTTCAAAGAATACGCCTGCCTGAGAGAAAAGTTCTTCGTCTTTTGTCACAACAAAAAGCTTAACCTTCTTTGACGGAGGAACATTCATCTCACTTCTGACATTTCTTATTCCTTTGATTGCATCC
>JAZROR010000096.1:0-7746 GCA_045648845.1 Clostridia bacterium
AAGTCCCATTTTGTGAACAACACGGCCGGACATAGGAAATGCAGAAATACCTGCCGCACCAATCATAGGATTGATTTTTTTCTTGGAGAAAATGTTCAATATCTTTGCAAAAAGGACACCGCCTGCGGTATCAACCACAAAGGCAACAAGTCCAAGACAAAGAATAAGCAGTGTTTCAAATGTAAGGAACTCTGCAGCCTGCATCCTTAGAGAAATGGTTATTCCAAGGAAAATTGTTATAATGTTTGCCAAGGATTTCTGTGCAGTTTCAGAAAGAGAATTGAGAACACCGCACTCACGGATTAGGTTACCGAACATCAAAAATCCAATAAGTGCCACAGATGCGGGAGCCACAAGTCCTGCTATCACAGTGATAACTATGGGGAACAAAATCTTTGTAGTTTTTGATACTTCCTTCTGGGTATATTCCATCCTTATCATACGCTCTTTTTTTGTGGTCAAAAGCTTTATAACGGGAGGTTGAATAATCGGAACAAGTGCCATATATGAATATGCCGCAACCATAATTGCACCAAGATACTTTGTGCCAAGAGCCTGAGCCACAACGATTGATGTTGGTCCGTCTGCCGCACCGATGATAGCAATCGCCGCTGAGTCATTTATATCAAAGAACATTGATGCAAAGCAAAGGGTAAAGAAAATACCGAACTGTGCCGCCGCACCAAAAATCATAAGCTTCGGATTTGAAAGAAGGGGGCCGAAGTCAATCATCGCACCTATTCCTATAAACAAAATAAGTGGAAAAAGCTCGTTTGAAATTCCCGCTGCAAACAAAGTTTCAAGGGTTTCAACAGCGCCCGAAAAAGGCAGGTTCACCAAAATCGCGCCAAACCCCATTGGCAAAAGAAGTGTCGGCTCCATTTCTTTCTTTATGGCAAGATAAATAAGAAGTCCGCCAATAATCCACATAACAATCTGTTGCCACTCAATTTGCAGAATGTTTTCATAAATAATTTCCATTTTAATTTCTCCTTTAATCTTTTGTCATTAACAGTCAAGGTATTATATCACAATACTCGCTATTTTTCAAGTATAATTCTTCTTATTATGGCATTTAAAATACCAAAGAATAAGGCAAGGTCTAAAATAAACCTTGCCCGTTTTTCTTAAATATTATAATCAAGCTTGAACTTTTCGCCGCAACCGTAATTTTCATAAACGTAATCAATATCTTTATCACCACGTCCTGAAAGACACGCGAGAATTGAACCGCTTTTGTGTTCCTTGGCATAACGGATAGCATAAGCTACCGCGTGAGCACTTTCAATAGCGGGAATTATACCCTCATATCTTGACAAAAGGAAAAATGCTTCCATTGCTTCTTCGTCTGACACTGTTTCATAATGTACTCTTCCTCTATCACGAAGATATGCATGCTCAGGACCTACACCCGGATAGTCAAGGCCGCTGGCTATTGAATAAACCGGAAGAGGTTCACCCTTTTCATCCTGAAGAACATAGCTTGAATAGCCATGAATAATACCCTTTGTTCCATATGCCATTGTTGCCGCGTGGTCGCCAATGCCTGCTCCTCTGCCAAGAGGCTCAACGCCATATATCTCCACAGGGTCAGCCAAAAATGGTGTAAACATACCAAGGGAATTTGAACCACCGCCAACACAAGCGCAAACTGCGTCAGGCATAATTCCCGTCATTTCCAGAAACTGTTCTCTTGCTTCTATGCCAATAATGGACTGAAAATCTCTGACCATTTTGGGGAAAGGATGTGGGCCTGCCGCAGTACCTATACAATATATTGCATCCTTGTATTCCTTAAGATAGGCTTCAAATGCCGCGTCGCAAGCTTCCTTAAGTGTTTTAAGTCCTTTTGTGACGGGAACAACATTTGCTCCAAGCATCTTCATTCTAATAACATTTGGATGCTGTTTTTCAATATCAACCTCACCCATATAAACATCGCATTCCATACCAAAATAAGCCGCCGCAGTAGCTATTGCAACGCCGTGCTGACCTGCACCGGTCTCAGCAATTATCTTCTTTTTGCCCATAAACTTTGCTAAGAGGCCCTCACCCATACAGTGGTTGAGCTTGTGTGCTCCGGTATGGTTTAAATCCTCTCTTTTTAAGTATATCTGGCAATTTCCAAAAATTTTAGAAAGACGCTCACAATGGTACACCGGAGTGGGTCTTCCCTGAAATTCCTTTCTTATTCTGCGAAGCTCGTTTATAAACTGTGCCGAGTGGCAAATAGCTTCATATGCATCATCCGCTTCCTTAAATGCCTCAATAAGCTCTTCTGCCTGATATGAACCGCCATATTCACCAAAGAACCCGTCTTGTGTGGGAAGCTCCTTTAAATAATTCTCAAAATCCTTATATTTATTCATATTAAAAACTCCTTCTTAAAAAATATATTCAAATCAAATCCCGCAGTTTAACTAACTGCCAAAAAACACGTCGGGCTTACGCCCAGATGTTGCCACCAGTTTGATTTAAACTATATTTTTTCAAAAAAGTCATAAATGTCACTCCCAAAAAAATTCTACCCAAACAGTATATTACAATTCTTTCTTTTTGTCAAATATTTTACAACAATTATGGGATTCTTGAAAACTTTATAAACGAACGGGCTATACACTCACCATTGATAAAAACCTCCTTTGCAAAATTGCAAAGGAGGTTTTTTTATTGCTTACTTGAAATTTTAATCTGTGTTGCTTTCATTCCGGTCTGTCCAACCACAATGTCTTTTATTTTCGAAACTCCGCTTTTGTCAAGTTTTTCTGCCTTTACCACCACGCTTACACTTTCGTCATCCACAAATGCAACGCAATCAGCATATCCCTTTGCCATTATCATATTTTCAATAACCGCTTCTTTCTCGGCACTTTGAGCATATTTTTCAATTTTTGCATTCGTTTCTGCTGAAGACTCACCTGAAATCGCCGAAACTGTAAGAAGTTCTACCGTCTCTGAACGTGTGCAATCTCTCTCATATCTGGCTCTTGAAAAATAATCCTCATCAATCGTCCCTTTTTCATTTTTACCTTGTTCCTCGATTGGTAGTACTTCATTTGTCACTGTCAGGCTCTCATTTTGTTCAACCGACCATCGGTAATAACCTGCTGCAATCACCATAACAGCAAGCACCGAAACCAAAATCTGTTTTCCTCTTATTCCTTTGAAAAACTTTTTCATTAAAAATCTCCCTCTCTGCCGCTAAAGTATAATCAGCCGTGTGCCTGCGGCATGACATTTTTGCTGATTGATAATTTTTTATTTTCCTGCTGCTGCAGAAACCTTTACCCGATGCCCCGAAATTCCATAAAGCGCCTTAACCGCTTCATAAAGTTCAAGACGTACGTTTTCGCTCACGGCACCATCTGCCACAACCAAAACCCCTGACGGAACCGGAAGCCTTTCTTTTACTATAAATGGCCCCTCGCCTTTGGTTGAATCATAGAGCAAAACATCCTCCTCTTGCTGCGACTTTGATTGGGTTTTGTCCGCACTATGCTCAGTTTCGAGCTGTGAACTTTGGTTTTTTGCCAAAATCTTTTCTTCGCCTGAATCAAATGTAATCATTACCTTTACCTTGCCTGCACCTTTTATTTTTGAAAGAATGTCCCCAAGCTTTGTTTCGGCATTTGTTATGTATCCGGTATCTATTGCTAAATGTGACGTTTCTACCTGATCATTTTCAGGGGGATGTTCCTTTTCACCCGAATTCCAAAAAGCCAGCACAAGCACTGCAATAAGTATCACAACAATAAGCCACTTGTTCTTTTTTTCAATTCTGCCTCTTCCGTTTTCGTCCACCTCAACATTAACAGTTTTTATTTTCCTTTTAAGAAAATCAAATCCCAAATGTCCCACTCCTTTGTTTCTTAACTTTCTGTTTGGATATCTATATTTTTCGTTTCAACTCCAAAACCCTTTGAAACTGTTGCCTTTATTCCCTCAATATCCACCTTTTTTTCAGGCGGAATTGTGATTAAAACTTGTATTATATTCCCAAAGGTCTTATTGTCATTCTCCTCCACCTTGACTTCCGCTTTTGCTTCACATCCAAAATCCGAATATATTTTGCCTTCAATAGAAGTTTCAAGTTTTTCACTATAAAGCATAACTATCTGCTGATATTCCTTTTCCGCTATGGTGTTTTTGAGCTCTGCTGCTTTTCTTTGAGTTGTTTCAGGAATTTTTATATCTGATAATCGGGGTGTTATTTGCGTTAAAGGGCTGATAACAGCAAGTACCAGCACAAGTCCCACAACCATTTTCACATACTTTTTCATATTCCCGTCTGTCATAATCATATCACAGACTGCACCCAGTGCCGTTATCCCGGCAATCCGCATAACCCATTCACGAATCAATTCCACAAAATCAGTCCTCTACTTCCCCAAAAGCACAACGGAATTTCCGGCGTTTATGATTATGGTGAGGATAATAATAAACATCACCGCAACCACAGCAAGAATGGCAAATATTCCTGAAATCGAATCCGCAAATTCTGAAATGCACTTGACTATTCTTTTGTCGCACACCATCTGAAGAATTGCCGCACAAAGCCTGAATAAAATAAGGCAGGCGGAAATTTTCACTACGGGAACAGCTACAATAAGTGCTACCACTATTATGCCGAATACACCTACCGCATTTTTGATTACCACACTGCAGTTCATAACCGTCTCTGCCGTTTCAGAAAGAGCTCCTCCCACAAGTGGTATAAGGTTTGATGCCGCAAATTTTGTGAGCTTGATGGTCAGTCCGTCTGCACTCCCCGAAACAATTCCCTGAAGTCCCATAACTCCGACAAACAATGTCATCACAACTCCTATTCCCCATTTGGTAGTCTTGTTCATAAACTGAACCATTTTTTCAGCATTCAAGTCTTTTGAAAGATTGTTCACAAGACTCATTGCCACCGACATCATAATAAGGGGTAAAAAAACATATTCAAGCACCCACTCGGTGATTTCGATAACCGCAATAACCGTAACCTCAAAAGCACCTGCCGAGATAAGCGCCCCGCTTGCTGCCAGTGTTGCCATAGAAATGGGCACCATTGTTCTCATAAACATTGCGAGATTTGAAATGGTCTCCTTTGCACAGCTGACTACATCCAAAAAAGTCGCTGCACCTATCCCTGCTATAACTATGTAGCACACAAAAAAAGCTGTATCGGTAGCCCCGTGTCCCTCAAGACTACTTTGAATATTGGTGAGATACGTGCAAAAAATGCCCATTGCAAAAATAAAAATCAAGCTTTTCAGGCTGTTCCTTATCTCCCCTGCAAAAAGCTTCAGCGCGGCATTCCCCACTGCTTTCAGTGAAAATATATTTTCGCCCTTTGCAAGCCCTGAGAGAATTTCCTCTGTATTGAAATTGGGCACAAGCTGTCTCAGTTCCTCATCTGACACTAAGTCCATTGCGCCGTCTATTTCATTGCCGTATATTTTTACGTATTCACCAATCAAATCAAATTCTTGAGTCTCGGCCCACGTGGTTATCCACACACAAATAAAAATAACCGACAAAACAAAAAGTTTTTTCATTTGAATACCTACATTCTTATCCGAAATTTATTATACGTTCAACCACTTCCATAAAGCTGTAAACAAGCGGCATTGAAAGAGTCACTATTATCACCTTTCCAAAAAGTTCAATTTTTGACGCTATGGAAGTTTCGCCAGCATCACGGCAAAGCTCTGCTCCGAACTGAGCGACATAAGCTATCCCTATAACTTTCAGTATCAAAGTGATATATTTTGCATCAAGTCCCACGCGGTTTGATATGTCTGAAAACATTGAAAAAAGTGTTTTTATATAGGGCATAACCGAAATAAAAATTATTGCAGCAGTAGCCAGAGAAATCTGAACGGCAATTTCAGGCCGCCAGTTTTTCAAAAAAACCGTCAAGATAGATGCTGCAATCCCAAGTCCCACTATTTTGAATATATCCATATCCCAAGTCATAGTCCAAACACCGATTTTATGGTTTCAAACAAAAGACTTATCTGTTCTATAACCATAAACAGCACCACCACAAGTCCCGCAAGGGTGGTAAGCATTGCCTGGTCTTCTCTTCCGCTTCTCACAAGCAGCTGATTGAGAACTGCCACCAGTATTCCTATTGCCGCCACCTTGAATATAAGATCAACACCGTCCAAAACCTTACCTCCTCATTCGTAATTTTTAAATCAGGATAATTACAATAAAAAATCCTGTTAAAAATCCAAGTCCTCTGTACATCTTCACGTTTGTTTTTGCAATTTCTCTTGCCTCATTTTCTGCAATTTTAAGACGGCTGAGGGTGATTTTTATATTGTTTTTTTCACTTTCTCTGTCACCACAGCCCAAGTTTTTTGAGAAGTCCAACAGGATTTTCTTATCCTCCTGAGTGAGAAAAATTTCATCCGAAAATCTTTGAAAAGCCCTCTCCCAAAGTCTTTGCATATCTATGCATTTGTCCTTTTCAATCCATTCCCTTATATAATCAATAACATCTTTCACGCCGCCATATGAATTTTTTGAAATCTTTTCAAAAGATTCATGAAGCGGCACGGCAAGAAAATCAATGTCAAACTCAAGAAGATTCAGGACCTGCTGAAACTCAATCAACTGACTAACTCGTTTTTTGTATGACATTGCAAACAAAATTCCAAGATAACCGCATCCCATCAGGATAAAAACTGTTGCAAAAAGCTTTATCATCATTTTTCCTGCCTTATCTTTGTTACCTCGCCTAAAACTTTGGTATTTATTCCCCGTCCCTCTTTTTGAAGAACGATAATCTGCTTAAAACCTATGTCAGAAAAAAGGGCTTTGAGATTTTCCCTTTTCAGCACCTCTTCGGCACTTTTTCCGTGAGTACTGGCAATAACAGAAACCCCTGTCCCGAAACATTTAAGGACTGCATCGGCGTCACCTTTTGTTGCTATCTCATCTGTAACAATAAGCTGTGGAGACATTGACCTCAGCATCATAATGACCGCCTGACTTTTTGGTGCATTCTCAATCACGTCGGTCTGAAGCCCTATATCGTTTTGAGGAACACCCCTAAAGATTGCCGCAAGTTCGCCCCTGTCATCAGCAAGAGCCGTTTTTATTCCGCTGTCAGAAATTTGCCTTGCTAAATCTCTGAGCACCGTGGTTTTTCCTCCCATCGGAGGTGACACAATAAGCGTATTCACTATGCCGCTGTCTTTTTTTATGTCACCGATTATATAATTCGCTGCTCCCACAACCTCACGTGCTACGCGAATATTGAGAGAGCTTATTTCACGGAAGTTTTCTATTCCGCCTTTGCCGTTTACTGCACGTCCTGCAATTCCTACACGATGACCGCCCTTTATTGTGACAAACCCCTGCTTTATGTCCTCCATAAAGGCATAAACCGAATTTTCACAAATAGCTGTAAATATCTGTCTTACATCACTTTCTTTTACTATGTACGCACCGCCCACAGCAGGGGAAAGTTCACCGTCAGGTGTTATTGCAAAATTCCCGTTTGTTGTTCCGAATATCAGCGGAAGACGGGCTCTTATTCTTATTTCCTGCAACGAGTCTTCAAGAACATTCATACCGCGTCCCAGCATACGCCTTAAATTTTGGGGGAAATAACTCAAAATTTCATTATATCTTGTATTCATATTTCATATCTCCTTTGTGGCTGATACCTAACTATATGACACTTTGTCCGCATTTAGAACATAAAAAAAGAGCCAAAAGGCTCTTTCTCTATATAATATACTTTTC
>JAZROR010000097.1:0-2364 GCA_045648845.1 Clostridia bacterium
TTCACTGTGAAAAAGTCATACAGCACCTCAGGTGGCGAAAAAATAGACGACGATTTAGGTATGGCATTCATTGGCAAAGCTGACGACACGTGGTACACCTACAAAATAGTTGTGGGGGATTTTGACGGAAATAAATCATTCAAGGAAAACAATGACGAATTTATTACGGTTTACCGAAAAGAGCGTGGTGCTGCGGACAGTGAATATCAAGAACTGACGGGTATCGTACCGCCATATAATAAAGACCTTATGTATACCCCTGACGGAATTAAAGATGCGGATTATTTGTATGGTGCTGGTTTTACAACAATGCCAAACAAACTTCATCTGGGTTACTACAGCGCAAGGTATGATATAAGCAGCGATGCTAAAATGGCGACACAATACTCTGTTGACAACATTCAGTTCTCCAATGGCGACCTTGCATATTCGGGATATGTTAGCGAAACGGATGCCGAAATATTTGTAGAGTCGGTGGAAGAAATCGAGGCTATTATTCTTGCGTCATATGATGAGAACAATATTTTGGTGGACATAGATTTTGCCGAACTTAATGGCGGAACAAACTTTGCTGACCTTGAAATCAAGGCAGGAAGTGTTACAAAGCTTTATATGTGGAATAAACTCACACAAGGAAAACCGCTTATTGACGAAGCATTTGAAATTGGTAATTAAGTGTTGACTCAAACAGCATAAAGAAAGGAAGAACAGTTATGAAAAGACTTTTAAGCAGTTTTTTGGCAGCTATGCTTGTATTGTTGTGTGTTCCTGTGAATGCATTTATTCCTCAAGATAATGTGAAATATTCGCCTGAGGTAGTTGAACTTAATCAGGAATTTTCCAGCTCTATGACTGATTTCACGGTTGGTACAACGGTTGAGGGAGAGTGGGACGGTCGTTCTCCGGTAATTTCGGGAGGAAAGCTTAAATTAACAACTACAACTCCAACAACCGCAACTCCTCAATTTAATCTTGGCTCAAATCTTGACCTTGGCAAAAATAAGACAAGGTATGTTCTCGAGTTCAGCGTGTCAACAGAGGAAGACTATAAAACAACAGATACATCAAAAACAAACTATTCTCTTTATTGGTGTGCACCAAACAGAGGTGTGAACAACCTTGGATATGGCATAACAATTCCCTTTGAAAGCCTAAATGCAGGTGTAGTCCGTACATATAAGCTGATAATCAATGAGTCAGCTACTGTGGCGACATCAGTTTTTGAAAAGGTTCTTGTAAAAGATGGTGCCGGTAAAGAACGCCAGCTTTCTGTAGCGTTTGATGTTGACAAGTTGAAACTTCCGGCAACAAGCTGCTATGCAGAGTTTTCACCCAAATACCTTGATGCTGGTGACTATGAGTTCTACCTGGGCGGAAAGGCTTTTGCGGGGGGTTCATTTGATTGGAATATGCCCTATGAAAAGGCACCGGTTTTCTTATTTGATGACATCAAAATAAGCACCTACAAAATGGTTGAGGGAAATGCCCCCAATAAGACAAAGCTTGATGGTATTTCATATTCGGAGGGTTTTCAGGATGCTCCTGCTGGTTTTGAGGCAACCAACTTAGATGCAATTAAGAATACCGACAAGGATGGAAATAGTTACTATACACTTCAACAGAATATAGAGGGTGAGGCTTTTTCAACATGGTCACAGACTATAGATCCAATTCTTCAGCCGAATACAACAATTACCCTTGACCTTAAATGTGAGAAAGAGGGATTGCCGTTTCTCATTTATGTTGGACGACCCAGGGAATTTGAGACAATACAGCCAGGTTCAAGTGTAAGCTATGGAACCACAGTTACAGCGACAGCAAGTTTCAGCGGCGGTAGCGAAACAGCTACCAAAGCGGAATTTTATGTGAATGGTCTGCATTATGCTACGGTTGAAGGCACAAATTACTTTGAAACAGCAGTATCAGGTCTTAAAATAGGCACAAACTCGATTTTTGCAAAAATGTATTGTGATTCTGGTCTCATTGTAGACAGTGAACCAAGATATATCAAGGTTGACTACAAAAAAGGCAAAGCTCTTGAAATCGGTCAGGAATATGAGGTAGATTACGTATACGATGCGGGCAATGGAAGCCTTGCCATAAACGATGGTTATTTCAAACTTTCCATGTCCCATACCGGAAACAAACTTACCTGTATGACAATAGACGGTGCAGAAAGCTATGCGAACATAGGCGAAGGCGATTACAAAATAGTGGTGGCATCAGGTCACGCTGAAATTTATTGGAACGGACAGTTCCTTTCTTCAGTGCTTCTTCCCTATGACACATCAGCGGCAAATATTGAGCATACAAATATTTCGGATGTATCGGTCAAGAGCAGTGGAGTAAAAGCAACGCTTTTCA
>JAZROR010000098.1:0-2179 GCA_045648845.1 Clostridia bacterium
TTCTGAAAAATCAAACTTCAACGCACTTGAAGCTACAAAGAAGAACACAATCTTCACAAACGTTGCTATCAACGAAGAAGATATGACAGTTTGGTGGGAAGGTCTTGACAAGAATCCTCCCGAAAATGCAATCGAATGGAAAGGCGCAAAGGTTAACGGCAAGGAATACACAGCAGAAGGCGGAAAGCTTGCTCATCCAAACTCAAGATTTACTGCTCCTGCAAAGAACTGCCCCTGCATTTCTTCTGAATTCGAGAACCCCCAGGGCGTTCCGATTTCAGCTATCGTATTCGGCGGCCGCCGTGCAAAAACTGCTCCGCTGGTATACCAGGCTCGTGACTGGGATCATGGCGTGTTTGTTGGTGCTACAATGGCATCAGAAACAACAGCAGCTGCTGCCGGTGCAGTTGGTGTTGTAAGACGTGACCCAATGGCAATGAGACCTTTCGTTGGTTACAATATGGCTGACTACTTCCAGCATTGGTACGATATGGGCAAAAAGATTCAGAACCCGCCCAAAATCTTCAATGTAAACTGGTTCAGACTTGACAAAGACGGAAACTTTATGTGGCCCGGTTTTGGCGACAACATGAGAGTTCTCAACTGGATTCTTGACCGTTGCGAAGACAAAGTTGACGCGATTGAAACAGAAATCGGTTTTGTTCCCAATAAAGAAGACCTCCAGCTTGACGGTCTCGACCTCGCTGACGAAGTTGTTGACGAACTCCTTTCAATCGACATCGACGCTTGGAAAGAAGACGTTAAGAACCAGAGAGAATTCTTCGCTCAGTTCGGCGACAAGCTCCCCAAGGAGATCAAAAACAGCATGGACGAACTTGAAGCAAAGCTCAACAAATAATCTAAGGATTTTAAAAGGACACCTCGAGAGGTGTCCTTTTTTGTTGCACAACAAAAAGTATCCCCCGCATAACGGAGGATACCCAAATTCATTTACATCCAAAAAGCTTAACAGCATTATTATAAAATATATCTTCAATCTGGCTTTTCCCCAAATCAGCCAAAATGCTAAGCTCCCGCATAGCCATAAAGCCTTCGGTAACAACGTGCCTCAACGGAAACCCACTTGGAAAATTACGCTCGCTAAGCCACGCAAAAGAGCCGCCTAAAGAAATGGGTTTCCCCAAAAATGCCGCCACGGGATAATCCGTTCCCCACATACAACGGCTCACGCCAACTTTCTTGATTATATAAAGCATAGCAGGAGTCTCACAGATGCCGGAAAAATCAAACCACACGTTTTCGAGGTCAACCAGTTTGTCTACTGTTCCAAAAACAGTCCACGCCGCAAAGGCACGTGCCGCGTGCGCTAAAATAAGTATAGCATCAGGATATTTTTTTGCCATTTCTATTATGTAATTGAGGTTGTCAGGATGCGCCAGACACTCATTTTTCACCAGATGCAAGGTAATAGCCATTTTCCTTCGGTTCGCAACCTCCCAGGCACTCTCAGGGAGATATTCACCAATAGTTGCATCATACTTATCCTCACATTCAGCATAAAAACAATAACACTTAAGTCCCTTCATATTTGGATGTACAAGCCTTGCCTTTATGTCGGAAACAGTATCACTCGGAAAAACAATAACTTCCCCCACATTCTGAGGGTACTTATTCAGTTCCTCCACCAAAAAGTTGTGGGCTTTTTGAAACTCTGCCGGGTCTTTGAGTTCATTGTCAGGAAAAATTATTCCATTACAACGCACTTCTCTGTCTTTGGAAAACACTCGATATTAGCATAATAATCATCAAAAGAAGTTCCTACTTCATACATCGGACCACGGTGTGTGATATGCATATGTGCATCAAAAAGCTTGTCCGGCAAAAAAGCATCAATAATCTTCGCCGCTTCTACATCTTGCTTATTATAGATTGATTTTTTCATATTAAATTCCTCTTATAACACTTGAATTCAAAGGGTTATCGCGCCAGTACAAACATAACCCTTAACACGCAAAAATATGTTGCCCTAATTTACCAATTAAAGAGCAAACTGAAACACGCAAAACGCTGCATATATAAGTAGCAAAAGAATACCCTGAACTCTTGAAAGCTTGCCCCTTATTAAAGCAGGAAACACCATAAGTGACATCACCAGAAACATAACGGGGATGTCCACTGCAAGTGACGTATTAACACCAAAAATTTGCGAACTGTTGGG
>JAZROR010000099.1:0-21203 GCA_045648845.1 Clostridia bacterium
CATTTTGTCGATAAGTTCTTCGAAATATTTCTTACCAACTTCCATAACTACGTCAGAATACATTTGGATAAATCTTCTGTAGCAGTCATAAGCCCAACGGGGATTACCAGACTTTGCAGCCATGGTTTCAACAACTTCTTCGTTAAGACCGAGGTTGAGGATAGTATCCATCATACCAGGCATAGATGCTCTTGCACCTGAACGAACAGAAACGAGAAGCGGATTTTCTTTATCTCCGAATTTTTTGCCGCAGATTTTTTCCATCTCAACGATGTTTTTCATGATTTCAGCTTTGATATCTTCGCTGATTTTGCGGCCGTCATCATAGTACTGAGTACAAGCTTCGGTTGAAACTGTGAAGCCCTGGGGAACAGGGAGACCGATTTTTGTCATTTCAGCAAGGTTTGCACCTTTACCGCCGAGAAGCTCTCTTTGAGATGCGTCGCCTTCACTGAAGAGGTATACGAATTTTTTGCTCATTTAAAAAATTCCTCCTTAAAGTATATAAAATTTAATTATTTATCATTGATTGTGCCTTTGCGAAGTTCACGGAAAAAACGTTTTAGAATTTCCTGACATTCCTCAAGTAAAATTCCGCCCTCGCAATTTGTGTGGCAGAAGAGCCCGTCTGTTGTGGCTGCTATTCCTGAAAGCACGCTGCCACCTTTTGGGTCGGGAGCTCCGAAATAAAGATTTTTTATTCTTGACTGGCTGATTGCGCCGCTACACATAATGCATGGCTCCAAAGTCACATACATATCACACTGGTGCAGTCGCCAACCGCCGAGAGCCTTGCAGGCAGCGTCTATTGCCAGAAGCTCTGCGTGATACAGGACGTTTTTGCCGCTTTCACGCAAGTTGTGTGATGCGGCAATGATTTCACCGTCTTTGACGATAATAGCGCCGATGGGTGTTTCGCCAAGGGAATATGCTTTTTCGGCTTCTTTGAGAGCCGCTTTCATAAAAAAATCTTTATCTTTCATAATAAAACCATTAAAAGGACAAAAGGACACAAAAACTCACGATAGCCGTGATTTTTCAAAAACAGCATCGTCAGCATTTTGTCCGTATAGATTCTTAGGTAAGTTTACTGAATGTAGGGCTTGAGCTCTGCTTCAAGAGAACTGCAGTCATCACTGTGGATTTCAACTTTAACTGCTTTGCTGAGGTCAAGGCTGTAAATACCCATGATTGACTTTGCGTCAACAACATATCTGCCGGAAGTGAGGTCGATGTCAAAGTCGTATTTTGTAGCGATGTTAACAAAGTTTTTAACATCTTCAGGGGACTTAAGCAAAATGTCAAAAGTTTTCATTTCAGTGCCTCCTTAAATAAAATTCATATTTTACCTTAACATTATATATTTTTTTCTTGCAATAGTCAATAAAAAAGTGTATAATTTTATCACAAATTTTTTTAAAAAATAAAAGGCAGAATTGGATGTTTTGAAATATGACTGTAAAATTTATAACTTTGGGTTGCAAAACCAACTTTTATGAGAGTCAGGCCATGGGCGAACTTTTCCGTGAGAAGGGTTATGAAATAACCGAAAAAGATCCGGCTGATGTTTATGTGGTGAATACTTGTGCAGTTACCAAAACCGGTGCACAAAAATCAAGACAGCAGATAAGTCGCATAAAAAGAAAAAATCCTGATGCCACTGTTGTGGTGGTTGGTTGTCTTGTGCAGACCGACAGTGAATCACTTAAAAAGCTTGGTGCGGATGTTTTGGTGGGAAGTTCCGGAAAAAATCGGGTAGCAGAGCTTACTACCGAGGCATTAAAAGGAAAAAAGACCGTTCTGGTTGATGACATAATGAAAGTTCGGGGATTTGAAGAGTTGCCGCTCACCTCTCAGCAGAGTCGCATACGTGCCAATGTAAAGATTGAAGACGGTTGTGACAATTTTTGTGCTTATTGCATAATTCCGTATGCCCGCGGACCTGTGCGGTCCAGGGCACTTGTTGACATCAAAAAAGAAGTGGAGCTTCTTTCAAAAAATGGTTTTTTGGAGGTTGTTCTCACGGGTATCCATATTGGTTCTTATGGAAAGGACTTAAAAGATGGGACTTCCCTTATTGATGTGATTGAGACTGTGTGCAGTGTTGAAGGAATAAAAAGAGTGAGGCTCGGCTCGATTGAACCGGTGGTTATTACCGATGAGTTTGTGGAACGAATTTCAAGGCTTACAAATCTTTGCCCACAATTCCATTTATCACTTCAAAGCGGATGCACAAAAACCCTTGAAAGAATGAGAAGACGTTATACCGCCAGAGAATATATGGAGGGTGTAAAAAGGCTTCGGGCAAAGATAAAGGACGTTTCAATAACCACCGACCTTATGGTTGGATTCCCCGGAGAGACGGATGAGGAATTTTTGGAGTCCTATGAATTTTGCAAAGAAATAGGATTCATGCAGATGCATATATTTAAATATTCTGTGAGGGAGGGGACGCTGGCCGCTAAAATGGAGCAAATCCCTGAAAGCATAAAAGAGGAGCGCAGCAAAAAGATGCTTGCTCTTGCTGAAAATATGAAACGTGAATTTTATGATTCCTTCAAGGGACGTGTGCTTGAAGTCCTTGCGGAACAAAAAACCGCCGACGGCAAATACCATGCAACAGCTCCCAACTATATGGAGGTTTTTGTGGAAAGTGATGAGGATATAACGGGCAGGATAGTTAAATACAAAGTTTAAGAAATAAAGACCATTCGCTTTTGGCGGATGGCCTTTTTTGTCAGAAAAAAACTATGCCCAAAGGCACAAAGACCAGCATCAAAGCAGTCAAAAGAAGGGCAGCCACGGCGCTTTTGGTGTGTTTGTTTTTAAATTCAAAAGTGATAAAGCGGATATTGTAAATTAGACTCCACAAAGCGGCAAGAGAGAAAAATATTTTAAAAACTAATGGCAATATTTAAGCACTCCTTTTATATGTTCTTTATATCAACAACAAAATTTGCGGTTTTGTAAAAGCTTTCAAAGTCAAAAGTGTTCCAATCTTTCCAAAAAAGAAAATCTTTTCGGATACAGTCTCTGAGCTTGAAAATATCTGCCTTTTGGGTATGATAGGCATAGGTTAAAAAATCCGATACTCTTGAGGTTAGTACGCTTAGGACATAATCTGAAAGAGCTTGCTCTGATGGATATCCCTTTGGGATATGGCTTCCCAGAAAGGATATTTCACATTTTTGTGAAACCTGAATTTCTTTTTTATTGAGGTCAACGTCAAATTGCGCAGGACGAGAGGTGATTATACGGAAGCTCAAATTTTCGGCGGGGTTATATTTATCTTTTATCGAGACTACAAAATTTTCAATGTTGTGGGAAAGAAAATTGAAAAGCATAGAACTGTCAGCGTCCATAGCAGAGGCAAGCTTTCCGCCCTTAAAAACTGCCATTCCGCACAAAACAGAGTGCTTGGCGGAAATTTCGGAAGTGTTTGGGGTTATCCATTCGAGAACGTGACTGTCTTTGGGAAAAGCGTTTATTTTTTCACCTTTTGTTGCAATAGGCAGCGTTGTGTCACGGCCTTTTGCCTTTATGCTGTCCACAAAATCGTGAAGCTTTTGGCTTGGGGTATAGATGTTGTTGGAACGAAGTGACATAAGCTCATAATATTTTGAGGTGTTTGATTCAAGCTCGGGATTTACGTTCTTAAGATAATCCGCTGCTTGATCGGGAGATATGGCGATTGAGGTATGGGGGCGGACTTCCCGTTCCCGAAGAAGAAGCTGGGAATGTTTGGTTATTCCCGCTTCGTCAACTTCTGCCGAAAAGACAATGAGCTTTAGATGTGACATATCTATATTTTTTGAAAGAAAGTTGTTGGTGAGGTTTTTGGCTATATAAAAATCGGGGGCAATGATGGTCAGGGTTGTTACTGATGCATTTTCTTCTTTTTTTGGTTCGGGTTGCCCCTCGGCGGAGTTTTCCATAATCGAGAGGGGCGAGGCGAATTGAAAGGTGTATGAAAAATTGTTTTCGCTTCCGTCATCTATGCCCAGTGCTACGATGTATGCGGTTTCGTCAATTTCCTTAAGGTCATAACAGCCTGTGAGAAACAGAATGGGGAACAGCATAAAGAGGACTAAAATTTTAGTTTTCATTGCAAGTGTTACCCCCTTTTTTTATAGAAATTGCAAGGATTAAAAGCCCCGCAAGCAGTAGAATTGCGGATAAGGCAAGAAAAAATTGGGACAAATGGGCAAGGAATTGGGAAAGGAAAAGTGCCACAAAAAATACTGACGCAGAAATGGGGAAAACCACAACAAAACGATTTTTTATGTCAAATATATTCTGGAAAAGGCTCACAAGAAAATAAAAGTTCAGGCCAAGATTCAGCATTCCCAAGATAGCAGAAATAAGGAGGACGATGGCGTCAATGCGCTGAAAAAATCTGCCGTAGTATACTTCTTTCACCAAAAGATAAAGGGGAAAGGTTTCATCCTTTGACAAGGGATAAGGGATTTTTGCGGTATAGGTGAGAATAAGGAGAAAGACAATGGCAAACCCCAAAAGAAATGAAAAAAATATGGTTTTCGGGGCAGCCTTTATGTCTTGAGGCTTTAGAAGAAAAATCAAAAGCATATCAGAAAAGATAAGCAGGGTGGATGAAAAATTGGGCAGGGTGAAATTTTCGGCAGTTCCCATAATGGGAAATAGGTTTTCCATCCGGCTTTCGAAAAGGACTGTCACAAGAAAAAAAACTATTATCAAAAAAGACAGGGGAATAAACATCGCAAAAAGTTTGCCCAAAGATTCAAGAGAAGATAGTGCTGCAATGGCTGCAGCCAAAACAAAAAATATCGCTATGAACCATTTTGGAGACAAGGGGAAAGCCACAAGCTTTGAAAATCCTGAAAACTCGCTGACCAAAAAGATGGAGGACACAAAAATATAGATAAAGAAGAAAATAAAAAGGCCGTATTTGCCAAAGGCGCCCAAGGTTTTTTCAGCTGAGACAAATATGCTTTCACTATCAACTCTTAAAAGACGTTTTGTAAGAAAGAAAAGGATAGCAAAAAATAAAAGCCCTGAAATTAGGGAAAAAAGGGGTGCTCCTGTTCCAAAAAAACGGGTAAAGGACAAGGGGAGATTGGTAAAAATACGATAGGCAGACAAGGATATTCCAATGTGAAGCAAATATGGCGATGGTGCATGGTTTAGATTCATATTATGATTGGTCTCCTTTCCATTTTCGGCTTATGGGAGGTTGTTTTCGTATATCCTGAGGGTTTAGCTCTTCGGGTCTTGTTTCTTTTCGCCACAAGGGCGGGACAAAAAGCTTTTCTTTGTTTTTTGCATTGGGGGAAAGGTATGGAACACCAAAAGACTTGGATGCAGAAAGGTAGAGGCTGCCTAAGAAAATGCCAAAGGCTATTCCTAAAAACCCTGCTAACGCTCCAAGTGCAATAAAGACAAACTGCAAAAATGAAAGGGCGCGGGAAATTGCGGTGGAGGGGGCAGAAAATGCACCAAGAGCAGAAATTGAAACGATTATTATGAGCAGGGGGCTTGCAATATTTGCACTCACTGCTGATTGTCCCAAAATGAGACCGCCAACGATTCCAAGGCTTGAACCGATAGGATCAGGAACGCGAATTGCGGCTTCTTTTATCAGCTCAAAGGCGAGAGTCATAATTATAAGCTCAAGGACTATTGGAAAAGGCATTTGCTCGCGGCTGGCTTCGATTGCAATTATTAAGTCGGTGGGGATACTTTCGTGGTGATAAAGCACAGTGCTGATGAAAAATCCAGGGAGGAATAGTGCCAACAGGCTTCCAATAAGGCGAATAAACCTCATAAAGTTTGCTTCAAAGGTACGTACGTAATTGTCTTCGGCGGCTTCAGGGAGGTCGGAGGCTGTGGCGGGCAGGATGAGAGCAAAGGGACTGCCCTGAACTATTATCAGTGCTTTTCCGTTGGCAAGATGTGACGCTGCCCTGTCGGGACGCTCGGTTTTAAGTAGCAGGGGCAGGGGGAAAATGGTGCTGTCTTCAATAAGAAGTTCAATGTCAGCAGATGAAAACACATAGTCAAGGCTTATGGAGCGGAGCCGTTCCCTTGCGGTTTTTACAAGGGACCTATTGGTTATTCCGTTTATATACATAAGGGCACAGGGGGTGTTGCTTTTAGTCCCTATGGGGATGTTTTCGGCAATGAGATTTGGGTCTTTGAGGATTTTTCGCACCAAGGCAATGTTTGGCATCAGAGATTCGCAAAATGCCTCCTGAGGTCCGCTGAGCACGGCTTCACTTACGGGGCGCCCTACGCTGCGGCTACTCCAACCCTTTATGTCTGCTACAAAGGCACAACTGCAGCCATCAACAAATACTGCACAGTTGCCAAAGCTTACAGCATCAATAATGGTGCGCATTTCCTGCATCTTTGTATTTGGTGCCTGAGAAAGCAGACGTGTATAGATTATATTTTCTAAACTCTCGTTTTCGGTGTCTATTCTATCTCCTTTGGTCATTAGGGGGCTCAATATATCGCGGTTTATATATTCTTTGTTTGAAAGACCGTCATAAAATATGAGAAAGGCATCGAGTTGAGTGTCTTTCAGCGCTATTTCAAATTTCCGCACCACGAAGTCAAAGTTTTTTGAGGTTTCAAAGGCGTCATTGATAAAATCAAGGTTTTCCTTTGTATCAGTGCTGACTTTTCCTGTTTGGTAAGTGTATGAAGATTTGTTTTGTATAGGGCTTTTGATGTAGGAGTTTTGTGGGTTGTTATTTTGAGATAGTGGTGCTTTTTCACGGGAAGAAGGTTTTTTGAAGAATGAAAAAAAGTCTTTAAAATTCAATAGATTTCACCTCGCACTGAAAGTATTCCCAAATATTCAAAAAATATCCGAAAAAGCGAGGGAATGAATAAAAAAACAGTTGACTTTTTGGGGCGATGTGATAAAATCAAAATATAAATATTTGTGTTTTAAATTTCATACAGATAAAAAGAGTAAACAAAAAATTTGTTCTGCTTGGAGCGTGTTTTTTATGAATGACGTAAAGGAAAAAAATCAAACAAATGACAACGGCAGTAACACAAAAAATAAACACAAAAAGGGTTTTTTAATATCTATTGTCAGCCTTTGTTTTGTGATTTTGTTTTGTGGTGCTTTTTTTGCGTATTCCGCATCTTATGATAAAGTTTTGCCAAGGGTTTTTGTGTCAGATGTGAAGCTTTCGGGGTTGACACAAGCAGAGGCCAGAACGGCTCTTTTGAAAATTACTGAAGAAAAGTCAACTGACCGTGAAATAACTTTCAGATGCAAGGATAATGAAAAGGTTATTAAACTTTCACAACTTGATGCAAAGATTGATGCAGATACTACGGCAGAAGAGGTTTTCGGTGTCGGCAGAAGCGGAGGTAAAGTTTCTAAGGCGGGAGCCTTTTTGAAGTCGCTTTTTGAAGAAACGGAAGTTCCTTTTTCTGTTGCTGTTGATGAAAAAGCTTTTGAGGATTTGATTCATACTCTTTCTGCTGATTATGAAGTGCCTCTTACCGAGGTTTCATATCGTGCAGAAGAAAACAGCTTGACCATTGTGAAAGGACATCCCGGGGAAATGGTTAACAGGCAAAAAGCAAAAGAGCTACTCAGAAACGTTGTGGCTGATGACAAAATTTCGGAAATTGAATTTTTCATTGAAAAAATGGAACCTGAAAAGGTGGATATAGATGAATTCCATAAAATGCTTGCTGGACCTGAAAAGGATGCAGAATATATATTCCAAAATGGCGAGGTAAAAATTGTTCCTGAAAAGCCGTGTGTGAAAATTTCAAAGAGTGAACTGAAAAAGGCTTTTGAGAGTGACAATGATGAATTCACTTTGGCGGCAGAGGTGAAAATGCCCGAGAAAACGGCAAAGGACCTTGAGGGAATGTTGTTCCGTGACGTTTTGGGTACATTTTCATCAAGCTTTGCAACAAGCACCGAGGCGAGAGCACACAATGTGAAACTTACGGCAGAGCGTGTTGACGGATATATTCTTATGCCCGGTGATGTTTTTTCATATGACAGCACTGTTGGGAAAAGAACTGCTGCCAACGGATATCGTGAGGCAGGGGTGTACATAGGAAACAAAGTAGAGACTGGTATAGGCGGCGGCATTTGTCAAACGTCATCAACTCTTTATTCTGCTGTCCTTTATGCCAACCTTGAGATTGTGAGCCGCACGTCACATTCGCTTCCGGTGGCTTATGTTCCTGCCGGTCAGGATGCAACCATTGCAGAGGGGTATATTGACCTCAAAATAAGGAATAACACGGAATATCCCGTAAAATTTGAGGCAAAGACAAATGGCAGAACTCTTGTCTGCAGAGTTTTGGGAGTTAAGGAAGACGGAATCAAGGTGGAGCTTTATCATCAGACCACAAATACCTTTGAACCTGAGACGGAAAGAACAGCAAATCCTGAAATTCCTGCGGGGTACAAAAAGACCGTAGTAAAAGGTAATGGCGGATACAGCATTGCATCCGTAAGAGTTGTAAAGAAAAACGGAGAAGAAATAAAACGGGAAAAGCTTACAAACAGTGTTTATCGAGCTGCAAATTTTGAAATAGAGGTTAATCCAAAAGATATGGATAAAGACAGGGAAAGTCTTAAAGAATATAATGAAGAAGCTTATAAAAAAGAGCAGGAAGAACTGAAAAACACTGAAGAGAAAAAGGAAAACGAAGGGGAGAAAAACCAGACTCCTCCGCAAAACGATGAAGAGATAGGTATAGAAAGTATAATTACAGATGAACAAGAAATTCTGTAAAAGCTGCACTTTAAAAGGCACTCTTTCCCCGAAAGAGTGCCTTTTTGTTTTTTAAAATGTGGGAGGACCAACAGCCTCGACTATGCCATCAAAGATTGCACCTGCAACAGCTCTTTGCCATGCGGGACTGTTGAGGTTCAGGGCTTCGGTTGCGTTGGTTAGATACCCAAGCTCCACCAATACCGCGGGCATGTTTGTTCGTCTGAGCACCGCAAAATTTGCTTGCATCACACCTCGGTTTACAGACCCTAAGGTTTCAGAGACCGAATCAATAATGGACTGTGCTAAGCGTTCGGAAGCGCCACCAAGACGATATACATACGCTTCAACCCCTTGGGCATTGGGATTTGTGGAGCTATTTGTGTGTATGCTTATAAA
Organism: Clostridia bacterium; assembly: GCA_045648845.1. Classification (GTDB taxonomy): domain Bacteria; phylum Bacillota; class Clostridia; order Monoglobales; family Monoglobaceae; genus SIG440. The sequence continues at coordinate 9,141 of JAZROR010000099.1, forward strand.
GTAATCAGCTCCCCAGTTGTTTGCCATTTGTGCGCGGTTTCTAAGGTCTGCATTTTTGTTTTCGAGAACATTTTCATCGGAGGTTGTGCGATATATCATTACGTCATATCCGGCATTTCTCAAAAGCTCTGCGAGATAAAGCGATACATTTAAATTTACATATTCTTCTGTTACACCGTTGCCTGTGGCTCCGGGATCAGGACCGCCGTGACCGGGGTCAATAAAAATTTTCATAAGGAAATCACGCTCCCAGTACAGTATATGAATTGAAAAGAAAAGTCGTTCATAGCAAGTTTTTGGGAAAGTTAAAGTTTTAGAAAATTGTAATGCCAATGTAATAGCTTTGTAACATTCATGTGTTATACTGTGTATACGAAACTGAAAAGGTGTATTTTGAATTGGACTCATAAGGAGAATCATTATGAAAAGGATTTGTTCATTATTTTTAATAGCGGCACTTCTGTTGGTTGGGCAACTTGCAGTATTTGCAGCACCTGAAGCCGTGGCGGCGGATGCGTCAGGCAATTCATCCGGGCTGATTGTTATTACCAAACCTCAGAACCAGAAGGATTCCACTTTTAACGGTGCATATATCATTTCCGGTTATGGTAAAGAGGGGACGGTTGTAACTCTTTATCAGTATGATTTTGATGCTGCTGATTTCAAAAAGGTTTACAGCGAAATGAGATACATTGACGAAAATGGCGGTTCACAAATTCTCAAAACTCCGTCAGAGGTTACAATCGGTACATCGGGACTTTTTATGAACTCGATTTCTCTCAAACAGGGCGAAAATCTCATTCTTGTAAGAGCTGAGAATGGCAATGAGGTTCAGATGATGCTCCTCACGGTTACAAAATACAACTATAATATAATTGACTTAATCAAATCACTGACAGACTAAAACAGAATTTTTTGGTTGGGTCTTAAAAAGAGAAACTTGAAGGACGGCCAAAGGCTGTCCTTTTAATTTTTGAAGAAAGGGTTTTTTGAAATTGAAAAGAAAAATGCAAAGGACCGAAAAGAAAAAATGGATTGAAAGAGGAAAAACGACAATGATTGTTTTTCTCAGCTTTTGTTGTGTATATCTTTTGTATCTTTTGTTCGACATTTACAGCGACCAAATTTATAAGGAAAATAGTTTGTGGACTTCCAAGGAACTCAGTGCAATAGAAACTGACAGAAAAAACACAGATGAAATTCTAAAAGAGTTCCTTTCCCCGGAAACTATTTTTATAAATGGTACAAATTCGCATCAAAAGGTGTCTGAGGATTCCTTGGAGCATAGGCAACTTATAGAGGAACTTGGCGAAAAGCTTCAAAAGATTTATCTTGTTAAGGCAGATGATATTTCAGAAGCTAAATTGGAGGATTGGACTCATGCTTTGGGTGAATACGGCGTGTATGTTAAATATCCGGTATCACACAAGACGGAGTTCTTAGGCGAGGTTTTGGGGATCAAAAACAGTCCTTTTCAGAAAAATATATATTCATATAAAGAATTGATTTTGACTACCGGAGTGGTTGTTGATACGGGGGTTACTGCTTTTGTAAGGGAAGCCGAAGCGGATGAAATAATAAAGGTTTCTCTTGACTCAGATGCATCGGGACTTAGAAATATAATAAAGAAAATCAGTAATAAAAATGAAAACAGTTATATGTTTGCCTTTGAGCTCAATCTTGATGAAGAGAATATAAAAGGGAAAACAGAGAAAGTGTCTTTTGACAGTATGCTTATGCTTCCGTCAGATGGAGTTAAAATGGACGAAATTTCTTTTGATGTTCCAAGGAGGTATCGCGGCGGAATAAGCTTTGCAGGGGCAACCGAAGTTACATCGGGTCTTACCGGACTTTTTGGGTTTAACCCCAATACCATAAGACAATATTCGAATATCGACGGAACCCTTATGTTTGTTGGGGATACGGGAAGCCTGAGTGTTCATCCTAATGGAAAAATTGAATACAAATCATTGGGAGAAAATGAAGGGGTTTTGTTGGTTAAAAATACGCGAAATACTGATGGGGATCAGGTGCTTTCGGGCGTTTTTGCTTTCTTGGAAAAAATTTTTGATATATGCGGTATGAATGATGAAAAACATGAAGCTGAATTTAAAATGACGGAATTTAATGATGAAGAGAATGGATTGATAAAATTTGGTTTTGAATATTTTGTTGACGGGACAAGAATAGTATTCCCGAGCGGTCCTGCTATGTATGTGGGGGTCAGAAACGGGGTTCTTACCGAATTTAAAATTCAGATAAAAAATATAGAGAAAAGCGGTGGCAAAAAAGAACTCATGGATATGTTTGAGGCTATAGACAGCTTTTTGAAAACCAATTCGGCAGTTAGTAAAATTACTGATGGGAAGGCTGTATATAAATATACAGAGGATAAGGAAGATACCTTTGGAAGCTGGGAAATTCAAGGGGGATTGTTTTAGTGGATTTGCGCAGACTTAAAACGGTTTTCATTTTTGTGCTGATTGGCATAAATATTATGCTTATGGCAGCTTTGTACAGTGCCAAAAACTATAAAAGTGAAGAAAAAAAGATTATGGTTGAAAATCTGACTTATTTGCTGTCTAAAAATATGATATTTATTCCCGAAACCACAGAAATTCCTGACTCGCCCGACATATGCAGTTTCTATCTTGAGAAGATGTTTGGCAGCGATGAGGAAATGTTGGTTAAGTTTTTGGGTGAGGATTATACTTTTGAAGATAATGTTTATAAAAATGGCGGGAATTTACTTCGCATAACAGGAGACGAATTTTCTTTTATCAGAGAAACTCCGGTTGGCAAAATTTCCGAACTTACACCTGAAAACATTGAAAAATTGTGCCGAGCTGAAATGGGAAACCTTGGTATAATGGCGGAGGTTTATGCCTTTGGAGGCATAAACTATGTTGATGGTAGGATAAAGGCGATTTTTACTGTGCGTCAGGAAGATATGGAGTTTTTTGATGCGTATATTTCTTTTGATGTTTCATTGGACGGAATTCTTGGTGTCTCCGGAAAGAATATTGTTTCAAAAATCAAGGTGTCTGATAGTGGGACTCCATATTACAGCGTAATAAGTATTCTTGCGGATTTGGTCAAAAGTCAGGAACTTGAAAAAAATGTCGCACATACCATTGTGAGCATAAGGCCTGGATACTATATAGGAAAAAGTGCGGAGAGTTATCGAAATATTCTTGCAATCCCAGTTTGGCAGATTGCCACAGACCGAGGTCATATTCTTCATTATGATGCAAGAAACGGGCAGAAAATAAATGAATAGAGGATGCATAGCGCATCCTCTATTTTCGTTTTTGTTTGTTCTTCCTGATTGATTCAGTATATGAGGGGAAAGGGGGCTTTTGAGGGATTTCTATATCGGTTTCAGTTTGGATTTCGTCCCACGAATCGTGGAGAGATTGATTTGTGGTTGTGTTTATAAATTTCATGTAGACCCCTCTTTTTTGCGTTTTTTGGAAAAAGATTTAATATATATACATATTATGGTTGATTTTTAGGAAAATATTCTGTATAATATAAGCTAGAATTTCGTTTTTACAGTTAAGGATGGTTTTGTAAATGAAAATTAAAGAAGTATTTTTGAAATCAAATGATTTGGGTGGAAAGGCGGTCAGCATAAACGGCTGGGTAAGAACTCTTCGTGCATCAAAGAGCTTTGGATTTATTGAGCTTAATGACGGGTCTTTCTTTAAAAATATTCAGGTTGTTATTGAGGAAGAAAAACTTTCAAACTTTCAGGAGCTTTGCAAACTGAATGTAGGTGCATCTGTGAGAGTTGAAGGAACTTTGGTGCTTACTCCTGACGCAAAACAGCCCTTTGAAATCAAAGCTGAAAATGTTTTGGTTGAGGGCGAAAGCACACCTGATTATCCTCTTCAGAAGAAAAGACATTCTTTTGAATATTTAAGAACAATCCCTCATCTCAGAGCAAGAACAAATACTTTTTCTGCTGTATTCCGTGTGCGTTCTGTGATTGCCTATGCTATCCATAAATTCTTCAATGAACGTGGCTTTGTATATGTTCATACTCCACTTATTACGGGAAGTGACTGTGAGGGCGCGGGTGAAATGTTCCGTGTTACCACTCTTGATATGGAAAATCTGCCAAAGACAGAGGATGGAAAGATTGATTATTCAAAGGATTTCTTCAATCGTGAAACTTCACTCACAGTAAGCGGTCAGCTTGAGGGCGAAACTTTTTCTATGGCGTTTGGTGATATTTATACATTTGGTCCAACATTCAGAGCTGAAAATTCAAACACAACACGTCATGCAGCGGAATTCTGGATGATTGAGCCTGAAATTGCTTTCGCAGACCTTAAAGACGATATGGCTCTTGCTGAGGATATGCTGAAATTTATAATTCGTTATGTTCTTGATAACGCTCCTGAAGAAATGGAGTTCTTCAACAACTTTGTTGACAAGGGCCTTATTGAAAGACTTAATAATATTCTTGAAAATGAGTTCGGCCATGTGACATATACCGAGGCTGTTGAGATTCTCAAAAACAGCGGTAAGGAATTTGAATATCCTGTTAAATGGGGGATTGATCTCCAAACTGAACATGAACGCTATCTCACAGAGGAAGTGTTCAAAAAGCCGGTATTTGTTACCGATTATCCAAAGGAAATCAAGGCTTTCTATATGAGACTTAATGATGATGGAAAGACTGTTGCTGCTATGGACTGCCTTGTTCCTGGAATTGGCGAAATTATTGGCGGAAGCCAGAGAGAAGAGCGTATGGATGTTCTTCTTAAACGTATGGAAGAGGTTGGACTTAATACAGAAGATTACGGTCACTATCTTGATCTTCGTCGTTATGGCGGAACCAAACATGCAGGTTTTGGCCTTGGATTTGAAAGAGCTGTTATGTATCTTACCGGTATGGGCAATATCCGTGACGTTTTGCCTTACCCAAGAACAGTTAACAATCTGGGTTAAAGGGTGATTTTGATGTTTTTTGCATTAGTAACTTTAGTTGCTTTGGTGGTGTTAGTTGTAATCAGGCGTGCGGAACTTATTGCATTTTTTGCAAGGTTGAAGTTTCAAAAGGGTGACCTTTCAGGGTCACTTCGTCTTCACGGTATCGCCAATCGCGTAGGAAAGCTTCGTGACGCAAGTCTTATGTATTATGGGTACTTGCTTCTTCGCGATGGTCAGCTTGGATTTGCAAAGGATGTTCTCGTGCGGGCATCTCTTTGTGCAAAGAAACTGCCTATGAAAAAGCGTATAAAGGCTATGATTGCCATTGCCGAATGGAAAAGCGGCGATCTTGATACTGCTATTGAGATGACAGAAGATGCGATGGTTGATTTCAAAACCACAAATCTTTATCAGAATCTTGGGCTTATGTATGTTTTAAAAGGCGATGCAAGACGTGCTCTTGATTTCAACAAGGAAGCGTTTGACTACAATCCGGATGATATGATTATTATGGATAATTTGGCAGAGTCCTATGCTCTTTATGGTGACACCGAGAAGGCATCGGAAATTTATGAAAAGCTTATTGAAAAAGAGCCGCACTTCCCTGAGCCATATTATGGATATGGACAGCTTCTTGTTAAAATGGGTGAAAAGGAAAGAGGCATTGAGTTGATTGAAAAATCACTTGATAAAAAGTTCACTTTCCTCAGCGTTTTGCAAAAGGAAGATGTGGAAAAAATTCTTGCAGAAGTAAAAGAATAGATTTTATGCGAGTAAAAAAACCGGTCAGGTGTTTGCCTGACCGGTTTTGTGTTTATTAGTTGAGAATTCCGTTTTCTGATACTTCGGAAAAACGTTTCATAATCTGCTTTAAGAGGGCAGCATTTTTCGGACTGTTTAATTCTTTATCTGTTGTCAGCAACTCTTCTGCTGCTGTTTTGGCAAGGGCAAGAAGGTGCATATCAGTGGAGAGGTTTGAAACTTTGAGTTCAGGGAGACCATGTTGACGAATTCCAAAAAATTCACCGGGGCCGCGGAGTTCCAAGTCTTTTTCTGAAATTTTGAAGCCGTCCGAGGTTTCGCACATGATTTTCATACGTTCCTTTGCTATGTCGCCGCCATCTGAAAACATTATGCAATAGGATGAATGCTCGCCTCGTCCAATTCTGCCTCTCAGCTGGTGGAGCTGTGAAAGACCGAAACGTTCGGCATTTTCGATAATCATAATAGAGGCGTTGGGGACATCGACACCTACTTCGATTACTGTTGTGGAAACAAGAATGTCAATTTTGCCTTTTGAAAAACGGCTCATTATGTCCTGACGCTCGGTGCTTTTTAGTTTTCCGTGCATAACTTCAATTTTGAGGTCGGGGAAAATATTGGCGCGGAGCTTTTCGGCATATTCAACGGCTGATTTTGCTGTTAAAACCTCGGATTCTTCAATAAGAGGACAGACTATATAGGCTTGTCTGCCTGATGTTATATTTTCACGGAGGAATGAAAAAACACGTTTACGCATTTTTTCGCCTACAGCATAGGTTTCAATGGGTTTTCTCCCCGGAGGGAGCTCGTCAATCACTGAAATGTCAAGGTCGCCATAAAGGATGAGGGACAATGTCCTTGGAATTGGTGTGGCTGTCATAACCAGAGTGTGTGAACCAAGACCTTTTTCGGTAAGGGAAAGACGTTGGCGAACGCCAAAGCGATGTTGTTCATCGGTAATTACCAGTGCTGTATTTTTAAAGGTTACACCTTTTGAAATAAGGGCGTGGGTGCCCACTATTATTTGTGCTGTGCCGTCAGAAATTTTTTTCTTTGCTTCACGTTTTTCGGCAGATGACAGACCGCTGTGAAGAAGCACTGTTTCAAAACCAAACTGAGAAAAAAGGTTTTTTAAGTTTTTGTAGTGCTGATTTGCCAGAATTTCGGTGGGTGCCATGAGAACAGCCTGATAGCCGTTTTTTGCGGCAGCATACATAGCGGATGCCGCTACAATGGTTTTTCCGGAGCCTACGTCACCCTGGATAAGCCTGTTCATTGGGGCGGACTTTTGAATATCAATACAGATTTCGTTTATTACCCGTTTTTGAGCCTTTGTCAAACCAAAAGGAAGCTTTTCGGCAAAGTCTTTGATGCATTTTACGTCTTTTAAGGGAGTTGCATAATAGTTTTTGCGTTCATTTCCCAAAAGTCGTATCCCGCACTGCAAAATGAGAAATTCCTCAAAGGCAAAACGCTGACGGGCGGTTTCAAAGTCCTCAAAGGTTTTTGGATTATGAATATCCGAAAGGGATTCCATAACATTTTTAAATCCATAACGCTCTCTTATGTCTTCGGGAATTATGTCGGGCAGAGTGCCATCTAATTCTGCAAGTGCCAAGCGGACAGCATTTCGTATATGGGTTTGGGAAAGACCTGCTGTGGAAGGATAGATGGGAAGTATCTTGCCGGTTTTGGTCATTATACTTGATGCTTCTTCAACCACGGGATTTACCATTTCAAAATGTCTGCCTTTGTATATTGCTTTTCCATAAAAAGTAAATTCCGCACCTCTTTCGAGAGCTGCGGAAATATAGGGTGCATTGAACCAGCTAATTTGCAAAAGGTCGCTGCCGTCGCTTACCATAACACGGGTAACGGACATACGTCTGCCCTTGCGGTAAGACTTTATTTCGCTTGCAAGACTTGCCATAACGCACACAGTTTCACCATCCATAAGGTCAGCGATAGCTTTGATTTCCCTGCGGTCTTCAAGCTGACGGGGAAAGTGAAAGAGCAAATCGCCTATGGTCTCAACGCCGAGTCGGGCAAAGAGCTTGGCGCGGGCTTCACCTATGCCTTTGAGATACTGTATGCTTGTTTGTGGTTTCATAAGTGTTCTCCGATTTTATTCAACCGAAATTATATAGTAATAAACTGGCTGACCGCCATAGCAAAGGGAAATGTCCATATCGGAAAACTCGCTTTCGAGTTTTGATATCAGGCGGTCTGCGTCTTCTTTCTTTGTTTCTTCGCCGTAATAAACAGTGATAACACCGCTTTCGTCATTTGCCATCTGGGTGCAAAGCTCAAACGCTGCATCCTCTGGGGTTTTTGTAACGGTAGTAATTTCCTTGCCAAGAACGCCAAGGCAATCGCCGAGCTTTATTTCTTTTCCGTCGAGAACGGTGTCGCGAGCCGCAAAGGTAACCTGACCGCAGGAAACAAATTCTGTCATTTCAATCATAGCGGATGTGTTGTCTTCGGGTTCCATCCCCTCGTCAAAGCCCATAAGAGCATTGATGCCCTGAGGGATATTTACGGTTGGAATTACAATAACTTGCTTATCTGTAAGCGGGTCAACCTGCTCTGCTGCAAGGATAATATTCTTGTTGTTTGGCAGGATGTAAACCACTTCGGCAGGAATTTTTTCAACAGCACTCAAAATATCCTGAGTACTTGGATTCATAGTTTGTCCGCCCTCAATAATCTGGTCGACACCAAGGGAACTAAAAATTTCAGAAAGACCGTTGCCCACTGAAACTGCTGCGAAACCATAACGTTTTTCGGGTTCTGGTTTTTCTTCGGATATAGCGGGTTCTTCTGTAGGCGTTTCAGCATTATCAAGCTTTTCTTCGTGCTGATATTTCATATTGTCAATTTTGAGATTTGTCAGTTCACCAAGCTTGATTGCCTGTTCCAAGACGAAACCTGGGTGGTTTGTGTGGATGTGAACTTTTACAATTTCTTCGTCGTCAATAACCAGCATACAGTCACCCTTGTCGGAAATGGCTGTGCGGAACTGAGTTATCTGGCGGTCGGATGTTTTGTTGATAATGAATTCTGTACAGTAGAGGTATTTTATGTCTGTAGCTTCGGTGGTTTTTGGAGCCGAAGAAACGACTTCTGTCTTGTCGATGCTTTCCACTGCACTGCCGTTTTCAAAGGCGAGAACCGCACCCTCAAAAATGGTGACAAGGCCTTTACCGCCGGCGTCAACAACACCTGCTTTTTTCAGGGCAGGAAGAAGCTCGGTAGTGCCACTAAGACTTGTTTCGCCAGCCTCTAAAACTGCACGGAGGAACTTGCCCAAGTCATCAAATTCTGCATAGTTTTCTTCGGCAAATTCTGACATTTCACGGATTACTGTAAGAATTGTACCCTCGGTGGGTTTCATAACCGCACGGTAAGCAGTAGTTTTTGCTGAAACCAATGCATCCTTGAGGCTCAAAATGTCAAGAGTTTCCTTGGTTTCAACGGCTTTTGAAAAACCGCGGATAATCTGTGAAAGAATAACGCCTGAGTTTCCTCTTGCGTTCCGAAGAGATGCTGATGCCAGCTTTGAAAGAAGCTTGCCACAGTGCTCAGCATCATCGGCAAGTGTCTGGCTCGTTGCACCGCTGAATGTAAGGCTCATATTTGTGCCTGTATCACCGTCAGGAACGGGGAAGATGTTCAGGTCATCAATGAGCTTGCGGTTGTTTCTTAAATTTGCTGCAGCTGACTCTATCATCAGCCTGAGCATTGATATATCTAAATTGTTCATTTAATCCACCTCGTAAATTATGAAAGATTAAACACGGACACTTTCTACGTTTACACGCACAGAGGAAACCTCCATGCCGGTCATTTTTTCTACGTTATATTTGACATTGCTTCGGATTGTTTCACCAATCGTGCCGATGTTGAGACCGTATTCCACAATAACGTGCAGAGAGATTTCTATGACACTGCCGTTGGCTTTTACCTTAACGCCCTTGTCAAGATTTTCTTTTTTGAGAAGCTTTGCGATGCCGTCCTTGCTGCTTTGTGAACACATACCAACAACACCATAGCATTGGGTTGCAACGTAGCCTGCTAAGTTCGCGATAACTGTGTTTGAGATATTTATAATGCCTTTGTCGTTTTTGATTTCAGCACTCATGTTTAAACCTCCTGTAGACACTTGGGTTTTGAATCAAATCTTTAAGTTATTTTACACAACTTTACAAGATATATAATACATCATTTTTGCCCAGAGGTCAAGAGGGTTTTGGCATAAATAATCTGTCGACAAAAGAAGAATGAGGTTTTTTTGGAAAGTTGGACTAAATTTTTATTGCGTTTTGATTGGAAATATGTTAAAATTAAAACCGTATAAGTATGTGTAAATGAAATCGGAGAAAGAGATATGGAAGATAAGATTTTTGGTACAAATACTGTGCTTGAAGCACTGAATTCAGGCAGGGAAATAGATAAAATTTTCATTCAGGACGGTGCCAGACATTCAAGACTTGCACAAGTTACAGCGGCCGCAAAAAAACGCGGGATACGTTATACGCTTGTGGGCAAGGCAAAGCTTGACGAATTGGCTGAGGGCGGAAACCATCAGGGTGTTCTGGCCCTTGCTGCTATGCGTAGCTATGCTTCTGTTGAGGATATACTCAGCTTAGCTGAGGAAAGGGGAGAGGCACCTTTTGTAATAATCGCTGAAAACCTTTCTGACCCCCACAATCTTGGAAGCATTATAAGAACGGCAAATGCGGCGGGGGCACATGGGGTTATTATCCCCAAAAACCGAAGCGTTGGACTTACCTCAACTGTTGCAAAGGTTGCGGCAGGGGCACTTGAACATACTTTGGTTGCAAGATGCACAAATGTTTCGGCTTGCATTGAGGACCTGAAAGAAAAAGGTCTTTGGATTGTGGGCACTGCTCTTGAGGGCAGTATGCCTATTTATGACTGTGATATGAATGGCGCGATAGGTATTGTTATTGGAAGTGAGGGCGAGGGAATGAGCCGCCTGACTCGTGAAAAGTGCGATTTTCTTGTTAAAATCCCAATGCTCGGAAAAGCAGAATCCCTCAATGCCTCTGTTGCGGCAGGAGTAATAATGTATGAGGCTGTAAGACAAAGAGAAGCTAAGAAATAGAGGAGAAAGACAATGATTTCTATGCACAAAAGTACTGCGCTTTGCGGTATTGACGGATATATTGTGGATGTTGAGACGGATATTTCAAATGGTCTTCCGGGTTTTGACATAGTTGGACTTCCGGACGCGGCTGTGAAGGAATCAAAAGAGAGAATCCGTGCGGCTATTAAAAATTCGGGGCTCACTTTCCCGTCAAAGCGGATTACCGTCAATCTGGCACCTGCTGACATAAAAAAAGAGGGGGCACACTTTGATTTGCCCATAGCCCTTGGTATTCTTGCGGCATCAGACCAGATGAATGCAAAACTTGGTCAGGATGCGGTTTTCCTGGGTGAGCTTTCGCTGAATGGAGACCTCCGGCGTGTCAATGGAGTTCTTCCAATGGTGATTTCAGCCTATCAAAAGGGAATAAAAACAGTTTTTCTGCCCATTGAAAATGCCAATGAAGCGGCGGTTGTCAAGGGCGTTGAGGTGTTTGGCGTAAGAAACCTTTGTGAAATTCTGGAGCATTTCATTGCGAAAAAGATTATAGAGCCTACGGCTATTGATATAGATGAGCTTCTTAAAAACGCTGAAAGAGAAAAATATGATTTTGCTGAGGTCAAGGGTCAGCTTTATGTAAAAAGGGCTCTTGAGGTGGCGGCAGCAGGCGGACATAATGTTCTGATGATTGGCCCGCCCGGGTCAGGGAAGACCATGATAGCAAAAAGGATACCGTCAATTCTTCCTGACCTTACCTTTGAGGAGTCTTTGGAGGTTACAAAAATTCACAGCATAGCGGGGAATCTTTCTTCAAACAGCCCGCTTATCTCAGAAAGACCGTTCAGGCATCCTCATCATACCATTTCTTCTGTGGGACTTTCGGGAGGCGGAGCAAACCCAAGGCCCGGAGAAATCAGTCTTTCACACAATGGGGTACTTTTTATGGATGAGCTCCCTGAATTTCGCAGGGATGCCCTTGAGGCGATGCGACAGCCCCTTGAGGACGGGGAGATTACCATAACACGTTCAGGAGGGACTGCTACATACCCGTCAAATGTTATGCTTGTGGCGTCCATGAACCCTTGCCCTTGTGGTTATTATGGGGATAAAGTGCGTGAATGCAGTTGCTCCCAGTCACAGATAATGAAATATATGGGGAAAATAAGCGGACCGCTTCTTGACAGAATTGATTTGCATATTGAGGTTCCGTCAGTTCAGTATGATGAGCTTGAAACCAAAGAAAAGGGAGA
>JAZROR010000100.1:0-14147 GCA_045648845.1 Clostridia bacterium
GCATTTCCGCAGGCAAAGTTTATTACGAAAGTAAGCACCACAAAGAAGAGATGCACAAAAAATGCAGACAAAATTCTGACAGCAGGTAAGAGCTCAACCCTGAAAACAACCTTTTTCACGAGGTATGAATAATCAATCAAGACTCCCGTTGCTCCACCCCAACTCTCTGAAATAAAGAACCAGGGAACAATCCCTGAAACAAGCCACAAAACATAAGGCATATCATACTTTGGTCCGTTTTTGAATGCAACCTCAAAAACAAACCAGTAAATGAGTATTGTTACAACAGGGCTTATAAATCCCCACACAACGCCCAGTGCCGAGCCTGCATATTTTGCTTTGAAATCATTAACCGCCAAGGAAATCAGCATATCAATCCCTCCAATTTTAACAAATTTTCCAATCTTCAAGTCCCGACTGTATAGCTGTCATCATACGGGTTTTGAAATGATGGTCAATCTCGTTTCTTTCATTTATAAAATCTTTCATTTCCTGCCTTTTCGATACCCCATCCATAGGACAAGGGTTTTTCACTATAGGTAATTTTTCACGTTTTGCAAACCCTTTTATATCCCCCTCAGAAACATAAATAAGAGGTCTTATTACGTCCATATCTATCCGCGACAAGTAAGTGACCGGTGAAAAACAATTAAGCCGTCCCTCATAAAAAAGCGAGAGGAAAAATGTTTCTATCACATCTTCATTATGATGACCAAGTGCCACCTTGTTGCAGCCGTGTTCCTTTGCCAAGTCATTCACCGCGCCCCTGCGCATCTTGGCACATAAGGAACACGGATTTTTTTCTTTTCTGACATCAAAAAGGATTTCTGCAATATCAGTATCTTTCACCACATATTCAACACCGAGTTCATCACATAAGGTTTTAATAGGGGAATAATCAACTCCCTCAAAACCCATATTGAGTGTCACTCCCATAACTTCAAATGGCACCTCTGAAAATCTGCGATACGCAGAAAGAGCACAAAGAAGTGCCAAACTATCCTTGCCACCAGATACTCCAACTGCTATACGGTCACCCGCTGAAATCATATTATAATCCTGAATGGCACGTCTCATTCCGCTTAGTATCTTTCTCATAACAGTTTTCTCCGGTCCATATCCTCTTTCATCAGTTTAAGCGCATTATATCGGTGACTTATGCTGTTTTTAACCTCAGCGGGAACTTCCGCCATTGATGCATCAAACTGGGGCAGATAAAACACGGGGTCGTATCCAAACCCGTTTTCGCCACGTTTTTCAAAAAGAATTCTACCACATACCTCGCCCCTATATGTAACAGGATTTTCATTTGGACACGAAATAGCAATAACACTTACAAACTTTGCTGTACGTTCTTCCTCGCAAACACCCTCAAGCTCTGAAAGAAGCTTTTTGATATTATCATCATCATTTGCTCCCTCTCCTGCAAATCGTGCAGTATAAACTCCTGGAGCACCCGAAAGTGCGTCCACACAAAGTCCGCTATCGTCAGCTATTGCAAGAAGTCCTGTTTTCTCCATAACAGCAACCGCTTTTTTTGCGGCATTTTCTTCAAAAGTAGCACCATCTTCAACCACTTCCAAATCACCACAACCGGCTTCGTCCATAGTAAGTATCTCTATGTCTTTACCCAAAATTGCTTTTACTTCTTCCGCTTTATGTTTATTTTTACTGGCAAGAACAAGCTTCATAACTCTTCTCCATTTCCTTAAACTACGCTTTATCGTTATTTTGTATATAATATTTATACCATATTTTTTCCTTGTTGTAAATATTGATAGTTGCAAAAAATATTTTTTTGTGATATACTGTATCCGTTGTGTTAAAATTTAGTTTGATAAAAGTTAAATTTTTAACAATTTTTTCTTGGAAATACTTGTATATTTCAGGAAAATGAGGTAAAATATTATTAAATAATATAAATATACATTTTGGAGGTATTCTATTATGTCAGTAAAAGTTGCTATTAACGGTTTCGGTCGTATCGGACGTCTTGCTTTCCGCCAGATGTTTGGTGCTGAAGGTTATGAGGTAGTTGCAATCAACGACCTCACAGATCCCAAGATGCTTGCTCATCTTCTCAAGTATGACTCATCACAGGGCAGATACGACGGCCACACAGTTGTTGCTGGTGAAGACAGCATCACTGTTGACGGAAAAGAAATCAAAATCTATGCTATCAAGGATGCAAAAGAATGTCCTTGGGGCGCTCTCGGCGTAGACGTTGTTCTTGAATGTACAGGTTTCTACTGCTCAAAAGAAAAGTCACAGGCTCACATCGATGCAGGTGCTAAGAAAGTTGTTATTTCTGCTGCCGCGGGCAATGACCTCAAAACAATCGTTTACAGCGTAAACGAAAACACACTCACAGCTGATGACACAATCATCTCTGCTGCATCTTGTACAACAAACTGTCTTGCTCCTATGGCTAAGACTCTTAACGATTACGCTCCCATCCAGAGCGGTATCATGGCTACAATCCATGCATACACAGGTGACCAGATGATTCTTGACGGTCCTCACAGAAAGGGCGACCTCAGACGTGCAAGAGCTGGCGCTGTAAACATCGTTCCAAACTCAACAGGTGCTGCTAAAGCTATCGGCCTTGTTATTCCTGAACTCAACGGAAAACTTATCGGTGCTGCACAGAGAGTTCCTGTTCCCACAGGTTCAACAACAATCCTTACAGCAGTTGTTAAGGGCAAGGACGTTACAAAAGAAGGTATCAACGCAGCTATGAAAGCAGCAGCTTCAGAAAGCTTTGGTTACAACGAAGACGAAATCGTTTCTTCAGATATCGTTGGTATCAAGTATGGTTCACTCTTCGATGCAACACAGACAATGGTTGCTAAAATCGCTGATGACCTTTATGAAGTTCAGGTTGTTTCTTGGTATGACAACGAAAACTCATACACAAGCCAGATGGTTAGAACAATCAAATATTTCGCAGAAATCTAAGAAATATAAAATCAAGGGGTGGCAAATTGCCACCCCTTTTTTATATGTTTTTTTTATCTTCTTCAATCTGTTTTTTTAGTGCTTCGAGATTCTCAAATTTTTTTGTATCCCTGATTCGTTTCAAAAATTCTATTTCAATTTTCTTTCCATAAAGGTCCCCGTCAAAATCCAGAATATAGGTTTCAATATTTCGTTCAACTATATCAACAGTCGGCTTTGTTCCAAGATTGGTAAGCCCGCGATAAGTCTTTCCGTCAATATTTACTCTCGTGGCATATACCCCGTCTTTTGGTACTATCTGTTCTTTTGGTATGCTTATATTGGCCGTAGGAAACCCATGTTTTCTTCCCACACTGTTGCCATGTATTACCTCTCCTGAAACAGAAAAAGCTCTCGTCATATAATCCATTGCTTTTTCAACCTCACCATTTGAAACGAACCTGCGTATCGCAGAGCTTGAAATAACCTTGTCAAGTTCCAAAACACAGGGCACAATAAACACAGCTATGTCAAAGTTGCCGCAAATTTTCCTGAGGCTTTCAGCATCTCCCTCTGCCATAAACCCAAACCGATAATTTTCACCTGCAAAAACCGCTTTGGCGTTATACTTTTTAAAAATAAATTCCTCTATGAATCGGTCATACCTCACCAATTTGAACTCAGGTGTAAATTCTTCAATAACAACAGCATCCACATCCATACTCTCAAGAATTTCAAGTCTTTTCGAAAGGGTGTTGACCTTATCCGTTTCATTTCTTTCCACCAGCTGTACCACGGATAAAACATTGTTTTTCTTAGCATATTTAACAGTTTCTTCAATAACCCCAAGATGACCCTTGTGAAGCGCGTCAAAAGACCCCAGTGCTACTGCGGTCTTTTTTGTTATCACATTATTCAGTTCATTGCTTTTTGCAACTATCATTTTTACGCTCCGCCATAAAAACTTTTGATTATCGTAAATCCGTCTTCAGTCTGCTGCACCAAGGCTAAAAACTCTCCTTGTTCATCAAATACCCTATAAATCTTATCGGTATTTAAACCCTCAACGGATATTTTTATTCCGTTTCTTACTCTTTGTGCATTTTTATCTGCAAGCACAATCTTTTCATATTCAGGTAGAGCCTCACCCACAGATACCATAAAGGAAAAATCATTTTCCTCTGCCATTTTGGCAATCTCATCAAGAGTAAAAGACTCTTTTATATCAAATCTTCCGCTTTTTGTGCGTTTTAGTGCTGCCATATGACCGCCACAGCCAAGTGCCGCACCTATATCGTTACACAGTGTACGAATGTATGTACCCTTTGAACAATCAACCAGCATCTCCACCGTGTTTGTTTCCATATCTATACTTTTTATTTCGATATTTTTTATGGTGACTTGTCTTGGCTCTCTTTCAACAGTTTTCCCTTCTCTTGCCAGTTCATAAAGTTTTTTTCCGTCTACTTTGATAGCCGAATACATAGGTGGTATTTGCATAATATCCCCTATAAACTTCTTTACTGCATCACAGATTTCTTCTTCGGTGACACTTACCTCAAAGCTTTCGATTATCTCTCCTGAGGCGTCCTGAGTGTCAGTAAATGCCCCAAGTTTAAGCACAGCAAGATACTGCTTGTCCTTGGCAGTAAGATATTCAGCAAGTTTTGTCCCTTTGCCAACGCACATAGGAAGAACACCACTGGCATCAGGGTCAAGAGTGCCTGTATGCCCTATTTTTTTTATGCCTAAAATTTTCCTGAGCCTGTATACAACATCATGGGAGGTAATGCCCAGAGGTTTATTTACATTGATAATTCCGTCCATCTTTGGTGCCCTCCCCTTTATTTCAGTTGTTTTTCAATTTCCTTAACCAGTTTCTTTTTCGCATTTTGGAGGGTGTCCTTTATAAGACAGCCCCCTGCCTTTTTATGACCGCCGCCGCCAAATAAAACCGCAACCTTCGCCACATCCACGTCGCCGTTTGAACGGAGACTTGCTTTGAAGCCCGTCTCTCTTTCGCGAAGATAAACTCCTACCTCTGCGCCTTCGACAGACCTCGGCAAATCAACAATTCCGTCAATCAGCACCTCGTCAACGCCCATTTCCTGAAAATCCTTTTCAGTCATGGCAAGAACAGCAATTTTCCCGTCTGCAAAAAGTTCAAGGCTATCAATACCTTTTTTGTAGGCTCTCAGATATTCAATGCTTTTTGTGTCAAAAACCTGTTTGGAAAGATTTGCTATATCAATTCCCGTTTCCATAAGCTTTGCCGCTACCAAGTGCGTCTTTGCAGTCGTTGATGAATACTTGAAGTTCCCCGTGTCGCAGATGATTGCAAGATAGAGATTGTTTGCTATATCCTCACTTGCCTCAACTCCCAGTTTTTCGGCAACATCAAATATGATTTCACCCGTAGCGGGAGCATCCGCTACAACCAAAGTTGCATCTGCAAAGTCTTTGTGTGTAACATGGTGGTCAATAGCCGCCGTATTCCCTGAAAAACATTCTTTCAGGTCACCAAGACGGTCAATATCTGCACAGTCCACCGCAATTTTGAGGTCACAATCATCAATTTTAAGTCCTGATTGCTCAGTGCCCCTGATAAGCTTATATTCTCTTGTTCTTTCATCTCCCTGACGCAAAAACACTTCGGATTGTTTGCCAAGGGCGTTAATTATGAGCTTTAGGGCATAAGCACTGCCCAGAGCATCTCCGTCAGGATTTTCGTGATTGAATATAGCAACCTTTTTTGCCTTTTTTATCTTTTCGATTACGCTTTCAAACATAATGTTCTCCTCAAAGATTTTTCAACACTTCGTTTATGTGAGCACCATATTCAATAGAATTGTCAAGCACAAAGGTGAATTCAGGTGTGCTTCTTAAATTTATACGGTGTCCAACTTCCTTACGGATGAAACCTGCCGCACTTTTCAGGGCATCAATAGCGTCTTTTTGAACATCTTCGTTCCCAAGAATGCTGATAAAAGCCTTTGCAAACTTCAAATCCTTTGTGACATTCACATTTATCACAGAAACCACAGCCTTTGAAAGTCTTGGGTCTTTGAGTTCACGGATAATCATACTGAGCTCACGCTTCACTTCTTCTGAAATTCTGTCTATTCTGTTATATGCAGGCATCTTTGCACCGCCTTTCTTATATGCTTTTTCTCCTCAAAACTACTGAGGCATTATTTGTTCCATAACGTATGCTTCAACAACGTCGCCCTCTTTGATGTCATTGAATTTTTCGATGCTTACACCGCATTCATATCCGCTGGCAACTTCCTTTACGTCGTCTTTGAAACGCTTGAGTGAGCCAAGCTCGCCCTCGTGAATAACAATACCGTCACGAACAATGCGCACAAGGCTGTTTCGCTGAACCTTACCGTCAGTAACATAAGCACCGCCGATTGTTCCCACGCCTGAAACCTTGAATGTTGTTCTGATTTCGATGTGCCCTGTAACCACTTCCTGGAACTTGGGTGCAAGCATACCTTTCATAGCCGCCTCGATATCTTCAATAGCATCATAGATAACACGATAAAGACGGATATCAACATCGGATGCATCTGCTGAAACAGTAGCGCCGGGGGTTGGACGCACGTTGAAACCAACAATAATCGCATTTGATGCTGTGGCAAGCATAACGTCAGATTCGGTAACAGCACCAACAGCGCCGTGGATAACATTTACTCTCACTTCTTCATTTGTAATTCTTTCAAGTGACTGACGTACCGCTTCAACAGAGCCCTGAACGTCTGCCTTTACAATTATATTCAGGTCTTTCATCTTGCCGGCTTCAATCTGTTCAAAGAGATTTTCAAGAGATACTGCCTGGCTTGCTTTCTGGGCCTCCTGCTTCTGTTTGAACTTTCTTGCTTCAACAACCTCTCTTGCCTTTCGTTCGTCCTCAACAACATAGAAAACATCGCCGCCGTCAGGAACTTCTGAAAGTCCAAGAATTTCAACCGGGATAGAGGGGCCCGCCTTTTTGATCGCTCTTCCCTTGTCATCATTCATAGCACGGACTCTGCCCACAGCAGTACCCGCAACAACAATATCACCTGTCTTGATTGTACCATTCTGCACCAAAAGTGTAGCCACAGGACCGCGTCCCTTGTCAAGCTGTGCTTCAATAACAGTACCCTTTGCCAAACGGTTGGGGTTTGCTTTCAGTTCTTTCATTTCAGCAACAAGCAAAACCATTTCAAGAAGCTTATCGATATTCATTTTCATCTTTGCAGAAACTTCAACGCAGATGGTGTCACCACCCCATTCTTCAGGAACAAGGCCGTGTTCGGTAAGCTCCTGACGGACTCTGTCGGGGTTTGCACCCTCTTTGTCAATTTTGTTAATTGCAACAATAATTGAAACATTTGCAGCTTTTGCGTGGTTTATAGCCTCAATAGTCTGGGGCATAATTCCGTCGTCCGCCGCAACAACCAAAATCGCAATATCTGTAACCAAAGCACCTCTTGCACGCATTGCAGTAAATGCTTCGTGGCCAGGTGTATCAAGGAAAGTAATCTTTTTGTCATTGATACGAACACGATAAGCACCGATATGCTGAGTAATTCCACCAAATTCGCCCTCGGTAACATTTGCATTTCTTATGGTATCAAGAAGCGAAGTCTTTCCGTGGTCAACGTGACCCATAACAACAACAACCGGTGAACGAGGAATCAAAGACTCAGGTGAATCTTCAACGTCGTTAAATAGTTTATCCTCTTCTGTAAGAATTATTTCACGTTCGACCTTGCCTCCAAAATCTTCCACAATTAAAGATGCTGTATCAAAGTCAAGGGTTTCATTGACAGATGCCATGATACCAAGCATCATAAGCTTTTTTATAACCTCTGTGCTGGGTTTTCCAAGTCTTTCAGAAAGCTCACCAACAGTGATCGCATCAGGAACAAGGATGGTCTCCGTTTCCTGTTTCTTTTCTTTCTTCGCAATTTTTTCAAAGTCTTTTGGATCCTGCTTTTCCTTAACAAGCTTGCTCTTTTTGTTGCCTGTTTTTATCTTCTGCTTTCCAGCCCCTTGAGTCTTTACATTTTCAGGAATAAGTTCTTCAAGCTTTTCGTTGTCAAGTCTGTCAAGATCAACTGCATTAACACGGGTATCAACCACACGTGTTCTGCGGGCGGGGATTTCCTCGGTCTGAAAGCCACCCTCGCTCTCAATCTTCTGTTCCTTGGCTTTTTCAGCTTTTTCTTCCGTTTTTTCTTCTTTCTTTGGCTCTTCAACTACAGCAAAAAGTGCAGAAAAATCCTCTACCTGATTTTTCTGGGTGTAATATTCAAAAATAACATCCAGTTCCTTTTCATCAAGTGCACTCATATGATTTTTTTCTGAAACACCGTAATCATGCAAAACTTTTACGATTTCTTTGCTGGGTATTCCAAATCCTTTTGAAAGCTCATAAGCTTTGATTTTTGTCATAATCTTTTCCTCCCGATTTTCTTAAAATCAGTTTCTCCGGTCAAAATTCCGGATTTTACTTAAACAGTTCCCATTTCTTCACCAAATATATCAATTATACTCTTTGCAATATTTTTATCAGTCACCGCAATCACCACTGCAAAGTCACGACCTGTATACTTTCCAAGCTGAAAGCGGTCACTATATATTACAAGTTTTTTTTCATAGAAATCACAACTGTTTTTAAATCTTTTTTTTGTATTCTCCGAGGCATCCTCTGAAACAATAACAATTTCTGCTTTGCCCGATTTGATGCTGTCACGAACAGCACCCTCGCCAAAGACCACACCTCGCATCCTGGTCGCAAGCCCCAGCATCCTGAAAAATTTCTCATTCTCCATTTGCAACAAGCTCCTCAAGTTTTTCATAAATCCCTGCATCCACACCGCAAGAAAGACTTCTTTCAAGAGCACGGCTTTTTTGGGCTTTTTTTATGCAATCGCTTTCCTTGCAAATATATGCACCTCTGCCACAAGCCTTGCCTGTTAAATCTACTGATGCATCGCCTTTGTCCCTGACAATGCGTACAAGCAGCTGTTTTTCTTTAACCTCTCTGCAAGCAACACACATACGTGTAACAGCCATATAAAAAACCGACCTTTCAAATTTTTAAGCTTCTTCCGCCTCTGTTTCTTCAGCCTTCAAGTCAATCTTCCAACCAGTTAATCGCGCTGCAAGACGGGCATTCTGGCCTTCTTTACCGATAGCAAGTGAAAGCTGGTCGCTGGGCACAACCACGCTGCACATCTTCTTTTCTTCGTCAACTGTGATTGAAACAACTTTAGCAGGACTAAGCGCCTGAGTAATATATTCTGCCGGGTCATCGCTATATCTGATGATATCAATTTTTTCGCCCCGAAGTTCATCAATAACAGCCTGAACTCTCATGCCCTTTGGACCGATACAAGTACCAACAGGGTCAACATTCTCCATTGTGGAATGAACCGCAATCTTACTTCGTGAACCAGGTTCACGGGTGAGGCCCTTGATTTCAATAATGCCCTTTTTGATTTCAGGAACTTCAAGCTCGAAAAGTCTTCTTACAAGACCTGGGTGTGAACGTGATACAACAAGGTGAACACCACGCACTGAATTCGCAACCTCAACCACAAAAACCTTGTACTTTGCGCCGGGCTTGTAGTTGTCGTTTTTAACCTGTTCGTTGGGCATAAGTACAGATTCAGTATCGCCGATTTCAAGCATAATGTTTCTTCTGTCAATTTTTCTTACTGTTGCTGTCATTATATCATTTTCTCTGTCCGAAAATGCATCAAACGCCTTTTCACGTTCTGCCTCACGAATTCTTTGAAGAACAACCTGACGTGCTGTCTGTGCTGCAATTCTGCCAAACGCCGCAGGTGTAACCTCTGTTTCAAGAACATCACCCGCTTCATATCTTGGGTCAACTTTTTTTGCATCCTCAACAGAAATCTGACATTCTCTGTCTTCTACTTCTTCTACAATGTCTTTGCGTGCATAAACCTTAATATCGCCACTCTCTTCATCAATGATAACCTTTGCGTCCTGAACAGCACCAAAGTTCTTTTTGTAGGCACTGAGGAGTGCACCACTGAGTGCGTCAAGAACAACGTCACGGCTTATGCCTTTTTCCTTTTCAATTTCATCCAACAACAAAAATAATTCTGCGCTCATTTTTAATCACCATCTCCTAAAAATTTATTTGTATCTTAAAAATCAAAATGTAATTTTACAAAAGTTGTTTCATCAAGACCAAAGGTCTTTTCGCCACTGTCTGTTTCAAGCTTTAAGTTTCCGTCTTCAAAAGCTTTGAGAATACCACTCAAGGTCTTGCTTCCGTCCACAGCCTTATAAAGTCCCACGTCAATTTGTCTGCCGTTATACTTTTCAAAATGCCACTGTGTTTTCAACTTTCTCTCAATTCCGGGGGACGAAACCTCCAGAACATAATTTTCTTTTATCGGGTCTTTCTCGTCAAGGATTTCTCCCATCTTTCGATTTATGCGTTCACACTCATCAATGGAAATTCCTCCATCTTCCTTATCAGCATAAATCCTGAGGTATTTCATCGTTCCTTCCTTGACAAACTCGGTGTCATAGATATAGCATCCCAAATCTTCAGCAATGGGAGTCGCCATATCAATAATCATTTTTTCAAGTTTTGAATATGCCATAGCTTCCTCCGTTTTTAATGCAAAAGAGTGAGGCCTGCCTCACTCTTTTGAAACCATATTACGTTGTACTTATATTATCACAAAATGCGCGTGTTGTCAAGCTTTTTTTATAATTTTGGCAAGCTCGTCCATAAATGAATTTATGTCCTTGAACTGACGGTATACCGATGCAAATCTCACGTATGCAATATCATCAAGATCTTTAAGACGCTCCATAACCATTTCGCCAATCTTTTCAGAGGTAACCTCACGCTCCAGCATATTATAAAGCTTTGACTCAATGTCATCAATGAGCTTTTCGATATCGCTCAAAGTCACAGGACGTTTTTCACAGGCACGGAGAATTCCGTTGAGAACCTTTTCTCTGTCCCAGGTCTCACGAAGCCCGTCCTTTTTCACAACAATCATAGGGATTGTTTCTATCTTTTCGTATGTAGTAAATCTCTTGCCGCACTCAAGACATTCTCTGCGGCGGCGGATGGTTGTTCCCTCTTCTGTTGAACGGGAATCAATAACCTTGCTTTCAAGATGTCCGCAAAACAAACAACGCATTTTTATCACTCCAAATGAAAATTTGTATATAGTTTATATTAACACAATAAAATAATTTTGTCAAATTTTGTTGTTTCCCTCGAGCAAAAATCTTGTCCTCTGCTCAAGAACATTCTTGTCCAAATCTGTATCAAGGTAAAGACTAAGCTCAATTATCTTTTCTGCTGTTTCGTCTCCCACCGATACATAATATTCCACACCCTCACCTAAGACCCTTTTCAAAACACTTTCCGCAAAAAGTATAATTTCTTCCTTGTCACAGTTTTCATCAATGCTTACTCCCGCCATGGTCTTTCCCTCATAGCTTATCACCGCAGCATCCATAACGCCCTCAAAAGCCGAGATTTCCCGTGCCGCTTCAATATGCGAATTATCGTTTCCCTTTTCATAAACATTATTATTTCCCTTTGAATTTCCCACAATAAAACAAGCAGCAAAAAACGCTAAAGTTACAACAAACATTTTAAGAATAAATTTTTTTATCATAAAATAAAATTCCGTTTCTTTTTTTATTTATTGTTTGCAAATCTTGAACCTTTATTCAAAATATGGATGAATACTTTTTTGTTATTGATGCCAAAATAAAAGTGAACAAATCAATCATTAAAAAAGGAGCGGTTTACTGATATGAACGTTATTGCTTTGATTCTTGTCATAATCGGTGCAATCAACTGGGGAAGTATCGGTCTTTTCGGTATAGATATTGTTGCCTCGCTTTTCGGCGGACAACTTTCTCTTATCAGCCGTATAATCTTTACCCTTGTAGGTATTGCCGGTCTTTGGTCAATTTCTTTCTTCTTTAAAGACGAACCGATTGTTGACAAAATGGACTAACCTTTGATTTGTCAAAGAAAAAAGGATGCCCTTAAAATTAAAGGGCATCCTTTTTGTTTTATTTAATTTTTTGTTCAAAATATTCTTTTATTACTACCGCATTTTTGTGTTCGTTCACCTTATCCTCATCGTCCTTTGACCTTTCAAACATTTTGGTAGTAACAAGATACAGTTCTTCACCTTCAGAAAGACCAATAGTTTCCTTTATTTCAGGAACATCGCTTATTTTCAAAATGCTGTCTATAATATCAGGATAAAGCCTTTCCATCATATCAAGATAAGCGTCGTCCAATATAAAGCTTTGATATTCGTCTGTCGCAACTTCAATCTGCATCTTTTGATAACCCATCTGTGCATACTGGTCAAGAAGCTTGGCTGTTATGTCACCTGAAAGGAATGATATAAACACATCAACAGAGCCATTTTCATTACTGTCCTCTACCACAGTCTCTAAAATATCAGTAAGTGCATCAAGCTGTGGTTGTTCCACATGTCTCACGCTGTAATACGCTATGCTCATATCATATTTTGTCTGCCTCATACACTGGACGGTGGTTGTGACAATGAGTATAACCGCAAAAGCGATACATATTGTATGTATTTTGTAATAATACCAGAAATGCTTTATTTTTTCTTTGAGGGGAAGATTTTTTACAGCTTCCCTGGCTTCTTGTCTTTGCTTGTCCATAAAAACACCATTCCTCTTTAATTTAAAGTTACTTATAGTAAATCAGCTATATCAAGAATAAGTCTTTCTGTCTTTTCCCAGCCAAGACAGGGGTCAGTAATTGACTTTCCATAAATGCACTCGCCTATTTTTTGTGCTCCGTCTTCGATATAGCTTTCAATCATAAATCCTTTTACCATTTTCTTCACGTCCGCATCGTGACGGCAGCTATGAAGAACTTCTTTTGCAATTCTTGGTTGCTCAAGATGTTTCTTTCCCGAATTCGCATGGTTGGTGTCAATGATAACCGCAGGATTTTTAAGTCCCGACTCCTTATAAGTTTCGTAAAGATGAACCAAATCCTCATAGTGATAATTCGGCATAGACTGTCCATGCTTATTCACATATCCACGAAGAATTGCATGGGCCAAATCATTTCCTTTTGAGTTAACCTCCCAGCCTCTGTAAATAAATGTATGGCTGTGCTGGGCAGCAGTAATAGAATTCATCATAACAGAAATGTCGCCACTTGTAGGATTTTTCATACCCACTGGAATATCAAGTCCGCTGGCAGTAAGGCGATGCTGTTGGTTTTCCACCGAACGCGCCCCGATGGCCACATATGCCAATATATCATTTAAATATCTGTGATTTTCAGGATAAAGCATTTCATCCGCACAGGAGAATCCCGTCTCCTTAAGAGCACGGATATGGAGTTCACGGATTGCAACAATCCCTTTGTACATATCAGGCTTTTCATTTGGGTCAGGCTGATGAAGCATACCCTTGTATCCGTCTCCCGTTGTTCTTGGCTTGTTGGTGTATATTCTGGGAACGATAAAAATTTTATCTTCCACCTTTTCCTGAACAGCCTGAAGCCTTGATATATAATCAATAACGCTGTCTTCATTATCAGCCGAGCACGGACCTATAACAAGCACAAGTTTTTCTGATTTGCCCGTGAAAATATCCCTGAGTGTCTTTACCCTTTCATCCACTGTTTTCTTAAGTTTCGGTGACAAGGGGTAAAGCTCTTTTACTTCCTTCGGTATGGGAAGTTTTCTTTCAAAAATCATATTCATTTTTTATGTCCTTCTTTCTCATAATGCAAAGTTTAACTATTCAAAAATTTCCTCCGCATAGCGAACTGTTTCCATAGCATCCTTGGCATATTTATCCGCCCCGATTTTTTTGGCATAGTCTTTTGTAAGAACAGCTCCACCCACCACAGTTTTGCACCACGGTGCTTGTTTTCTCAGTTGTCTTATGGTTTCTTCCATCGCCGGAACAGTGGTGGTCATAAGAGCGCTGAGTCCCACAAGAGCACACTCCTTTTCAATAACCTTTTCCACTATTTTTTCAGGGGGTACATCCTTTCCCATATCAATAACATCAAAACCATAATTTTCGAGAAGAAGCTTCACAATATTTTTTCCTATATCGTGAATGTCCCCTTTGACAGTAGCAATAATAATCGTTCCCTTTGACACAGACTTTTCATTTGTGCCTTTCATAAAATC
>JAZROR010000101.1:0-8589 GCA_045648845.1 Clostridia bacterium
CTTTGGTATCATGAAGGTGTTGACTATGTTCTTAACAACGGTATGATGATAGGAACAGGCGATAAGACATTTGAACCTGATGCAACTGTTACAAGAGCAATGCTGGTAACTGTTCTCTGGAGAGCAGAGGGTAAGCCTGAAGCTACAGAAGATTCAACATTTGCTGACTTGAAGAATGGTGAGTACTATGTTGATGCAGTTGAATGGGCTGCAAAGAATGGTATCGTAAACGGCTATACCGAAACAGAATTTGCACCTGATGATAACATAGCACGTGAACAGATTGCAGCAATTATGTTCAGATATGCAGCATATAAGGGATACGATGTATCTGTTGGTGAAAATACAAACATTCTTTCATACACAGACTACAGCCAGATTTCTGAATATGCAATTCCTGCAATGCAGTGGGCAGCTGGTAGCGGATTAATGACTGGTAGAACTAAGGATACACTTAATCCCAAGGCAGATACAACCAGAGCAGAAATCGCGACAATTCTTTATAGATTTTTTACTACAAAATAATTAAGTAAATTCTTTAAAGTGAAATATGCCGCGTTTAACAATGCGGCATATTTTATACAAATGGGAGGACAAAAAATGATTTACGATTTGATTGAAAACAAGGATTTATATCTGGGTCTTGGTGAAAAGTACAAAAAGGCATTTGCTTTTATTGAAAAAGCATCACGCGAGTTGCTTTTACCTGGAAAATATGATATTGACGGCAGTGATGTTTATGCCAGCATAAGCGAATATGACACAAAAACAGGTGATGTTGTTTATGAAGCACATAAGGATTATGTTGATATTCAGTATATAATTTCAGGACACGAAAGTATTTATTGGAAGAACATCAAGAATTGTACGGTTACAACAGATTATAATGCTGAAAAGGACTTTTCTTTGCTTGTTGCTGAAAACCCTGTTGTATTGGATATGCAGAGAGGCAATTTTGCAATTCTTTTCCCGGATGATGTTCATGCTCCCGGAAGAGCTGCTGGAGAGGTTTCACACGTTAAGAAAATTGTTGTAAAAGTAAAAGTTGACTAATTAAACTACATAAAGAAACACACCTGCAAGATTTTGCAGGTGTGTTTTTGTGTGTTAAAAACTATTTGCTGGCTTTTGCTTCACAGTATGCACATCTGTATTCGTGTAGTTCACGATTTGTAAGCTTAAAGATGTTTGGAAGCTCTTGTTCGGTGGTTGTTATGCATCTTGGGTTTTTGCAGAATATTACATTGGTGAGCTTTTCAGGAAGAGTCATTTTTTTCTTTTCGCAAAGCTTTCCGTCTACAATCACATCAACGGTTGCAGTAGGGGACACATAACCCAAAATGTCCATATCAAGCTCAATTTTTGCATCTATTTTTATTATATCTTTTTTGCCCATTTTTCTGCTTGATGCATTTTTGATTATAGCAACAGAACAATCAAGGGAATCAAGGGCAAGGAGATTATAAACCTCCATACCTTTGCCTGCCTCGATGTGGTCAATTACAAATCCGTTTTTTATTGAATCAATATTCATACTATTTTACCTCCAAAAGCTTCAATATCAAAGCCATACGCATATACTTTCCGTTCAGCACCTGCTTGAAATAACAAGCCCTTGGGTCGTCATCAACTGCGACGCTGATTTCGTTTACTCTGGGAAGTGGATGCATAATTGAAAGGTCTTTTTTTGCGTTCACCAATTTTTCAGGAGTAAGAATATAACTGTCTTTGAGTCGTAAATAGTCTTCCTCATTGAAAAATCTTTCCCGCTGAACTCTTGTCATATATAGAATATCCAGCTGTGGCATATATTCTTCCAAATCTTTGGTTTGAACATATTCAAGTCCGCATTCTTTGATTTCATTTTTTACGTAACTTGGAACTTTCAATTCATCGGGTGAGATAAGAACAAACTTTATGCCTTTATAACGGATGAGTGCATTTATAAGGGAATGAACAGTGCGTCCGAATTTAAGATCACCGCAAAGACCAACCGTGAGGTCCTCAAATTTGCCTTTTTCACGATGAATTGTGAGAAGATCGGCAAGCGTCTGAGTTGGATGATTATGACCGCCATCGCCTGCATTTATTACCGGAACTGATGCGTTCATTGCGGCAACAAGAGGTGCACCCTCTTTTGGATGTCTCATTGCAATGATGTCAGCATAGCAGGAAACTGTTTTTGCGGTGTCTGCAACGCTCTCGCCCTTTGCGGCAGAACTGGACATTGCATCCGACATTGAAAGAACGTGTCCGCCGAGCTCATACATAGCAGCCTCAAAGCTGAGGCGTGTGCGGGTGGAGGGTTCAAAAAACAATGTTGCAAGCTTTTTGCCGTCGCATTTGTGGGCATATTTTTCGGGGGTTTCGATTATGTCCTCTGCAACTGCTATGATTTCTTCAAGTTCTTTGGTTGAAAGGTCTTTTATATCAATTACACTTCTCATTGAAATTCTTCCTTTCTTTTAAATGTTTTATATTATGCACCAATCCAGGATTCATCAGAGGGGTTATTGCGGAAAGCAATAAGTCTTTTTATATCATCGGTTTTAATGTAGCCGTCTTCTGCAGCAACCTCTGCAATAACGTCAAAGTTTGTGAGGCTGACGTTTTTAACATCTGCAGCAGCCAAACGGTCAAGACCTTTTTGCATACCATAGGTAAAGATTGACACAATGCCAAGAACCTCTGCACCGGCTTCGCGGAGGATATTTACAACCTCAATAACGCTGCCGCCGGTTGAAATAAGGTCTTCAACAACAACAACTTTCTGACCGGGGAGGAGTTTTCCCTCAATCTGATTCTGTCTTCCGTGGTCTTTTGCACCGCTTCTTACATAACCCATAGGAAGACCCATAAGGTGTGCAGTAATTGCCGCGTGAGCGATACCTGCTGTTGATGTTCCCATAAGAACCTCGGCATCGGGATAGTTTTCTTTTATTGTTTCAGCGAGAGCTGTTTCAACATCTGTGCGCACATTAGTGTCACTGAGAGTCAGGCGGTTGTCACAGTAAACAGGACTTTTTATTCCGCTTGCCCATGTGAAAGGTTCTTCAGGGCGGAAGAATACAGCTTTGATTTTAAGTAAGTCTTTTGCAATTAAAATTTTTGTTTCCATAGTTATTTTCTCCTTATCCAACAAATTCATTTACACATCTTCTGTAAGCTACAACAGGGTCTTCGGCCGCGGTTATAGGTCGTCCCACAACTATGTAATCAGAGCCTATTTCCTTTGCCTGAGCGGGTGTCATAACTCTTACTTGGTCACCTTTTTCACCGTCTGCAAAGCGCACACCCGGGGTAACTGTGATAAATTCTTTTCCGCAAGTGTTGTGAACTTTTTCAGCCTCTAATGGTGAGCAAACAACACCATAAAGACCTGCTTTTTTTGCATTTTCTGCATAGTGCATAACCACCTTGTCGATGGGCTCATTTATAAGAAGGTCTGATTTCATAATTTCTTCACTCGTAGAGGTGAGCTGAGTCACAGCGATAAGAATAGGGCGAGTGCCGTCTTCACGGGTCAAGCCCTCAAGCGCAGCCTGCATCATAGGGATTGTGCCAGATGCGTGAAGATTTGTCATATCAACATCAAGATTACGAAGAACTGACATTGATTTTTTTACTGTATTCGGGATGTCGTGAAGCTTGAGGTCAAGGAATATCTTGTGGCCTCTTTTTTTGATTTCACGGACAATTTCGGGGCCTTCAGCATAGAAAAGCTCCATACCAATTTTCACAAAAGGTTTTTCTTCTTTGAACAAGTCAAGAAAATCAAAAACCTGCTTTTTTGTTGCAAAATCGCATGCAACTATAACGTCTTTACCCATAATTAGTGAGCACCTCCAATAATATCATTTAAATCTTTTATGCCGTATTTTTCCATTACTTCGGGGAGTTTTTCGATTATATCACGGCTTGCAAATGGGTCAACCAGATTTGCAGCACCTATCTCCACAGCTGTTGCACCAGCAAGCATCATTTCGATTACATCTTCGGCAGAGGAAACACCGCCCATGCCGATAATCGGGATTTTCACTGCTTCATATACCTGATAAACCATACGCACTGCAACCGGGAAAATTGCCGGACCTGAAAAACCGCCCATTTTGTTGGCTATGACACATTTTTTCGTTTGGAGGTCAATCCGCATACCAAGAAGAGTGTTGATAAGGCTGATTCCGTCAGCACCTGCGTCTTCACAAGCTTTTGCAATAGATACAATGTCGGTGACATTTGGTGAAAGCTTGATGAAAACGGGTTTCGTGGTAACTTTTTTAACAGCTTTTGTAACTTCTGCAGCGGACTCGGGTGATGTACCAAAACTCATACCGCCGCCATGAACGTTGGGGCAGGAAACATTAACCTCAAACCAGCCAATTTGTGGCTCATTGTCAAGCATTTCGCAGGTATAAGTATATTCATCAATGGAAAATCCACTGACGTTTGCCATAACGGGTTTATGAAAAACTTCTTTAAGTTTTGGGAGCTCGATGGCTTTAACAGCCTCAACGCCTGGATTTTGAAGACCTACCGAGTTTATCATTCCCATAGGACATTCAGCAATTCTGGGTGTAGGATTTCCAAAACGTGGTTCTTTGGTTGTGCCTTTGAAAGAAAATGTTCCAAGGCAGTTTATGTCATAAAGCTCTGCAAATTCATAGCCAAAGCCAAAGGTTCCGCTGGCGGGGATTATGGGGTTGTCAATAGTTATTCCTGAAAGGTTTACTTTTGTGTTTACCATATAATCTCCTCCCTCAAAAGAACTGGACCGTCCTTGCAAATTCTTTTGTTGCCGTATTTGGTTTTGCATGAGCAACCCATACAAGCACCAAAGCCGCAACCCATACGTTCTTCAAAGCTGTATTGACCTGATGTCGAGGCAATCTTTTCAATAGCACGAAACATCGGTTCAGGACCGCAGGTGAAGAAATAATCATAAGAAATATCTTTCATAGCATCTGTGACAAAGCCGTGTATTCCATAAGAGCCGTCTGCGGTTGTAACTATTGTTTCAACCCCAAGAGCCTTAAATTCTTCTTCAGAGAAGACATCCTCACGGCTGTTAAAACCAAGAATAACAGTTGGCTTTTTGCCCTCAGAAATCAGTTTTTTACAAAGGTTATACATAGGCGGGACACCAACGCCGCCACCGATAAGGAGGGGGGAGGTGCCGCTTTTTGATGTATCAAAGCCGTTGCCAAGAGCAATAAGGATATCAAGTTCGCGGCCGGGCTTATATTCACTCATTTTTTCTGTGCCTACGCCCACAACCTTGTAAATAAGAGTCAAAGTGTTTTCGTCATAATCGCAGATTGATATAGGACGTCTTAAATACTGTCCTTCAAGCTTGATGTTTACAAACTGACCGGGACGCACTATGCTGCTTGTGTCTCCTGAAAGAACAAGCAAAAAGATGTCCTTCGCAATTTTTTTGTTTTCAAGTATAGTAAAAATTTCTTGTTTCACAGTGAAATTCACCTTTCTTAAGCGTCAATGGTAGAAATGCAGATTGTATTTTCTTCAAGAACGTCAACCAAAACCTGAACTGTATCAAGTGCAGTGAAGAGGTTTACATTGTTTTCGGTTGCTAAAATTCTGATTTCCTGACCATCATGAGCAGAGTTTGTGCTGACGTCACTGGTGTTGATTAGGTAAGAAATATGACCCTGACGGATTGCCTCGGGGATTTCTTCACTACCCTCGCTTATTTTCTTAAATGCATGGGTGCGGATTCCGTTTTTCTTAAGGAATTCTGCAGTTCCACTTGTCGCCTGAATGTTGAACCCAAGATTGTAGAAGCGACGGATAAGGGAGAGGGCTTCTTCTTTGTCTTTATCTGCCACCGTTACGAGAACAGTTCCATAATTCTGGAGCTTCATCCCTGGTGCCTGAAGTGCCTTATAAAGTGCACGGTTGAGTTTGTCGTCATAGCCGATTGCTTCACCTGTTGATTTCATTTCGGGTGAGAGGTACGCATCAAGTCCGCGAAGTTTGTTGAATGAGAACACAGGAACTTTTACATACCAACGATTTTTCTCCTTTGGATATGTCTTTTTGATTCCCTGAGATTTGAGGCTCTTGCCCATAATAACATTTGTAGCAATATCAGCAAGGCTGTAGCCCGTAGCTTTTGAAAGGAAGGGAACAGTTCTTGAAGAACGGGGGTTAACTTCGATGATAAACACATTATCGTCTTTGTCAACAATGAACTGGATGTTGTAAAGACCAACAATTCCAATGCCAAGACCAAGCTGCTTTGCATATTTGAGAATGGTCTTTTTAACCTTTTCTGAAATGCTGAATGAAGGGTAAACGCTTATTGAGTCACCGCTGTGGATACCGGTACGTTCAACAAGTTCCATAATGCCGGGGACAAAAACGTCTTTACCATCACAGATAGCGTCAATTTCAACTTCTTTTCCGACAATATATTTGTCAACCAATACAGGCTTGTCCTCGTCGATTTCAACCGCTGTTTTGAGGTAGTGACGAAGAGCTTCCTCGTTTGCAACAATCTGCATTGCACGGCCGCCAAGGACGAAGCTTGGACGTACCAGAACGGGATAGCCGATTTCTTCTGCAGCTTTTACGCCGTCTTCAATTTTTGTAACAGCCTTACCCTTTGGCTGAGGAATGTTAAGTTTCTTGAGAATTTTTTCGAATGCGTCACGGTTTTCGGCTCTGTCGATTGCTTCACAGTCAGTACCAATGATTTTCACACCGCGGTCGGTGAGGGGCTGTGCAAGGTTGATAGCAGTCTGTCCACCAAGTGATGCGATTGTGCCCTCGGGGTTTTCGAAGAGGATAATGTTCATAGCATCCTCGGTTGTGAGAGGTTCAAAGTAGAGCTTGTCCGCTGTTGTATAGTCGGTTGAAACTGTTTCGGGGTTATTGTTTATGATGATGGCTTCATAGCCTGAATTCTTGATTGTGGTAACAGCGTGAACTGTTGAATAGTCAAATTCAACACCTTGACCGATACGGATAGGACCTGCACCAAGAACAACCACCGATTTTTTGTCTGTTATTCTGGAGTCGTTTTCGCCAGTGTAAGTAGAGTAGAAATAAGGAATATATGCACCGGTGTGGCATGTGTCAACCATTTTGTAAACAGGCATAATCTTATTTTTTCTTCTCATATTGAAGACGTCAAGCTCGGATTCGTTCCAAAGCTTTGCGATAAATGCATCACTGAAGCCCATAACTTTTGCGTCTTTGAGGATTACAGCATCATTTTTGTTAGCCTTGATTACTTCCTCAAAGTCGGTTATTCTCTTGATTGCCTCAAGGAAGTAGGAGGTAATCATGGTGATTTCGTGGAGTTCTTCAACTGTCTTTCCGCGTCTTAAAAGCTGAGCAACAGCATATATTGTGTCATCGCGGAATTCCTTGATGTATTCAAGAAGGTCGCTGTCTGACATATTTTCAAATTTAGCCATCCAGAAATGGTTTACACCGATTTCAAGTGAGCGAACAGATTTAAGCATACATTCTTCCAAAGTAGAACCAATACCCATAACCTCACCCGTTGCTTTCATCTGTGTGCCAAGCTTGTTGCTGGCTGATGTAAATTTATCAAAGGGGAATCTTGGGAACTTTGCAACTATATAGTCAAGACGTGGCTCGAATGCTGCGTTTGTGTTTGCAATTTTGATTTCTTCAAGGGACATGCCTACTGCAATTTTTGCAGTAACACGTGCTATTGGGTAACCGCTTGCCTTTGATGCAAGGGCGGAAGAACGTGAAACTCTGGGGTTAACCTCAATAAGATAATATTCAGAGGTTTCGGGGTTAAGAGCGAACTGAACGTTGCAGCCGCCCTCGATTTTGAGCTCACGAATAATTTTTATAGCACTGTCGTTGAGCATTTTAAGGTCGTGGTCATTAAGTGTAAGGATTGGTGCAACAACGATACTGTCACCTGTGTGAACACCAACAGGATCGATGTTTTCCATGCCGCAGATGGTGATTGCTGTGTCGTTTGAGTCACGCATAACTTCAAACTCGATTTCTTTGTAGCCTTTTACGCTCTTTTCAATAAGTACCTGTGACACGGGTGAAAGCTTGAATGCATTTGTACCGATTTCGATGAGTTCTTCTTCACTATATGCAAAGCCACCACCTGTTCCGCCAAGGGTGAAAGCAGGACGGAGAACAACGGGATAGCCGATTCTTTTTGCGGCTTCTTTTGCTTCGTCAAGTGAATATGTGATTTCAGAAGGAATGACAGGTTCGCCAATAGATTGGCAAAGTTCTTTGAAAAGCTCACGGTCTTCGGCACGCTCAATACTTTCGCTTTTTGTACCGAGAAGCTCAACACCGCATTCTTTGAGAATGCCTTTCTTTTCAAGTTGCATAGCAAGATTAAGACCTGTTTGTCCACCGATACCCGGAACGATAGCGTCGGGTCTTTCATAGCGGATAATACGGGCAATATACTCAAGGGTAAGAGGCTCCATATAAACCTTGTCAGCAATGGTGGTATCAGTCATAATTGTCGCAGGGTTGGAGTTTGCAAGGACAACCTCATAACCCTCTTCTTTGAGAGCAAGACACGCCTGAGTTCCTGCATAGTCAAATTCAGCA
>JAZROR010000102.1:0-1837 GCA_045648845.1 Clostridia bacterium
AACAAAGGCTTTTTCTCAGGAATTTCACCGCGTCTTGCAGCACGTCTTGCGGCACGCTTTTTAGCGCGTCTTGCAGCAAGGAACTTTTCAAGCGCGTTCTTTTTTGTTTCCTTTCTCACTTCATTCACCGAATCGTGAATCTTTCTTACCTGTTCGGTTGAAGTAATTGTATACTTAAAGTCAAAATTTCTAAATTTTTCGTCTTCATTCACATCTGGGGTCAAGGTTTTGCAGTATGGGCATTTTTTGATGCCTTCATAAATATCTGCTCCACAGTTTAAACATTTCATCAGGATCCCTCCGATTTTTCTAAATTTATCTCTTATCTAATTGTCAAGTTCTCAATAGGATAATTGTATCATAAATTGTGTCAAAAAACAACAGTATATTGAAATTTTAAACAATTTACCAGCTAATTTTTTCTGAAACTTTCAACAGTTTCCAAATCTTTTTTTGAAAGTTTTGCGCGACTAAGCATCCCTTTTCGCTTTTCAAAGGTATTTTTGAGAGCGGAAAATCGTTTCCACTCCTCAATAAGCTTGTGATTTCCACTGAGCAACACCTCAGGAACTTCTCTTTCGTGCCAAACAGCAGGCCTTGTATACTGAGGATATTCCAAAAGTCCGCTGTAGTGCGATTCATCCGAAAAGGCTACCTCCGAGGCAAGCACACCCGGAATCATTCTTGCAGTAGCATCCACCACAGCCATAGCCCCAATTTCGCCACCGGTAAGTACAAAATCTCCCAGTGAAATCTCCATATCCACAATTTCGTCCAAAACTCTCTGGTCAACACCCTCATAATGCCCACAAATAAGCACAAGGTGTATTTCCTTTGAAAGCCTCTTTGCCGTTGACTGTCGAATGGTGTTTGCTTGACCCCACAAATATATGGTTTTGGGCTTATAGGAAAGCCCCTCACACACGCTCATATAAGCAAGGTATATGGGTTCTGCCTGCATAACCATCCCCTGACCGCCGCCGTAAGGATAATCATCCACTTGTCTGTGCTTGTTGAAAGCAAAATCCCTTATCTGCACACAATTTATTTCAAGTATGCCGTTTTCCACTGCCCTCCCGATTATGCTGCTGTTTAGCACTGCATCAAACATTTCGGGAAAGAGTGTTAAAATATCAACTCTCAAATTTGCCATCAGTCAATCAATCCTTTTAAGGGTTCTATCAAAATCCGCTTTTCCTCGATATCAACATTTTTTATAACATCGTCAATAACGGGAATCAGCACCTGCTTTTTGTCTTCATTTTCAACAACATACACATCGTTACTGCCTGTCTTGATTATGTCGCAGATTTTTCCCAAAAGCTTTCCCTCAAGAGTTTCAACACTGCAACCCAAAAGGTCGCAAATGTAATATGCACCCTCAGGAAGCTCACCAAGTTCCTCTCTTGGAACTGTGAGAATTTTGTTGCGGTATTTTTCCGCATCGTTTATATCGTCAATGCCGCGAAGCTTCAAAATCACCATATTTTTGTGAATTCTTGACTTTTCAATGTCAAATTCTTCACCATTTATGTTAACATACGCAAGCCCGTGAAAAATTTCAGGGTCATCACACCAGTACATAACCTTGACATCACCACGGAGTCCGTGCGTATTCACTATTTGTCCAATTTCAAGTTCTTTTTTCATAAAAATCTCCAAGTCGGATCGTAGCCATGTCGTTCTGTGTGCCAAGGAGTTGGCCATTAGTATTGTCTTCCTAAGACCGCTTGGGCTCGGAGTTTGATGAGACCAGTACATAACCTTAACATCCCCACGAAGCCCGTGCGTATTCACTATTTGTCCAATTTCAAGTTCTTTTTTCATAAAAATCTCC
>JAZROR010000103.1:0-3531 GCA_045648845.1 Clostridia bacterium
CTGCTCAGGTATAAACAGAAAATAAAATAACCCCCATACATCGTATGGGGGTTTTGCTTTGCACGGATTTAGTTTTGCTTTCGTACAACGGCATATTCGTCGCCGTTTTGCCAGAAAGAACAGTCAAAATCGCTACCGCTCAAAAATTTTTGCATATCGTCTTCGTCAAGGTTTATGGCACAGACGTAGCATTCAAAATATTCATCATATTCATAGTTTGCACAGGTTTCGCAATTTGTTGCCATAAATTCACCGCCTTTAGTTTGTTTTATTTTATAATAAGGCGATAATTCTGTCAAGAAAAACATTATTTTTCGTTTGAAATTTCAAGAATATAATCTGTAGAAACATTGAAAAATGTTGACAGCTTTACAAGAACGTCAATAGGGAGCTGACGTTGACCATTTTCGTATTGAGAATAAGTGTTTTGCTTTATGTGTAAGTATTCGGCAATTACTCTTTGTGGAATATCCAAATCTTCTCTCAATTCTTTTAATCTCATAAAAACACCTCTCCATTATTATAAACAATCGCAAAATGAGATATTGACTTTTATCTCAATATGTGATAAAACAAAAAATGGAGTGATGAAAATGTGGATAAGAAATAGACTGATAGCAGGATTGTGCGTGGGTATTTTAGCAGTACCTTTTTATATTGCAGGGTATATAAATGATACAATTGATAAAGAAGATATATGTTATATTCAATTAGAAGATAATGTTGTGGTAGCAGAAGAAAATAGAGTCTATATAACACCAACGGGGAAATGTTATCATTTAAAGAAAACTTGTGCGGGTAAAAATGCAATAGAGACAATATTGGAAAAAGGAGAAAAAGAAAAAAGTCCATGCAAGAAGTGTGTGCATTAAAAAAAGGAGTATCAGATTATACTCCTTTTCAAATAACATTTTTTATTTCAAGGGGGACAGTCCCCCTTGAACCCCCGTTCCGCTGCAAAAGCCTTGGATATCTGTAGTTGCTCAATTTGTCCAAAGACACAACCATTCGGAAAAACAAACCTATTGTTTGAACTCATTAAATCGGCGTCACCAGCAAAGGTAAATGTGACGCCGATTTTTGTGCCTTTCTCCAACTTTCGCAAACAGCTATCACTCGCCTCTCGCCTAAAGCGGAATATAGACCGCAGTATTCCTTTAGGGTCTTAAATTCTCACAGAGACGGACCCCAAAAACCTGCTTTTGAAAAGTCGAGTTACAGATGTTTGTGAAGATTTTTTTGTTTTGGTGAAAAACGGCAGACATCAGTTCCCTTTTTCGTCAGCCGTTTTTAGCGAGTGCGTTCAATATATATTGAACTCCCGAGCGTCAGCAAAATGGAAAAAGATGAACAGCTACATCTGTTGAGACTTTGATAGCAGAAAGGGGTTTCAAAGGGGGTTAGACCCTCTTTGAGATAATATTCATGCGAAAGGCAGCTATCTGTACAATAAAAGAGGGCTACCGAGTGGTAACCCTCTTAAATTATCATAAGTGTATATTCTTTCATATCCTTGATAGCTGCCTGAGCCGCTGCAAGTCTTGCAATCGGAACACGGAAAGGTGAGCAAGAAACGTAGTCAAGTCCAATCTTATGGCAGAATTCAACTGATACGGGGTCGCCACCGTGCTCACCGCAGATACCGCAGTGAAGTTCAGGTCTAACCTTTGTACCCTTTGCAACAGCCATTTCCATAAGCTGACCAACACCTGTCTGGTCAAGTTTTGCAAATGGGTCGTTTTCAAAGATTTTTGCATCATAGTATGCATCAAGGAACTTACCAGCGTCATCACGTGAGAAACCGTATGTCATCTGTGTAAGGTCGTTTGTACCAAAGCAGAAGAATTCAGCTTCTGTTGCGATAGCATCAGCTGTAAGACAAGCTCTTGGAATTTCCATCATTGTACCAACTTCATAGTGGAGTTCAACGCCTGCTGCAGCGATTTCTGCATCTGCTGTTGCAACAACATCTTTCTTAACAAAGTTGAATTCTTTGAGGTCGCCAGGGAGAGGAATCATAATTTCGGGAACTACATTCCAATCGGGATGAGCCTTCTTAACGTTGATAGCCGCACGGATAACAGCCTTTGTCTGCATCTTTGCAATTTCAGGATAAGTTACAGCAAGACGGCAACCACGGTGACCCATCATTGGGTTGAATTCGTGGAGGCTTGAAATGATAGCCTTGATGTCTTCAACTGTCTTGCCCTGAGCATCAGCGAGCGCCTTGATGTCAGCTTCCTCTGTGGGAACGAATTCATGGAGAGGAGGATCAAGGAATCTGATTGTTACGGGGTTACCTTCAAGAGCTTCGTAAAGCTTTTCGAAGTCGCCCTGCTGATAAGGAAGAATCTTATCGAGTGCTGCTTCTCTTTCTTCTGCTGTGTCAGCACAAATCATTTCACGGAATGCAGCAATTCTTTCAGCTTCAAAGAACATATGTTCTGTACGGCAAAGACCGATACCTTCAGCACCAAGTTCTCTTGCTTTCTTAGCGTCAGCAGGAGTATCGGCGTTTGTTCTTACTTTAAGTGTTCTTAACTCGTCAGCCCCCTGCATAATTCTGCCGAATTCACCAGCGATTTCAGCGTCGACTGTTGGGATAATACCATCATAGATGTTACCTGTTGAACCATCGATTGAAATTTCGCTGCCTTCTGTGAAGGTCTTGCCAGCAAGTGTGAACTTCTTGTTTTCTTCGTCCATATTGATATCGCCACAACCTGATACGCAGCAAGTACCCATACCACGAGCAACAACGGCTGCGTGTGATGTCATACCACCACGAACTGTGAGGATACCCTGTGAAGCTTTCATACCTGTGATGTCTTCAGGTGATGTTTCAAGACGAACGAGGATAACCTTTTCGCCACGTGCATTCCAGCTTTCCGCATCTTCAGCTGTGAAAACAACTTTACCGCAAGCAGCACCAGGAGATGCACCAAGACCTCTGCCCATAGGTGTTGCAGCTTTGAGAGCTTTTGCATCGAACTGTGGGTGGAGAAGTGTGTCAAGGTTTCTTGGGTCGATCATAGCAACAGCCTGCTTCTTATCAATCATACCCTCGTCAACGAGGTCACAAGCAATCTTAAGAGCAGCTTTTGCTGTTCTCTTACCGTTTCTTGTCTGGAGCATGAAGAGCTTTTTGTTTTCGATTGTGAATTCCATATCCTGCATATCTCTGTAATGGTCTTCGAGAATAGCACAAACTTTGTTGAATTCATCAAATGCTTCAGGGAACTTCTCTGCCATCTGAGCGATAGGCATAGGTGTACGAACACCTGCAACAACGTCTTCGCCCTGTGCGTTAACAAGGAATTCGCCCATAAGACCACGGTCACCTGTAGCTGGGTCACGAGTGAACGCAACACCTGTACCACAATCGTCGCCCATGTTACCGAAAGCCATCATCTGTACGTTAACAGCTGTACCCCATGAATAAGGAATATCGTTGTCACGACGGTAAACGTTTGCTCTGGGGTTATCCCATGAACGGAATACGGCTTCAACAGCACCCATAAGCTGTTCCTT
>JAZROR010000104.1:0-14964 GCA_045648845.1 Clostridia bacterium
AGAAAAGTCACGGACATCAATTTCTGCAAAGACAATGGATGCTTTCTTATCAATCTTCTTTGAGATTGTGGGATGAACAATGCCCATCTTTCCAAGCTCCTTGCCGTCGCAAAGAATTGCATTGAGGTTCTTTGGATGTTCGTATGAATGAGTTGCCTCTGCGGGAATAAATGTGAGAGACTGGTGCTTTATGTCATCTGTCACAATCGCCAGAATATCACGAAGCTCAAGGTAAAGGGCTTCAACACTCTTTGTTTTGCTGAAAAGTGTGATAGCAAGCTTTTTGTGTTCGTCACAGAGGTTATTATCTTTCATTCCGTTCACTGTTCTGCCAATTTCAAAAAGACCAAAGTCTGTGCTAAAGCCGGTGTTGGATTTCACCTGACAAAGCTGAGTGGGAACGATTGAATTTCTTATGGTTTCAATATTCGGGTTGGTGGCGTTCACAAGCTTGATATTGTCTTCAATCTTGATGCCGAGGGCTTTGTATTCATCAAAGTATGCCCAGATATAAGAGTGAGTTTCGTGGAGTGAGAAACGCTTAACCAGAATATCCTTGATGCGGTCTTCGTCAGTTTTTTCCTGAGCCGCACGGATGGGATAAAGGGGAGCAACGGCTGTGTGAACGTCAAAGTTGTCATAGCCATAAATTCTTGTGATTTCCTCGATGATGTCGGCTTTCATTGTAACGTCCTTGGTGGCACGCCATGAGGGAACATTAACCGAGAATTTGTCACCGTCAAGGGCAACGTCAAAGCCAAGAGCTTTGAGTGTGTTCACGATTGTATCGTTTGAAATTTCAATTCCTGCATAGCGGTCAACGAATGCTTTGTCAAAGTCAATCTTTATGTTGTCATAGCGGAAAGCATATTCATCAGTAAGGCTTGAAACAACCTTTACACCACTGTCAATATCGGTGAGAAGCTTCACAAACCTTGCAATAGCGGGAACAGTCATTTCGGGGTCAAGGCACTTTTCATAACGCATTGACGCATCTGTTCTGTGGGCAAGACGAACTGTTGACTTGCGGATTGAAACAGCGTCGAATGTGGCAGATTCAAGTGTTAGTGTTGTGGTATCGTCCACAATTTCTGAGTCAAGACCGCCCATAATACCTGCGATAGCAACGGGAGTGTCGCTATTGCAAATCATCAATGTGTTTTCGTCAATGTTTCGGTCAATTCCGTCAAGGGTTTTGAATGTGAATGGCTTGTCAAATCTCTTTATGCGGAGCTTTTCAACCTTGCGTGAGTCAAAGGCGTGCATTGGCTGACCCATTTCAAGCATAAGGTAGTTGGTAAGGTCAGCAAGAAGATTTATGCCACGCATACCGCAGTAGAAAAGGCGGATACGCATATTCACGGGGCTCACAGTTTTTGTTATATTCTCTACCTGAAGACAAGAATATCTCTGGCAAAGGGGGTCTTCAATCTTCATATCAATTTTTGGAAGATTGTCGTACGCGTTAAGGTCAACTGTTTCAAGGGGCTTAAGCGGGCGGTTTGCAAGGGCTGCAAATTCACGTGCTATGCCATAGTGTCCCCAAAGGTCGGGACGGTTTGTGAGGGATTTGTTGTCAACCTCAAAAACGATATCGTCAATCTGGTAGATGTCTTTCACGGAAGTTCCGCAGGGAACATCCTCGGTGATGTCCATAATTCCCTCGTGATTGTCGCTGATGCCAAGCTCCTTTTCTGAGCAGCACATACCGTGTGAGGGGTAGCCAGCAAGGGGGCGGGGTGCGATGGTGATTTCGCCGATTTTTGCACCGACTTTTGCGAAAGCGGTTTTCATACCAACACGTACATTTGGCGCACCGCAAACAACGTCAGTAAGCTGTCCGTCACCTGCATCAACTTTCAGAAGATGAAGCTTTTTTGATTCGGGGTGGTCTTCGACAGATTTGATCTCTGCAACCACGATGCCCTCGATGTCGCTTCCCTTGAAAAATATTTCGTTTTCAACCTCGGCTGTGGAAAGCGAGAATTGATTTATAAGTTTAAGTTTGTCAAGACCTGACAAGTCAACAAAGTCAGAAATCCAGTTCATTGATAAAAGCATAGTATATTATCTCCTTTCCAAATTATTCGTCGTCGGTGAATTGTGTAAGAACTTTAAGGCTTCCGCTGTTTAAGTCACGGATGTCTTTCACTCCATATCTCATCATAACAAGGCGTGTAAGACCAAGACCAAAAGCAAAGCCTGTGTGTTCTTCAGGGTCAATGCCGCCTGCTTTCAACACCTCGGGGTGAATCATACCGCAGGGACAAAGCTCAAGCCAACCGCTGTGCTTGCATGAGGGGCAACCCTCACCACCGCAGATAAGGCAGTTTATGTCAAGCTCAAAGCCGGGTTCCACAAATGGGAAGAAGCCGGGGCGGAGACGAACCTTGATGTCTTTTTTGAAAACCTCTGAAAGCATGGTCTTCATAAAGAAGATGAGGTTTGATATTGAGATGTCCTTGTCCACCATAACGCCTTCCATCTGGAAGAAGGTGTTTTCGTGGTTGGCGTCTGTTGCTTCGTTACGGAAACAACGTCCGGGGAAAATCGCCTTGATGGGAACACCGTCGTTTATGAGGGCGTCCTTATATTTTTTGTAAATAGCGTTCTGCGCCGCTGACGTATGGGACTTGAGGAGTTGACCATTTTCAAGGTAATAGGTATCCTGCATATCACGTGCCGGGTGATGCTTCGGGATGTTCAGTGCCTCGAAACATTCATAGTCGGTAACAATTTCGCTGTAATCCTCGATGTGAAAGCCCATAGATTTGAAAATCTGTTCACATTCACGCTGAACCAATGTGATTGGATGATATGAGCCGCGTGAGAGGTTCGCCGGGGTTGAAATGTCAATGTCGGGCATTGAGTTGATTTCAGCCTCGATTTCCTTTGCTTTCATTTCTTCGATTTTTGAACTGATTGCGTCGGTTGCTTCGGTTTTCAGGATGTTTACTTCCTGACCGAAAGTCTTTTTCTCTTCAACAGAGAGGTTTTTCATTTCTTTGAGAAGCTCGGTGATAAGACCGTTCTTGCCAAGATATTCAACTCTCAATGCATCCAGGCTTGCCATATCGCTGACAGACTCAAGCTTCGAGAGGAATTCTTGTTTCATGGTTGTTGTTTTCTCTGACATAAAATTTATCCTTTCTATAAAAGTTTAAGAGCAAATAAAAAAACTCGCCCCAAAAGTCTTGGGACGAGTATGAAATACCCGCGGTACCACCCGGATTCAGAAAAAATTCTGCACTCTTATATGGCGTTTTGACGTGACGCCCACACCCTGCTTATACAAAGCCAGCTTTCGCAGGAAACTCCAATGCTGAAATTCACAATCGGGACCAAAATGGATACTCTCAGCCAGTGATATCCAATCTCTTGTTTGGCTTTGCCGATGCTACTTACACATCTTCACAGCTTGTACCATATAAATATACCACTTTATGAAGAAGTTGTCAAGAATTGATTTTGTTTTTTGTGTGTGGTATAATAACAAATAATAAGATGGTGGTGAAGAAAGTGAAAAAAAATAACACATTAACAAAAATTCTTATTATTTTACTATTGGTGGTATCAATAGGA
Organism: Clostridia bacterium; assembly: GCA_045648845.1. GTDB lineage: Bacteria > Bacillota > Clostridia > Monoglobales > Monoglobaceae > SIG440. The sequence goes on from JAZROR010000104.1 coordinate 3,583, forward strand.
TTTATCGGTGCAAAGATTGAAAATCAAAAGATACAAAAAAACATTGACGAGATGTTTGTCAACAGCTATCAAAATTTAACACTTAATATGCTAAACCAAACTGTTGAGGGCATTGGCGAAGATGCAGTACATAGATATAAAGCGGAAGACACAAAATGGAGTTCGATTATGATAAATTATTATCATATTTCTTCATTCCAAAAGTACAATAATCAGGATTTGGATTATATCATAGAGATGCTGTCGCAAGCTTCGGGTTATAACGCTGTGTCAGAACTTGATATGAATCTGGATTTGTATCATAAAATAAAGGAAGTTCCAAAAGATTCTTTTGCCAATAAGGAAATTTTGAAAGAAGCAAGAGAAGCAATCGAAAATGCGGTAATTGAAAATTGAGGATAAAAAAACGGACTGCATTGCGCAGTCCGTTTTAAATTTGAAATTAAATATCCATTATAACAGGAAGTATCATAGGCTTCCTCTTTGTTTTTGAAAAGATGAATGCACCAAGCTCGTTTTTGACATGGGACTTAAGGCTTGCCCAGTCGAGCGTGTTATTGTCGAGACAGGTGTTTACTATATCTGCGGTTTTTATTCGCATATTTTCCATCAAATCCTCAGATTCACGGACATAAACAAAACCTCTTGATATAATATCGGGACCTGCAACAACCGTCTGGCTTGCGTGGTCGATGGTCATAACAACCACGATAAGTCCGTCTTCAGAAAGGTGCTTTCTGTCACGAAGAACTATGCTGCCAACATCACCAACGCCAAGACCGTCAACCAAAACTTTTCCTGAGGGAACTGTTCCGGTGATTTTTGCGTCATTTGCTGAAACCTCAAGGACATTTCCGTTTTCCATCATAAAGATGTCCTTTGATTTCATTCCCATTTGAAGAGCAAGGTCACGGTGGCGGCTTAGATGCTTGAATTCACCGTGTACCGGCATAAAGAATCTTGGTTTCGCAAGAGCAAGGATGATTTTCAGCTCCTCCTGGCACGCGTGTCCTGAAACGTGGACATCAGCCAAAGATTCATAAATAACTTCTGCTCCGTGTTTGAGGAGTTCATTGATTACGTTTGAAATGGCTTTCTCGTTTCCGGGGATTGGGCTTGCCGAGATGATAACCAAATCGTCTGCCTCGATATTAACCTTTTTATGACCGGAGTATGCCATTCTTGAAAGGGCGGACATGGTTTCGCCCTGACTTCCTGTGGTGACAATAACAAGCTGTTCCTTTGAATATCTGCCGATTTCGTCAAGCTTTATCAGTGTGTTTTTGGGGATGTCCATATAGCCAAGCTCGATTGCAGCGGTTAGGACGTTTTCCATACTACGTCCTGAAATTGCAACCTTTCTGCCGTATTTCACAGCGGCATTTATTATTTGCTGCACCCTATGTATGTTGGATGCAAAGGTTGCCACGAAAATTCGTTTGTTGCAGTTTTCAAAAACGTTGTCAAAGGTGGCGCCAACTGTACTTTCGCTCATAGTATAGCCTCGGCGTTCTGCATTGGTGCTGTCTGACATAAGAAGAAGAATCCCTTGCTTTCCAAGCTCGCCAATTCTTCCAAGGTCAATCATTTCTCCGTTTATGGGTGTTGAATCAATTTTGAAGTCGCCTGTATGCAGAACCACGCCGGCAGGAGTATGAAAAGCCACTGCAACGGCATCTGCAATGCTGTGGTTTGAACGGATGAATTCCACTTTGAAATCACCAAGCTTGAAAGTTTCGCCCGGGTTTACGACATTGAGCTTTGCACTGTTTAAAATCCCGTGTTCCTCGAGTTTGTTTTTGAGAATGCCAAGGGTAAGTTTTGTCCCATAGACAGGAACATTGAATTCTTTAAGAACATAAGGAATAGCCCCGATATGGTCTTCGTGACCGTGGGTTAGGATGATGCCTCTGATTCGGTTTTTATGTTTCTGGAGATAGGTTATATCGGGTATAACCATATCAATCCCCAGCATATCGTCGTCGGGGAATGCCAGACCTGCGTCCAGAATCAAAAGATCACTTCCGTACTCGAAGACTGTCATATTTTTTCCGATCTCATGCAGACCTCCGAGGGGTGTTATCTTTATTTTTTTACTTTTTTGCACAAAATATCCTCCATTTTCTAAATATTTGACCGCACATAATTCAACAAGCCTATTATACACGAAAAATTCGGGTATTTCAAGAGCTTTGGAAATATTTACATATAAATTTTTCCCCTATAATCAAAAAGTATTCAAAAAAATATGAAAAAATACGCAATATAGGTTTGACAAATCAGTGGAAATTGTGTATAATAAGAAAAGCAAATCTCCTGCAACTGACGGAGCATGGAAAACCATGGGGGAGCAGGATGGAAGATTAGCCGACCGTCTGGGCATCCCCAAATTTTGGGAGATGTCTTTTTATTTTTACAGGAAGGGATGAGTTTTTATGAAATGTTGGAGAGACTTTGAAGAGGGAAATTGGAATAAGACCATAGACGTCAGTGATTTTATAAAAAAGAATTATACACCATACACCGGCGGTCCCGACTTTTTGTGTGGAACAACCAAGCGTACAGACCGCGTTCTTACACGTGTTGAGGAGCTTTTGGTGAAAGAAAATGAAAATGGCGGAGTTCTTAGCGTAGACCCTGATAATGTATCGTCGCTGCTCACGTTTAGACCCGGTTACGTAATTAAGGAAGACGATATTATTGTGGGGCTTCAGACCGATGAGCCCCTTAAAAGAGCCGTAAACCCATTTGCAGGATACCGCAATGCAGTTCAGGCGTGCAAAGCCTATGGTTATGAAATAGGTGAGAATGTAAGCAATGAATTTAAATATCGCACCACTCACAATACCGGTGTTTTCAGAGTTTATACTGACACAATGAAAAAGGCAAGACACGTGGGCGTTCTTACTGGTCTCCCCGATGCTTATGCCAGAGGCAGAATTATCGGAGACTATCGAAGAATTGCTCTTTATGGAATGGATTATCTCATAGAGCAAAGAAAGCTTGATAAAAAGAGAATAAGTGAAAGAGATATGACGGCTGAAACCATACAGCTTCTTGAGGATATTGAAAGACAGCTTGAATTTATGGGTCAGCTGGTTGAAATGGCAGCGGAATACGGCTGTGACATTTCACGTCCTGCCGAAAATGCACGTGAGGCTGTGCAGTGGCTTTATTTTGGCTACCTTGGTGCTGTAAAGGAACAAAACGGTGCAGCAAACAGTATAGGACGTATTTCAGGATTTATTGATATTTATATCAGTCGTGATATTGAAGAGGGAACTCTTGATGAAAAAGGTGCACAGGAATTGATTGATGATCTGGTTATCAAAATGCGTCTTGTAAGACATCTTCGTACCCCTGAATACAACGAGCTTTTTGCCGGTGACCCGGTGTGGGTTACCTGTTCACTTGCCGGTATGGGCGAAGACGGAAGACCTATGGTTACAAAGACCTGTTTCAGATTTTTGCAGACACTTTATAACCTTGGGCCAAGCGCTGAACCGAATATAACAGTTTTGTGGGCAGAGGGATTGCCTGAAGAATTTAAAAAGTTCTGTGCAAAGGTTTCTATTGATACTGATTCAATCCAGTATGAAAATGATGACGTAATGCGCAAGGATTTTGGTGACGACTATGCTATTGCTTGCTGTGTTTCTGCTATGAAAACAGGAAAGCAGATGCAATTCTTCGGTGCAAGATGTAACCTTGCAAAGGTGCTTCTTATGGCATTAAACGGCGGTCGTGACGAAGTTTATGGCGAGCAGGTTGCACCAAGTGGTAAGGCATTTGATGAGGGAGAACCTCTTGTTTATGAAGAAGTTCTTGAGGCCTTTAAGACCTATGCATCCTGGATGGCAAAACTTTATGTAAATACAATGAACGTTATTCACTATATGCACGACAGATATGCCTATGAAAGACTTATGATGTCACTTCACGATGCAGAGCCTGAGCGTCTTATGGCATTTGGTATAAGCGGACTCAGTGTTCTTGCGGATAGTCTCAGTGCAATCAAATATGCAAAGGTTGTACCCGTGAAAGACGAAAGAGGCTTGATTGTAGACTTCAAGACCGAGGGCGACTTCCCAAAATACGGAAACGATGATGACAGAGCGGATGAAATTGCAAAGTGGATTACCGAGTTCTTCTATGCTGAGCTTTGCAAAACAAAGACATATCGTGGCGCGAAACACACGCTTTCAATTCTTACAATCACATCAAATGTGGTTTATGGAAAGAAGACCGGTTCAACACCTGACGGAAGACAGGCAGGTGAACCATTTGCTCCAGGGGCAAATCCTATGCATGGACGTGACAGCGAAGGCGCTCTTGCGTCACTCAACTCTGTGGCAAAGATTTGTTATGACTGCTGTCAGGATGGTATATCAAATACATTTTCAATCACTCCTGAGACTTTAGGAACTGATGAAGATGACAGAGTAAAGAAACTTGTTTCGGTGCTTGACGGATATTTTGCGCAAAGCGCTCATCACCTCAATGTAAATGTCCTAAATCGCCAGAAGCTTATTGATGCAATGAATGACCCCACTCTTTATCCGTCGCTTACTATCCGCGTAAGTGGATATGCGGTTAATTTCAACAAACTGACACGCGACAAACAGTTGGAGGTTATTTCAAGAACATTCCACGAAAAAATGTAAGGTCTGGTGAATGTTATGAAAGGGTATATCCATTCCTTTGAGAGTTTGGCGGCTCTTGATGGTGAGGGAATAAGGTATGGTGTTTTTATGCAGGGTTGTCCTCTGCGGTGTGCATATTGCCATAACCCTGACACGTGGGAAAAGGGTGGTGCAGAGTTTTTGCCAGAGCAGCTGGTGAAAAAGATTTCAAGATATAAGCCCTATTTTGGGGAGAAAGGTGGAATAACCTTTTCAGGGGGTGAACCACTTCTTCAGTCGGGGTTTATAAGAGAAACTGTGCCATATTTGAAAGAAGCAGAAATAAACTATGTAATTGATACGTCTGGCGCTGTTAATCTTTCCGATGATGTAAAGAATGTACTCCAGAGTGCACAGCTTGTTATCCTCGACCTTAAGTTCTGGGACGATGAAAATTATAAAAAATATACGGGAATGGGTATATCAAAAGTTCTTGACACCCTTGAGTTTTTGGGAAAAATAAAAAAACGCACATGGGTGCGTACGGTTGTGATTCCTGGCATAAATGATAGCCAAGAAACAATAGGAAAATATCTTGAAATTTTCAAAGGGAAAGACTGCGTCGAGAAATATGAACTTCTTGGGTTTCATACTATGGGATTTTTCAAGTATGAGAATATGGGAATAAAAAATCCTTTGAAAGATAAAGAGCCTTTAAAAAAAGAGACTTTAAAGGAATTACAAAAATTTGTTGATAATGAATTGAAAAAACCTTGAGCAAATAAGCTCAAGGTTTTTTTGTGCCTTTTTGCAGTATGATTGGATAATTAAAAAACCATAATAAAAGACATAAACAAACTTTATCGGGAGGATAAATTTTATGCTTATGTCTTTTGTTGCCATTGTTCAGCTTTGCTTTACGGTGGTGATTGGAATATATTTTATGACAGTTTTAAAGAGTCAGTATTCTGGTAGAAATTCCATGAATCAGGAAAGCACAAGAGAACTTGAACGCCTTAAAAAGCTTAATGATATAAGGCTCACTACTCCTCTCACAGAAGAAACCCGACCAAAGTCTGTGAAAGATATAGTTGGGCAAAGCGAGGGGATAAAGGCTCTCAGGTGTGCAATATGCGGGAAAAACCCCCAACATGTGCTGATTTACGGACCTCCGGGAGTTGGAAAAACTGCGGCATCAAGGGTGGTGCTCTCGGAGGCAAAGAAAAATTCTGAATCACCCTTTGGAGAGTTTTCAAAATTTATTGAGATTGATGCCACTACTATGCAGTTTGATGAAAGAAGCATAGCCGACCCTCTGATTGGGTCAGTTCATGACCCTATTTATCAGGGGGCAGGAGCATATGGTCCTGCGGGTGTTCCGCAACCAAAAGAGGGGGCAGTTACAAAAGCACATGGGGGAATTCTCTTTATAGATGAAATAGGGGAGCTTTCACCCATACAAATGAATAAGCTTCTTAAAGTTCTTGAAGACAGGCGGGTGTATTTTGACAGTGCCTATTACAGTAGTAGCAACAAGGAAATTCCACGCCATATTCACGAAATGTTTAAAAACGGACTCCCAGCAGATTTCCGGCTTATTGGTGCTACCACAAGACTTCCTGAGGAAATTCCCCCTGCACTTCGGTCGAGATGTGTTGAGGTATTTTTCAAAGGTCTTTCAAGGGATGAAGTGAAAACCATTGCAAAAAAGGCTTCGCAAAAAACAGAGGCAGAGTTTGACGATAACGTTTTTGAGATTGTAGCGGAGTTTGCTGAGAACGGGCGTGATGCTGTGAATATAGTGCAAACAGCAGAAAGTGTTTCGAAACTCGAAAAAAGAAAAACTGTCGAGGTGTCTGACATTCGATGGGTGATTGAAACAGGGAAATACTGTCCCCGATATAAAAAAACGCTTTCGAAAGAAATGAATACGGGAAAGGTGTCGGGACTTGCGGTTTTCGGAAATGGTCAGGGATGTATTCTGGATATAGAAGCGGTGGCCGAGAAGTGCAAGGCAGGATGCGGGACGGTTACTGTTACCGGTGCAATAGAAGAAGAGGAAATTTCAAATAACAGACAAAAACTCAAACGAAAAAGCAGCATACTTGCATCGGCAGAGAATACAATGACGGTTCTCAAAAAGATTTTTGGGATAAGGACAGAGGATTTTGATGTTCACATAAATTTCCCGAACTGTATGCCCGTTGACGGACCGTCTGCGGGAACAGCAATTTTTTGTGCTGTATATTCAGCGCTCAAGGAAATGAAAATATCAGGAACTGTGGCGTTTACAGGCGAAATCTCCATTATGGGAAATGTGTGGGGCGTGGGTGAAGTGCCTCTCAAAATACGTGCAGGGATGGATGCCGGGGCAAATAAAATAATAATTCCGTCTGCAAATTGGCAGGAGGAATATGAAAACTTTGAGTGTGAAATTATACCGGTTTCAAATGTTTTTGAGCTTATAGATGCTGCTGTTGGAGTTGATGACAGCGAAAAAGGCAGAAACAACGAAAAAATTTCCCAGAATATTGGAATTATTAGTGCTGAAGGGGTTGAAATTTTCAAACAAAAATAGTATAATAGATTGGATAATGGGCAAAATATGATATTTGCCCGTGAGAGGATGAAAACAGACAGATGGCAAACAGAAAAAATATACTGCCGCTTATACCCCTTAGGGGACTTACCCTTTTTCCCGGGATGGTCCTTCACTTTGATGTGGGCAGAAAAAAATCAATAGCGGCTGTTGAATATGCGATGTCCTCAGACCAGCTGGTTTTTTTAAGCTATCAAAAGGACATTATGACTGAAAATCCTGCAAAGAGCGATGTTTCAAAAATTGGCGTTGTTGCTGAGGTGAAACAGATACTACGTCTTCCTGACGGAAATATCAGAGTCTTGGTTGAGGGGCTTTACAGAGCGGGTATGACGGGCTTTTATGACGAAGAAAGCTTTTTGAAAGCAAGTGTTGTAAAAAAATCGGATATCCGCTGCAAGGATTTTGTGGAAGAACAGGTCCTTATGCGGAAAATCCAAAGACTTTTGGAGGACTATTTCAATCTCTATGAAAAAATGAATCCTGAGATTGCTGCATCAATGCTTGAAATTGAGGATGCAGGGGAGCTTGCAGATATAACGGCTACCAATTTCCCGCTCAAGCCTCACGAAAAGCAGATAATTCTTGAGGAACTTGATGTAAGAACAAGAATGGAAAAGCTCATTGCTCTTATGGAAAATGAGAACAACATTATGGAAGTTGAGCAGGGAGTTATGTCAAAGCTCAGGTCAAGCCTTGACAAAAATCAGCGCGATTATATCCTTCGTGAACAGATGAAAGTCATTCAGGAAGAGCTTGGTGATTTTGAATCAGGTCAGGCGGAGGCTGATGACTACCGAAGAAAAATGCAACAAAGAAAGCTGCCCAAAGAGGTTTCTGAAAAGCTTGATGAAGAGCTTGCGAAACTTTCAAGGCTCTCAATTCATTCTCAGGAATATGGTGTGGTGCAGAATTACGTTGAAACTGTTCTTGCTATGCCCTGGGAAATATCTACCGAAGAGAATAATGACATAAAGCTCGCAAAGAAAATTTTGGAGCGTGACCACTATGGTCTTGAAAAGGTAAAAGAGAGAATTCTTGAATACTTAGCAGTAAAAAGTCTTTCGGATGAAGCAAAAGGCTCAATAATCTGTCTTGCCGGACCTCCCGGAACGGGAAAGACTTCTATTGCAAAATCTCTTGCCGAGGCTCTTGGTAGAAAGTATGTAAGAGTCAGCCTTGGCGGAATTCAGAACGAAGCGGAAATTCGTGGACACAGAAAAACCTATGTTGGTGCAATGCCCGGTCGAATTGTGGCGGCGCTTAAATCGGCAGGAAGCAACAATCCCCTTATTCTCCTTGATGAGATTGACAAAATGTCAAGTGATTTCCGTGGTGACCCTACAGCTGCTATGCTTGAGGTTTTGGACCCTGAACAAAACAAGAGTTTCCGTGACCATTTCTTAGAGCTTCCATTTGATTTGTCAAAGGTGCTGTTTGTGGCAACAGCAAACTCTGTTGAAAATATTCCTATGCCACTTTATGACAGAATGGACATAATCGAGATTTCAGGATATACAGACGACGAAAAAATGGGAATTGCAAAGAAATATCTTTTCCCCAAACAGCAAAAGGAAAACGGCTTGAATTCTGAAATGATAAAAATTCCTGCAAAGACGATGAAACTTTTGATTGAAGGGTACACCCGTGAATCAGGTGTCAGAACCCTTGAAAGAAAGCTTGGAGCAATCTGCCGAAAGGCAGCAAAGGAAATTGTTGAAGAAAAGAAAGACTGTATCATGGTTGATGAAGCAGTACTTAAAAAATATTTGGGTAGCAGGGTATTCATTTATGACCACATAGAAAAAGAAGATTTGATGGGAGCTGCCACTGGTCTTGCGTGGACCGAAAGTGGCGGCGATACCTTGAGCATTGAGGTCAACACCATGAAAGGCAGCGGAAAGCTTGAACTCACAGGAAACTTAGGTGACGTTATGAAAGAATCCGCTATTGCGGCGCTGAGCTTTATCCGTGCAAATGCCGAAGCACTCGGTATAAATGCAGATTTCTATAAAGAAAAGGATATACATATTCATGTGCCTGAGGGTGCTATCCCGAAAGACGGACCATCAGCCGGAATAACCATGGCGACAGCGATTATTTCTGCTCTTACTGGAGAGAGGGTAAGCAAAAAGGTTGCTATGACAGGGGAAATCACTCTTCGTGGGAAAGTTCTTCCCATTGGCGGTCTTCGTGAAAAGTCACTGGCGGCATATCGCATGGGAATAAAGAAAATCATTATTCCTTTTGAAAACAAAAAGGACTTTGAAGAACTTCCCGACAAAATCAAAAATGAAATAGAGTTTGTTTTTGCCAAGGATATGAAAACTGTCCTTGAAAATGCTTTCTGTGGGGGTGCAAAAAAATGGAATTTATCGATGTTAAACTTTTAACCACAGCGGTAAGACCGGAACAATACCCCGACGAAGCACTTCCTGAAATTGCTTTGGTTGGGCGTTCGAATGTGGGAAAGTCATCCCTTGTGAACTGCATTTCAAACCGCAAGAACTTTGCAAGAACAAGCAGCACTCCGGGAAAGACTGCAACCATAAACTTTTATGAAATAGGAAAGCGGTTTCGCCTTGTTGACCTGCCTGGCTACGGCTATGCAAAGGTTTCAAAGGTCGAAAAAGAAAAATGGGGCGAAATGATAGAGGGTTATCTGTCTGCCCGCAAAAATCTTGTTCAGGTTATTCAGCTTGTTGATGCAAGGCACAAGCCAAGTGCGGATGACAAGATGATGTTTGACTGGATAAAGAGCTACAACTTTGAGCCTTTGGTGGTTGCAACAAAGCTTGACAAGCTCAAAAAATCTCAGATTGAGGCAAGCCTCACTGCGATATATGAAGAATTAGAACTTAATGAAGAGTCGGTGCTCATCCCATTTTCTTCTGAAACCCGTGAGGGCAGGGATGAGGTTTTGGAGCTTATTGAATATGTGCTCACCGATAATAAAAATGATTAGAGAATTAGTCTTTTAAGAAAGGATTTTGGTACAAATGATTACAAAACCAAGAGGTACCGAGGACGTATTGCCAAAAGACAGCAAGCTGTGGCAGTACATAGAAAAAACTGCCCGTGAGGTTTGTGACCTTTACGGCTACAAGGAAATCAGAACGCCTGTTTTTGAACACACAGAGCTGTTTCAGCGTGGTGTGGGTGATACCACAGATGTTGTTCAAAAGGAAATGTATACATTTGAGGATAAAGGCGGCAGGTCAATAACCTTAAAGCCCGAGGGAACAGCGACACTGGTTCGCAGCTATATCGAAAATTCTCTTTATGCAAATCCTCAACCCACAAAGCTCAGCTATATCATCCCTTGTTTCAGATATGAAAAGCCACAGTCAGGAAGACTTCGTGAATTTCATCAGTTCGGGATTGAGTGCTTTGGTGCAAGCGGTGCATCCACCGATGCAGAGGTTATTTCTCTTGCGTGGATGTTCCTCAAAAAGCTTGGGCTTTCAGGAATAACACTCAACATCAACAGCATTGGCTGCCCTGTATGCAAAAAGGAATATAACCAAAAGCTGAGAGCATATTTTGAAGAATATAAGGGTGAACTTTGCCCCACTTGTCTTGAAAGACTTGAAAAAAATCCAATGAGAATTATTGACTGTAAGTCCGAAATTTGCAGTCGCATCGCAAAGGATGCACCCAAAATGGTTGACCACCTTTGCACGGAGTGCAGTGAGCATTTTGAAGAAACAAAGGCAAGACTTTCGGGAATGGGCATTGACTTTGAGGTAAACCCCGACATAGTGAGAGGCCTTGACTATTACACAAAAACAGTATTTGAATTTGTGTCCGACTGTCTTGGTGCACAGTCCACGGTTTGCGGTGGCGGTCGTTACAGCGGTCTTGTTGAAGAACTTGGCGGAAAGCCTGCGGATGGCATAGGCTTCGCGGCTGGCATTGAAAGACTTATATTGGTGCTTAAAGCCCAAAAAGGCGAGGAAGTAAGCTTTGATGATGGTCCTGATGTTTTTGTTGCGACAATGGGCGATGCAGCTGACAAAACAGCACAGAAGCTGATTTTTGAGCTTCGCACAAAAGGAATTCATGCACAGCAGGATTTGTGCGGAAGAAGTCTCAAAGCACAGATGAAATATGCTGACAAGCTTGCTGCAAAATACAGCGTGGTTATAGGTGACGATGAAA
>JAZROR010000105.1:0-24239 GCA_045648845.1 Clostridia bacterium
CACAAGAATTGCCCCCAAAAGTCCAAACTCCTCTGCAAGAATAGCAAATATAAAGTCATTTTGTGGCTCCGGAATATTCAGATATTTCTGACGGCTCTGCCCAAGTCCTGCGCCGAAAATTCCTCCCGAGCCTATGGCATAAAGTGACTGAACAATCTGCCAGCCTGCACCTTGTATATCCTCAAATGGGTCAAGAAACGAAAGCACTCTGGCAAGTCGATAAGGCGACTTGATGATTACAAGCCCAAGCACCGGAATAACCGGCAGGCACAAAACCAAAAAGTGTCTTATTTTTGCTCCCGCAACAAACATAAGAATTACCGATGTTGCAACTATCAGCATTGTACAACTGAAATGTGGCTCCATCATAATTATAACTGCCACGACTCCAATTATTGCTATGTACAGCAAAAACACACTGAAATTTTTAAGTTCCTTGTAGTTTTTCGAAAGACTGTACGAGAAAAATACTATCATAGCAATCTTTGCAACCTCTGACGGCTGAAAGTTTATTGGACCAATATAAATCCAACGTCTTGCATCGTTAATTTTTCTTCCTATACCCGGCACCAACACCAAAAGGAGCAAAAAAACACTAATGCAAAGAGCCGGAAAAGCAAGCTTTTTCATTTTCTGATAATCATAATTTGCCGCTGCAAACATACCTATACTTCCAAGGATTGCCCACAGAAACTGCTTTTTGAAATAATAGAAGCTGTCGTGATTGGTTGCCTCACTTGCATAAGCAATAGGGCTGCTGGCACTGAGCACCATAAGAAGCCCAAAGGCAAGCAAAATATAAACCGCAACCAAAAACTGCATATCAACGCCCTTTGTCGCAGTCACCAGGCTGCCAAGCTTTGACACAGCCAAAGTTTTAGCAGAACTATTTGTCTTTTGCACACTTTTTCTTCTTTGTACCCGCTTCATATGCAGCCATCCTTTCTCCATAGATTTATCTGTTTTTAAATTCCCGTTGCAGCCAGTCCCAAAACGCAAAGAGCAGCTGTAATAGCCGAAAATACTGTAACTATTTTCACTTCGCTCCATCCACACATTTCAAAATGGTGGTGAATAGGGCTCATTTTAAATATTCTTTTTCCTGTTTTCTTAAACCATGTTACCTGAATGATAACCGATAATGCTTCTATCACATACACAAGACCTACAATGAGCAAAAGCAACGGATTTTTCATATAAATTGCCATTGCAGAAACTGCACCACCCAAGAAAAGCGAACCTGTATCACCCATAAAGACTTTCGCAGGGAATTTGTTGTAAATCAAAAATCCCGAAAGACCTCCTATGAGAATTGCACTGAAAAGTGCCAGTGGATTGTTTTTTGAAACGGTTGACAAAATACAATAAAAAACACATATAACCAAAGTTATGCAAGTTGCAAGACCGTCAAGTCCGTCCGTAAGGTTTACGCTGTTGACAGCCGCAAGCATAACCAATATAACAAAGGGTATATAAACCAGATAGCCCAAGTCCACACTGAAACTCGAAAAAGGAATAACAATTTCGGTGTTTACCACGCCGCCTACAACCATCCATACAGCAGAAATCAGTGCCACAAGAAACTGCAGTGAAAATTTCTGCCCTGCACGAAGTCCAAGATTTCGTTTGAGAATTACCTTTATGTAGTCATCCAAAAATCCCACAACGCCAAAGCCCAAGGATGTTCCCAAAAGGCTGATGAGAGCCTTTATATCTGCCACATCCCGATTGATGCCAAAAATGAATGCACCTATGACTGATGAAATAACTGATGCCGCTATGAATATAATCCCACCCATAGTTGGCGTCCCTGACTTTTTCTGGTGCCACTTTGGACCTTCTTCTCTTATTTCCTGTCCGAATTTTAGTCTGTGCAAAAGCGGAATTAAAAAAATCCCGAGTATTGCCGCAAAAACAAATGAAATCAATGCAACTGTAATAGCTTTAATCATTTAAAAAACCTCACTAATACTGTTTTCTGTGGTTGTTAGAGCGCATCCTGCTCCGAAATAAAATCCGCAATCTCTTCAAGCCGCATACCCCGTGACCCTTTGAAAAGAATAACGTCGTTGGGTTTTAATATTTCCATAACGTGAGCCTTTGCGGCATTGTTATCATAAAAAATATATATTTCAGATGAATTGAAGCCTTTTTCAATAGCTCCCTTTGCTACAAATTCGGCATTTGCCCCGACAGCAATAAGGCATCCCAAATCATAGTCACAAGCAAGCTCTCCCACGGATATATGGGCATCACGGGCAAAATCGCCAAGTTCCAGCATATCGCCGAGAACGGCCACCCTTCTGTAAGGGCTTTCCATATCTTTTGGCATAGTTACCGCCAAAACCTCAAGACCTGATTTCATGGATGTGGGACTTGCATTGTAACAATCCCTTATTATTCTGTAATTATTGAGGGTTTCAACATTTTGTCTCATACCTTGGGGCACAAATTCCCCTATTCCCTCAATGATTTGTTCCATTGTCATATTATACTTCATTCCGGCGAGCATTGCCGCCAATGCATTATAAACATGATGAACCCCCGGGGCATTTATACGGATATTATACACTTTTCCATCAAGCTGAACATCAAAACCTATGCTTTCAGATGATTTTTTGATATTTTCAGCAACAATGTCACAGTTTTTGTTATCAATGCCATAGGTGAGCGTCTCAAAAGGAAGTGTCCCTACCACACTGTTTAAATATTCATCATCGCCGTTTAGAATAACTGTTCCGTCTGTTTCTGACATTCCCTCAAGCACTTCAAGCTTTGCCTTCAGTATATTTTCTCTTGAGCCAAGATGTTCTATATGGGAAAAGCCTATATTTGTTATTATTGCCGTCTCGGGTGACGCAATCTTTGTAAGCCGCGAAATTTCGCCAAATGCACTCATTCCCATTTCAAAAATGGCGAGCTCATCATCGGATGAAAGGCGAAATGCTGTAAGGGGAAGACCTATTTCATTATTGAAATTCCCCTCTGTTTTGAGCACCTTGTATTTATTCCCAAGCACACAATAAACCATATCCTTGGTACTGGTTTTCCCTACACTTCCTGTTATGGCAACCGCCGGAATCACAAATCTGTCACGATAATATTTTGCAGCATCCCGAAGAGCCTTGTATGTGTCTTCCACAACTATAACCGGGATGTTCTCTTTATTGTCAAATTTTTCATCTACAATAGAGCATACGGCGCCTTTTTCAATAGCTTGACTTGCAAAATTGTGTCCGTCAAACTTTTCTCCGCGAAGTGCAACAAAAACAGAGCCCAAAGTAATTTTTCTACTGTCCGTAACTATATCTGCTACCACTTTCTCAACATCGCAGTTTTCCGCTCTTCCACCGCACGCCATTTCAAGCTGCTTTATTGTAAGGATATTTTCCACGTCAATCACACTCCTCAAGCTTCAGATGAATCAATAAGCTTTAAAACTATCTCTCTTTCGTCAAATACAATAGTTCTATCCTTGAGTATCTGATAAGGCTCGTGGCCTTTACCTGCAAGGAGAATTATATCATCAGGTTTCGCATTATCAATAGCAAATTCAATAGCTTCAAAACGATTTTCAACCACAGCATATCGACAATCGGTTTTCCTGAGTCCTACAAGTATGTCTTCAATAATCGCCTTCGGTTCTTCACTTCTTGGATTATCGCTTGTTACAATACAGAAATCCGACATTTCACCGGCGATTTTCCCCATTTGAGGCCTCTTTGTCTTGTCACGGTCACCACCGCATCCAAAGAGGGTAACGATTCTGCCTTTTGCAAAACCACGTATAGCACTCAAAATATTATAAAGTCCGTCAGGTGTATGAGCATAGTCAATTATCACTGTATACTCTGTATTTGTCTCTACAACCTCAATTCTTCCTTTTACTCCTTTTGCTGCCCTCAATCCATTTGAAATATCCTCAAGGGATAGTCCCGCCGCAAGACAACATCCGGCAGCAGTCAGCGCATTATACACCGAAAACCCGCCTGGTATGGAAAGTGCAACCCTTTCTCGCACCTTTCCTGACACTAAGTCAAACTCCACACCTGTTGCACGGTATTCAATATTCTCCGCCTTCAAATCGCAATCATTTTTCGTACTATAGGTTATCATCTCACAAGTCGCTTCCTCGCGCAAAAGCTCGCAAGCATCGTCATCAAGATTAAAGACGCCCGTACGGCATTTTTTGAAAAGCTCAGCTTTTGCCTTGGTATAGTTTTCCATTGTGCCGTGAAAATCAAGGTGGTCCTGAGTCACATTGGTGAATGCCCCAACATCAAACTCACAGCATGCCACTCTGTCAAGAGCAAGAGAATGCGATGATACCTCCATAACCACTGTATTTACACCTTCAGCTGCCATACGGTCAAAAAGTTGCATCAGCTCCAGTGCATCAGGAGTTGTATGGTGTGCAGGGATTATCTGATTTCCTATCATATTCTGGTTTGTGCCAATAAGTCCCACCGTTTCGCCACAGTTTTCAAGAATTGATTTCACAATATATGTTGTTGTGGTTTTGCCGTTTGTACCTGTTACGCCTATAAGACGGAATTTTCTGTAAGGATGATCATAAAAAGCCGCCGCAATACACGAAAGTGCATATCGCGTGTCTTTAACCACAACAGTGGTAGCCGCAATATCAGGCAAGGGCTTTTCTGCCACTATCGCAACCGCCCCTTTTTCAAGAGCATCCTCGGCATAATCATGTCCGTCAGTTTTAAATCCCTTTATGCACACAAACACATACCCGGGCTTTACCTCCTGAGAATTAAAGGCAACACCGGAAATTTTCACATCAATATTTCCCCATGCATTTATAATTTCCACATCAGTGAGCAGCTGAGATAACAACATAGCCAATCCCCCATTTCTCAAAATCGTACTTTAAAAAATCAGTCTCTTACCTCGATATATCTGAAATCAAGGGTAACAATCGTTCCCGGCTCCACAACAGTTCCGGCAGCCGGTGACTGTTCGGAGCAAATTGAAATTCCGTTGACATTCGAAAGCCCTTTCACCCTTACATTGAGGCCTGCATTTGTAATACCTTTATTCGCCTCCGATGCCGAGCATCCTACTACATCAGGAATTGTAACCGTCTTTTTGCTTTCTTCACCCTCGGTATATGCCACAACCTTAGAGCCTCTTGCAAGCTTTGAATGTGGCTTTGGAACCTGGTCAAGAATCACATCACCATTACCCTTTATGCTTATGTTTATTCCAACTTCTTTGAGGACAGCTTCTGCCTCTTTTCTGGTCTTGCCGGTAATATCAGGAGCTGTTATATCAATAATTTCCAATTCTTCCTGAGTGTATTCTGCCTCAACTCCTATGTATTGAAGACTTTCCTCAAGAATATTTTTAACAACCGGTGCCGCAATAAGACCTCCGTAATAGGTAGAACCAACCGGAGGCTGGTCAAGAATTACAAGACACGCAATTTCAGGATCATCAGCAGGTGCAAAGCCTATGAACGATGCTACGTATTTGCCGTTTCCACGAGGCTGTTTTTCGGATGTTCCCGTCTTTCCTGCAATCCGATATCCTGCTAGGTAAGCGTTTTTACCACCGCCTACTGACACAACCGACTCAAGAATTTCACACATTGTTTTGCTTGTTTTTTCTGAAATAATACGTCGAACAGTTTCCGGTTCAAATTCTTTTATCACATTCTGATTTTCATCAACAAGCTGTTTCACAAGATGGGGTTTCATAAGATTTCCGCCATTAGCAACGGCTGATGCAAGTGTAATCATCTGGAGCGGTGTTATATTAAAGCTCTGTCCAAAGGATGATGTCGCAAGGTCGATTTCTTTGAAATTTGAAAACTCGTGGAAAATACCACTGGTTTCACCCGGAAGCTCAATGCCCGTCTTTTCGCGAAAGCCAAAGCCCTCTAAGTATTTCACAAATTTTTCGCGGCCTACTCTTGCACCAATTTCAATAAATGCAGGGTTGCAGGAGTTCTGCACCGCCTGAACAAACGTCTGTGAGCCGTGACCGTTTCGGTTTGCGCAGCTTATTGTTCTGTCTGCCACCTTTATTGAACCGCCACAGTAAAAATGATCATCAAGGGATACTACACCTTCTTCAAGTGCCATTGACGCCACAGCAATTTTGAAAGTTGAACCTGGCTCGTATGAGTCAACCACAGCCTTGTTTCGTCTTAAAAATTGTGTCACCTCGGTAAGTTTTGCATTATATTCACTGCCGTCCATAGTCTCAAGTTCTTTGAGTATGTCGGGATATTTTCCCTGAACCGCTGCATTGATTTCAAAGGGCTGATTCAAGTCATAGTCAGGCTTTGTCGCCATTGCCAGTATTTCACCGGTCTTGACGTTCATAACAATGGCTGCAGCACCTTCCTCAAGCTGATTTTCAACCCTTGCGTGTTCAAGGTGCTTTTCAGCGAAATGCTGTATAGTTTCATCAATGGTCAGCACAACGCTCTGACCGTTTTGTGCTTCATAATAGCTTTCATAATTATCAGGAATTTCAAGACCTGCAGTCATATTTGCCGAAACAATTCTTCCGGGAACACCCTTGAGCTGTTCATCATAAACCATTTCAATTCCCTCAAGTCCATTGTTGTCATTTCCCGCAAAACCAATGACCTGAGACGCAAAATTTCCGTAAGGATAATACCTTTTTGTATCCTCAGCAAATTTTATGCCGTCAATTCCGTACTTATTTATATATTCCCTGAGAGCATCAGCCTGATCTTTCTCAACCTTTTTCTTGATATACTCAAAGCTTGACTGCTTGTTAATTTTTCCAAGAACCGTTTCATAATCAAGTTCAAGTATCTCTGCCATATTACGTGCTATTTCTTCGGCACTTTGTTTTTTGTTGCCCCTGACATTCTTTGGCGTTATGCTTATAGTTTCAACGCTCAGGTTGTTTGCCAAAATTTTCATATTGCGATCATAGATAAGTCCACGTTCGGGAGTAATTATATTGTCGCTGGTTTGCTGCTCACGCGCCGCCGATGAAAGTTCTTCTCCACGGACAATCTGAAGCCACGCCACTCTTACCATTAAAGCGCAGAAAAGGAAGACTGCCCCTGCGAGCAGCCATCCTATCTTCTTTCTTTGAGTAAATGTACTTTGTTCGTTTTGCACTGCAGTTACCTCCAAACGAATAAATCGGTTTAGAATATGCCACTATAAATTATATTTCATAGAGCATTTTAAATATACCAAAACGAACTTATCTTTTATTTAAATATGTTCATTGCTCCGGTTATTGTTCCCGTAACGCCGCTCATTGCCACTTCAGTTTCTCGGGTCTTCTCCTCGCTGCAAACCTGAGCAAAATCGCTTTGGCTTAAATCCACATAAAACATCTGGTATCTTTCAGGACTTATCATCCCAAACTTTTCATTCGCAATGGTCAAAAGCTGTTCAAGGTCAACTGCCTTGTCTATCTTTACCTGAAGGTCCTGATTGGTTGCAATTATTTCGTTATACTGTTTTTCAAGCTTTGCAACCGAGTTATAGGCCTCATTGATTTTTACATAGCCATTTACTATAACAAAAGCTATGGCAAAACAAAGTGCCACTCTGATGAAGTTTGTAATATTCAAAAAGCTGCGATTGTCGCTTTTCTCTTTTGTCTTTTTAGTTTCTTCGTGAAGTCTTTTGCTTTCAGTATGTCCTGTAGCACCATAAGTAAAATCAAACTTATATGCACTGCTTGTATTGTAGCTGTACAAATTAGACATTTTTGCTCCACCTCAAATTTATATTTTTTTAACAGCCCTAAGTTTTGCACTATGTGCTCGCATATTTTCCTGAAGCTCTGCAGTTCCTGAAACTATGGGCTTTTTGTTTACTAATTTTACTTTAGGAGTTTTCCCGCAAACACATATGGGAAAATCCTTTGGGCACTCACACCCTGATGCCAAATCCGAAAAAGTCTGTTTTACTATTCTGTCCTCAAGGGAATGAAATGTTATAATCGATAAAACCCCACCGGATTTGAGCACATCAACAAAATCGCAAATTGCTTGTCTGAGTATACCAAGCTCGTTGTTGACCTCAATTCTGATTGCCTGAAAGGTCCTTTTGGCCGGATGCTTGTCCTGAAATCTCATTTTTACAGGATAGGCATTTTTTATTATTTCACAAAGTTCCAAAGTAGTTTCTATTTCTTTTTCTTTTCGCTTTTCGCAAATAGCTCTTGCTATCTGCCTTGCAAAGCGTTCTTCACCATAATCAAATATGATTTTTGAAAGCTCACTTTCGGAATATTCGTTAACAACCTCAAAGGCGCTTAGCTTGTCTTCTCTGTTCATTCTCATATCAAGCCGTGCATCCATATTGTAACTAAAACCTCTTTCAGCCACGTCCAGCTGGGGCGAAGAAACTCCAAGGTCTAAAATTGCACCATCAATTCCATTTATTCCAAGACCAGATAGCACATTTTTTATATCAGCAAAATTGCTGTGAACTATTCTCGTTATGTTTTTGTATTTTTCAAGTCTCTTGCTGGCCGCATTTATAGCCGTCATATCACGGTCAATACCGATAAAGGTGGAATCATCTGAAAGTTTTGAGCAAACCAGTTCTGCGTGACCACCGCCACCGAGAGTTCCATCAACATAAATGCCAGAGGGTTTCACATCAAGCATATCAACGCTTTCATTCAGCAAGACCGAAATATGTTTGAACTCGCTCATCATAAGCCAAGACGCTCCATCGCATTTTCGATTTCAGCAGATTCAAGAGCCGGATTGTTCATATACTTGTTCCAAGCTGCCTTGTCCCAAATTTCCATGGAGTTTGAAACACCCACAATAACAACCTCACGTCCAAGTCCCGCATATTCACGATAAAGAGGCGGAATAACAACTCTGCCCTGTGTATCAATTTCACATTCAGTGGCACCTGAAAAGAAAAATCTGCGAAGCATCCGCGCATCTGCACCACGAAGTGCCAGAAGTTCTTCCTTAAAACTTTCCCATTCTTCTTTGGAATATGCACACAAACAGTCATTTACGCCTTTAGACAGCACAAAAGTTCCACCCAAATCATCTCTGAATTTAGATGGAATGCTTACTCTGCCCTTGGTATCAAGGTTATGGAAATATTCGCCGATAAGCATAGCCTTGCGCTCCTTGTAAAGTTCTGTTTTTGTTCCACTTTATGGAATTTCTCTCCACTTCATACCACTTTCCTATATAATACTACACTTTTCGGATTTTTGCAATAGCTTTTTTAAAAAAATTTAAAAAAATTGTAATTTATTTGTAACATTGCACCATATTGCGTCTTCGTGGATTGCAAAGACACAATATCGGATTTTTTGCACAAAAAAAGAGCCTGAAACCTTTTTGGTTTCAGACCCAAAACTTTCAATTTATTCAGTTACACAAATAACCTCTACTTCGTTCTCCTCAAGTTTTTCCAGAAGCTTTTCATCTAAATCCGCATTGGTAATCAAACAGTCAATCTCTTCAAAAGAAGCTAATTTCACAAATCCAACTCCACCAATTTTGCCATTATCACAAAGATAATATTTTTTGTTGGAATTTTCAAACATTCTCTGTTTGATACCGCTTTCAGTTTCGTTGCTTTCAAGAATTCCTGCATCTGCCGTTATCCCCTTGCTTGAGAAAAACATCTTGTTTGCGAAATAATCTTCTTTAATGCTCTTTTCCGCAAGTCTTCCCACAAAGGACTTATTGCGACTCATAACTCCGCCTATCATAATCACTTTTATGTGTTCACAGCCCGAAAGTTCTGCCACAACTCTCAGCGAGTTAGTAATAATCGTAACATTTCTGCGATTTTTAAGTTCTTTTGCCATAAAGAATGTGGTGGTTGAGGCATCAAGAAAAATCGCATCCCCATCGACAACCAGTTTCGCCGCTTCTTTCGCAATCATCTTTTTTGCAGCAACATTTATAGTCTTTCTCTTTTCCAGAGAAAATTCGTGTGTGCTTCCCTCAACAGAAACCGCACCGCCGTGAGTTCTTCTGAGAGACTCTTGTTTTTCAAGTTTTTCAAGGTCACGTCTTACTGTTTCTTCTGTAACACCCAAAGCACTGCTCAGTCGGTTTACTGAAACAACCCCGTCGGTATTTAAAAATTCAAGAATTTTCTTTTGTCGTTCAAGTGCAAGCATAACATTTCCCACTTTCGCGATTTTTATTTTTTCTTCAGGATTTTCACCTTTGCTCCATTTTTAAGTCCGGCAGAGTTTGCATCATCCGTATCGATATGCATTTCAACATTGAAATCATCTCTTACTCTGACCTGAACATCATAAAATCTGGTAGGCTTTATTCCCTCTACCTCAACATCCACATAATCATTGTCCTTTATGCCGTTTGCCATAGCATATTCAGGGGTGAGATGAATGTGACGATTGGCAATTATTACGCCCTCTTTGAGATATACGCTGCCTTTAGGTCCAACAACAACCACTTTTTCAGAGCCTTCAATCTGACCCGATGGTCTTACGGGAGGACTTACCTTTAAAACAAATGTGTCTGTTCTTGATATTTCAACCTGAGTCTTATTTCTCACAGGTCCAAGAACACGGACATTTTCAATGGCCTTAAGTGACGGGCCTACCAAAGTTACCACCTCATTTGACGCATATTCGCGACCCATAAGGTATTTTTTGATTGTAAGCTGATAACCTTTGCCAAACAAAATTTCAAGATCTTCCTGAGACAAATGGATATGGCGTTGAGAAACACCAACCTTGATTTGTCCGTCGTCATTTATATCTTTAATAACGCTGTGAACAGCCTTTGCGATTGTATCTGTATCATAATACATAAGTTTCACCTCTCAAGACAGCAGACATCTGCTTCCTGATTTATATTTCCGTCTTTCCGGATTGTCTATTTGAAGTTTAGTCCATATCAAAAAACTTCGTAATCTCTCTGTGCGGTCTTGCAATAACAGCTGTGCCATAAACATCACCAAGTGGCTGTGCACTTTGACGTCCTGCTTCAACAGCAGCCTTAACTGCCGAAACCTCACCTGCAACAATAAACGTAACAAGTCGTCCTCCAAGACGCTTTTCAGAGTGGATGACTCTTACATTTGCAGCTTTTGTCATTGAATCCAAGCCCTCAATAGCCGCAACCAAGCCGTCTATTTCAAGAAGACCAATAGATTCTGCACCAATAGTGTCTCCATCCACATCTTCCTCATTTATAAAGTTTTTAGGAAGCTTTTTGTTGTATTTGTCCTTATTCATATCAAGGAGATAAGCCATCTTTTCAACGCCATCACCAGGATTCGGGATAATGTGTGAAACAATGTGTTTGCCCTCTGACTTTGCATATTCAGTTCCGGCTTCAACAGCGGCCTTGACAGCCGCAACATTGCCTGCAATCTTTATCTGCATAACAAGCGGTGCAGGAGCATCTGCACTCTTTGGACGGTTTCTGTCAAAGGCAATAACTTTTACATCAGCAGCTTTTGCACAAAGGTCAGCAGCAACCACCGATGTTGTAAAGCTATAAACTTCTATCATTCCTAATGCTTTCATTTATGCACAATCCTTTTCGTTAAATTTAAACTATATGAAGACCATCCGCCATAACACATCTTCTCTGGCGAGTGAAAGACTTTGCAGATGTAATACCCTCACCGGTAGGGCCGGCAATGGTAAATGTTGTATGTCCTTCGCCGCCGGCACCAATGCCAGCATAAGAAGGTGCATTCTTTACAAAAATTGTTGTTTCAACCGCTCTTGCAAAAGCTGTAAGTCTGTCAACATTCTTTGAATGGATATGAGCTGAATGCCTGTTTCCGTGTTCAGCCTTGCACGCTTCCGTAATCGCTTCTTCAATATTTTTTACCCTTACAATAGGAAGAATCGGCATCATCATTTCAACCTGAACAAATGGATGCTTTGCATCTGTTTCACAAATGATAAGTCTTGGGTCTGCATCAATGCCAAGTTCCTTAAGGAAGAGCTTTGCATCTTTTCCTACCCATTTTTTGTTAATACCAAACTTTCCGTCTTTTTCAACCAAAGCAATTTTCACAAGCTTGTCAATCTGCGCACCCCTTAAGAGATATGCACCATTTCTCTGCATATGAAGTATAAGCTGATCTGCAACTGAATTGAAAACGAAGCATTCTTTCTCAGCAATACATGGGAGATTGTTGTCAAAACTTGCACCTTTAATAATATCGGCAGCTGCTTTTTCAATATCAGCTGTGTCATCAACAATAACAGGAGGATTTCCAGCCCCTGCACCGATTGCTTTCTTTCCTGAAGAAAGGAGCATTTTTACAACACCAGGGCCACCTGTTGCAACAAGCATTCTAACGATAGGCGAACTAACCATTTCGTTTGATGACTCCATAGTTGGATTTTCAACAGAAACAACCAAGTTTTCAGGGCCGCCTGCTTCAAGTATTCCGCGGTTCACAAGGTCAACAGCATAGTTTGCAATTCTCTTTGCATTTGGATGTGGATTGAAAACAACCGCATTTCCACCTGCAATCATACCGATTGAGTTGCAGATAACTGTCTCACTGGGGTTTGTTGAAGGTGTAATACTTCCTATAACACCATAAGGTGCCATTTCAATCAAAGTAAGACCGCAGTCACCGGTTTTAACAGTAGGGCAAAGGTCTTCAGTTCCAGGTGTCTTGTTTGCAACCAACTGATGCTTGATAATCTTGTCAGAAACTCTGCCCATGCCTGTTTCTTCCACGCCAAGCTTCGCCATTTCTTCAGCCTCTTCAAGTGTAAGACGGCGGATTGCAGCAATCATCTTTTCTCTTTGTTCAACAGTGTAGCTCTTATACTGAACATAAGCTTTTGACACTGCTTCCAGAGCCTCTGTCATCGTGGGGAAAACGCCCTTGAGATTTTGCTTGGGAACTACCTTTCCGTCCATATTCTTGATAACATTTTCAACTATACGACTTATATCCTTTTCATCAAACATATCAATTCACCTCAAACTTTTATATAATTGTATTCCACATTTTATCGTCAGGACTTGCAATAACCGAGCTGTCGAGGAACATCGTTCCGTCACTTACCTCGCGTTTTGCCTTTTCTATTGCTGATTCAACCGCAGCAACCTCACCAGTTAAAAGCATATAGGACTTTCCACACATGCCACGAGCAATACGAAGTTCAATCAAATCAACAATCGCAGTCTTTGCTGCAATATCTGCAGCCAAAATAATTGACGCCGCAGAATAAGTTTCCAAAATACCAAGGGCACGCTTATCTTGTACCTCAGTAGTTCCATAAATAGCAGGGAAAATAGTTTCATGAGGATTTCCCAGAACAAAGCTGTCAATTAGCTTTTCAGGGAACATATTTTTCACGGTATCAACCGAAGCTCTTACCGCACTCAAATCGCCCTCTATCAGAATTATGTATTTTCCTGGACAAACAACTTCGGCTTCGATAACATTTACCTCAGCTGTTTTGACCATAATATCAGCGGCCTTCATACCGGTGGAAACCGTTGTAAATTCAGCCATTGCCAATGCTTTTCCCATCTATGTTTCCTCCCTTTCTACCGCTTTATATCAAGCAAAATATATTTCTCTGTTATTTCTTTTATAACTCCATCAATGGGACTGTGAATTTCAGCGCCTAAGCCCTCACAGCTTGCCAACTTTTCAAATTTCTTGACCTCATCCCCAACACTCACCACAGCCTTTGCAGGCTGTCCTATATGCTGGCTCAACATGATTTTGAGAGTTTTCACAGCCTTTGAAAAATCCTGAGGAGTGTCATCAAGGGGAGATTCAACATCATATTTCGAAATTCCAAGCCTTGAAACCAGCCGTTCCATAGGTATGGTTCTGTATTTTCTGTGTTCGTCCACCCCTGAAAATTTCGGTTCTTTTTCAGGCTTTATTCCATGCTTTCTGATTTCATCACGGAACTCACCGATAAGCATTGACGGTGAAAGTCCCTGATGGCAAGCATACATACTGCAAATACCACACTGTGAACAATACATGGAATTCAGCATAGCCGTAACATCTTTAGTCATCCCTTTTGTCGCAGCTCTCATAAACAAATGTGGTTCAATGGGATGCCCCAAAAGATTTCTTGAGCACATATCAGTACACATTCTGCACTGACAGCACGCACTCATAGCTCTGTATATATTAACTTTTGAATTTGTTTTCTTTTTCATAACAACAGGATGATTTTTAGGCAATACCAATATTGCATTTGTTGTTTTTGTAACAACATCATTTTTGTTTGCCACTTTTCCTGTCATTGCACCGCCGCTTAAATAAACACAATCTTTTACTGTTTCCCCGCCAGAAAGCTCCACCACTTTTTTAAGCGGCACACCAAGTGGAACTTTGTATGTCTGAGGGTTCTTAACCTCGCCTGCCACAGTAACGTACTTGTAGCAAACAGGCGTCTTTTCCTTGATTGCAAAGTGAATATTGAGCATAGTTTCTACATTATACACAATAACCCCTTCCGTAATAGGAAGCTGACCGGGTTTTACCACCTTGCCGGTTGTTTCATAGATAAGAACAATTTCATCACCTGCCGGATAAACCTCGGGCAAGAGTGAAATTTCAATGTTTTTAAAAGCACCGATATGTTCATTCAGTTCTTCAACCGTTTCGCTGTAAGCAGCTTTTATGCCAATAATGGCTTTTTTTGCGCCCACAGTTTTTCTCACCGTATCAAGAGCACACAGAATCTCTTCTGTATAAGCCATAAGAAGCTGTCTGTGAAGCCTGAAAAGTGGCTCACACTCTGCACAGTTGAGTATAACAGTATCGGCTTTCTCTGAAAGCTTTGCATAAGAGGGAAATCCTGCGCCGCCGGCGCCCACTATTCCGCATTCTTTCATAAGTCCACTAAGTTCTGTAAACTGCATAAATAGCTCCCCCTTTTCTCAAAATCAATTATTCCGTCTTTATTTAAAACTTTCTCCGTCGTCAATAATTCCGACAATAGCTGCATCTATTGGCTGAGTCTCTTTTTCACATCCAATTCTTGCTGCACTGCCAAGTGCCACCAGAACATATTCACCAATTCCTGCACCTATGTTGTCAACAGCAACAATTCTTGAAGTTTCTCTTGCCATTGATTTTACTGGTTCAACAATCATAAACTTGCTTCCAACAAGATTTTCATTCTTGCGAGTTGAAACAACGCTGCCAAGCACCTTTCCAATAATCATAACATTCTTCCTTTCCGGATTTGGCAAACCGCCGGGACGAAGTCAAAGCTTCGTCCCCGAGGTCGCCCGCCCAGTACCCTTTTATTATTTAAGGATAGGCAATATTTTCTCAACATCTGTGTGAGGTCTGGGAATAACGTGTGTAGCAATGATTTCGCCAAGCTTCTGTGCACACTGACCGCCTGCTTCAACAGCAGCCTTAACAGCGCCAACATCACCGCGAACCATAACACTTACAAGACCTGAACCAATCTTTTCTGTGCCAACGAGAGTTACGTTAGCAGCTTTAAGCATAGCATCTGCTGCTTCGATTGCTGCAACCAAGCCTCTTGTTTCCACCATACCCAATGCTTCCTGTGCCATTCTTTTTTCCTCCTTTATAACTTTCTTTTCAACGGCCTTGGTTTCTTTAACCTCGGCTTCATTATTTTTCAATGCTTCCGTATTTGCAATTACGGTTTTTTTTGTTGCTGCCATACTAAATCACTCTTTCTTTAGAATTTAGGCAAAATCTTTTCAACATCATTGTGAGGTCTCGGAATTACGTGTGTAGCAACGATTTCGCCGAGTCTCTGTGCACACTGGCCACCTGCTTCAACAGCAGCTTTAACAGCACCAACATCACCGCGAACCATAACACTTACAAGACCTGAACCAATCTTTTCTGTGCCGATAAGAACTACCTCAGCAGCTTTTACCATTGCATCGGCTGCCTCTATTGCTGCAACCAAACCTCTTGTTTCTATCATACCTAATGCTTCCTGTGCCATTTCAAAAATCCTCCTAAAATATTTAAAATTTGTTAATTATTATTCATTGATAATTGCAATCTTGAGACCTTCCATTTTTACATTCGTGATGAATGCATCATTGATTTTCTCAAGTGGATACTTATGTGTGATAAGGTCCTTGATTGGAAGTCCGATTGCTATTGCTCTTTTAAGAAAATCAAATGTTGTAGCATAATCACGGAGAGTATATACCCATGAGCCAACCAAAGTAATCTCTTTTGAGCAAAGGTCAAAGTGCGGATTGATTTGTGCATCTCCGCCGTTGATGAAGAAGCCAAGTTCGCAAAGTCCGCCACCGCTTCTGATGAACTTGTAGATATTGCTGTGAGCAACAGGTGAACCTGTGCACTGGAATGCAAAATCTGCAAGATGTCCACCAAAACTGTCTGCCACTGCTTTGCTGAGGGCCTCAATGCCATTGTGGTCTTTGAAGTTAACTGTTTTGTCAGCACCCATACGTTTTGCAAAATCAAGACGTTTTTGTTCGCCATCAACCGCTGTAATGTTTTGAATACCCATTGTTCTGAGAACTGCTATACAGATAAGACCGATAGGTCCACAACCTTGAACAACAACACGGCTGTTGAATCTTAAAATTCCTGTTGTCTTTGCACGTTCTACTGCATGAATAAGAACTGCACAAGGCTCAATAAGAATTCTTGATTCAAGGTCAAGGTCTGAAACATTGAATACTGTTGAACCTCCTCTTATTACCATGTAATCGCCAAACCATCCATTCAAATGAACGTTGTCATCGGGAAGAAGTCCATAAATATCAGCACCTCCCACATTCTGTTTGTTAAGGTCAAACATTGTAATTTCAGGGTCATCCTTAAGGATTACGCAAGTTACAACCTTGTCCCCAATATTGAGGGGCTTTCCTGCGCTGTCTGTCTTAACATTCTTGCCCATCTTTACAATTTCACCTGTACCCTCATGTCCGAGAACAAGAGGAATGAGCCCGAATGGGTCACGCTTGTATTCGTGAGCGTCTGTTCCGCAGATACCACAACCCTCAACTTTAACCAGCATATCGTCATCGCCAATTTCCGGAATAGGATATTCCTTAAGCTCAAACTTTTCAATTCCTGTCAGCATAGCAACACGAGCTGACTTAGGAACAGCACCGGTTGCCTTTGGAGCTGTACTACTGCTTGTTCCCTGCATTCCTGCGAGAACCTGTCTTACAATTTGTTCTATTTCGTTGTTATTCAACCAAAATCTCTCCCTTCTTAAAAATCTTTCATAATTTCATCGATGAGCGAAGCACCATAGGCCGAAAGAACCGTGTCCTGTTCTTCTGTTCCGCCGCTGACACCCAGCCCTCCAATAATTTTTCCATGATGTATCAGTGGGTCACCGCCACCAAAAATAACAATCTGCCCGTCATTTGTAAACTGGATTCCATAAAGTGACTCACCCGGAGCCGCCAATGTGCTCAATTTTTTTGTAGACATTTTGAGAGCAACCACTGTATAGGCCTTTTTAAGTGCCACATCAAAACTGGCTATGTAGGAATTATCCATACATTCAACAGCAATAGGTCTGCCCGCTGCGGTGGAAACCGCAACAACCGCATTTACTCCCATCTGTTTTGCCTTTTCTTCAACCAAAGCAATAAGCTTTTTAGCCGCTTTGAGTCCAAAGCCTTTTTCTTCGGTTTGTGGTTCAGCAAGTTGCTTCAAGGCAGCTTCTACAACACGAGCAAGATTTTCGTCAGTCATAACGACACCTCCCGTATTATTTACCAAGTTTAGCAATAACCTTTTTAGCAATCTGTTCAATCAGTTCGTTGTTATCGCCAATTTTACTTTCTTTTGCATCTGTGCAACTTGTAACATTGCAGCTGTGGCAGCTCATACCGCCGTTTTTGTTGTGGGAACAAAGATTTGCAGGATGTTTGTCTTTCATCCCTAAAGCACATCTGGCCCCATAAATTTTCTTGAGCTGTTCTTTTGACAATTCCTTGGATCCTCCAAGCTGATTTGAAAGGAACACCAACTCTGCATAGAATTCAAGTGACTCCATCTTGTTATATGCCGCAAGAAGCGAGTCAGAATAAACAAGCGCACCGTCATTTTCAAGAAGCACCGCATCGTAGCAGGAAAAGTATTTCTCTGCTGTGTCAGGACTTTCATTTGCGGAAGGCGTTCCATACTCTACAACCGGAACACATCCAAGCTCAATAACCGCCTGAGACATAACAGGCTGAGTGAGGGGCTTTCCTGAGATAGCAAAGCTTGTTGCATAAACAGGATGAGCGTAAACAACCGCCCAAACATCGGGTCGCTTCTTGTAAACCCCAAGGTGCATCTTTATCTCTGATGATGGCTTGAAGCCTCTGTTGGCCTGCAAAACATTGCCATCACCATCAATTTTCAATATGCACTCAGGAGTCATAAAACCTTTACTTATGCCTGCAGGGGTACAAAGATACTCATTGTCTGAAATCTTAACAGAAATGTCGCCATCATTTGCTGCAACCATTCTTCTGTCATAGAGTCTTTTGCCAATGTCACAAATCTGTTTTTTGATCTCGTACTCTGACATCATGACTGTCTTCTCCTTTATCTAAACTTTTTAAATTAGCCCATATTTACCTACATATATAATACCATATATATACCGCTGTGTCAATGAATTTTTGTGTTTTTTTCTTTGTTTTTGTTGTTTTTATCTAAATTTTTGTGGTTTTCTGTCTTCCGCAAGATAATCAATAAGTTCTTGTATACCCTCACCCGTTGTTGATGCCACAAAGAAAATCTTTTCGCAACCCGCAAGTTCAAGCCAGCTAGCTGCTTGCGCAGGGTTTGCATCAGGCTGGTCAATCTGAGTTACAATGCCTATAACCTCTCGGTTTACCTGTGCTGTACAGCAAGGTGGATACAAAGAATACTGTTCTCTTGCGCTGAGGAGCAATCCCACAACATCAGCCTCGTAGGAATAAAGAGCTAAGGCTCTGCCTAATATCTTGTTTTCAGCATATTCCCCCGGGGTATCAATTAGTATATCATGATAATTTATGTATTGGGTTTTGTGATAACCAATCTTTTCGCCTTTGAGAGCCTGAGTAAGAGTTGTTTTTCCACACTCACTCCTGCCCACAAGTATCATTTTTTTCATATCCTAAGTCCTTGTAATGGGGCAAACAGTAAAGCCCAATGTCTCTTTGCTATAATCACAAAGTGCCTTGAGGGATGCCTCCACCTCTGAAACCGTCCCTGTCACAATCAAAGTTCCGCTGAATCGGTCAACAAAACCGATTTCCGCACCGGATGCCTTGATTGCAATATCTGCTGCAATAATTGCCGTTTCCGCCGGTGACATAGTAACAATTCCAATAGCTGCCTTTGAATAATCAATCGCGGGGTCAAGACCCAGCTTTTTGTAAAGAATTCTGTCAGGATTTGCAATAATATGAGCAAGAGTAATTTGTTTGCCCGGAACAAGCTCCTGAATAATTCTCATTCTGTCACTTAAACTGCTTAAATCTTTCCAGTCTGCCATTGTCTTAACCTCCTATCTGGCACTTAAGCCCCTCTGATTCAACCACCGATTTGAGCCTCTTTATGTGTTCATCAGAAATTAACTCAAGATTGTGTAATTCATAATTTCTGCCAAGGCCTTCATATTTGTCTTCACCCAGACGGTGATACGGCAGAAGATGTAATTCATCAACTCCCGGCAAGGTCTTTGCGAACCTTGCAATATCTCTTATTTCATTTTCAGTGTCATTGAAAGTGGGAATAACAGGAACTCTTATGATGAGTTCATTTGCCTTTTCTGCAATTTTCCTTGCATTTTCCAGAATAAGTTCATTTGGTTGCATAGTGAACTGTCTGTGCTTTTCACTGTTTGTGTGCTTGATATCCATAAGATACAAATCGAGGTAAGGAAGAATCATTTCTATCTTGTCAAAGCTGGCACAACCCGTTGATTCAACAGCTGTGTTAATGCCCCTTTCCTTGCAGGCACGAAGCAGCGCCGCTGCAAACTCGGGCTGTCTCAGAGACTCGCCGCCAGACAGAGTAACTCCTCCGCCACTGCGACGGTAGTAAATTCTGTCTTTTTCGATTTCTTCCATAATTTCAGCCACTGTAACGTCACGTCCAATGGTTTTCTCTTTGCCGTCAACAACCATTTTTTCTATGTCGAACTTCTGTGACTCGGGATTGCAGCACCATTTACATCTAAGGAAACAACCTTTTAAGAAAATTATGGTTCTGACCCCCGGACCATCATGCACCGAAAAACGCTGAATATCAAATATTCTGCCCTTGGTGTTTAAGTAATCGTTGTTCATACATTAAAATCCTTTTTGTTCTGTTCTGTTGATTATGTCATCCTGAAGCGATTTTGAAAGTGTTGTGAAGAGGGCGCTGTAACCCGCAACTCTAACAACAAGGCCTTTATACTTTTCGGGATTCTTCTGTGCATCCTGAAGAGTTTCACGGCTTACCACATTGAACTGAACGTGGCTGCCCTTTTGGTCAAAGTAACCTCTGATAAGTGCTACAAAACTTTCAAGACCTGATGTTCCTTTGAGCGCTGACGGATGGAATTTCATATTGAAAAGTGTTCCGTTTGATGCGATAAAGTGGTCAAGCTTAGCAACAGAGTTCGCCGCAGCTGTTGGACCGTTCACATCACGACCTGCCGCCGGTGATACACCGTCTGCCACAGGAGTTTTCGCAAAACGTCCGTCAGGAGTAGCACCGGTCTGTGCACCAAGAGGTACGTTTGCCGAAACAGGATAAAGTCCCGCATGATAAACCCCACCACGTGGGTTGGTATACTTTTCTACGGGTTTTGTATATGTATAAGCAACGTCCCTCGCAAAAGAGTCAACCTCGCATATATCATTTCCGAACTTAGGAACTTCCTCAATCAACTTAAGGATTTCAGCATCTCTGCCGCCTGAACCCGAAGTATTTCCCTGTATTTTCTTGCAGATTTGTTCAATCTGTTCTTTTGAAACATTTACGCCCTTTTCAGAAAGGCTCTTAACAACTCCTGCTACCATTTCTTCAAGGCTCTTTGAATCAGCGCCTTTTCCAAAATTGTTTTTGAGGGCTTCCTTGAGTTCAGGAAGAGTGAATTTTCTTTCTTCAAATACCAGCTTTTTGATTGCAAAAAGCGCATCAGCCATATTTGCGACACCAAAGCCCTGAGGACCTGTGAAGTTGTAAACCGCACCGCCCTCCTGAACACTCTTTCCTCTGCCAATACAATCCTCAATCATACTTGAAAGGAATGGAAGTGGCGCTCTCTGTGCGTGAGCTAAGTCAATAGCATTGTCCGCATCAACCATCAAGGAAATCATATATTCCATCTGAGCCTTATATGCACCATAGAATTCGTCAAAGGTTGTCATTTTTGAAATGTCGCCGGTTTCTATGCTTATCTGTTTGCCCTCGTCAACACCATTTGAGAAAACAAGCTCCAAGGGTCTACACATATTAAAGAATGCTGCATCGTGCCAGCCGTCTGTCTTTCCTGCCTTTTGAGGTTCAACGCAACCGATAATGTTGTATTGTCTTGCATCCTCCAAAGTGAGACCGCGACTTATAAGTGCAGGGATAATAACCTCGTCATTGTAATAAGCAGGAAGGCCAATGCCTGTACGTGTAAGTTCTCCTGCTCTCATCAGAAATTCGTGAGGTGTTTTGTTCCATACTCTCACTGAAAGTGATGGCTGGGGAAGCATCGTATGTAATGATGCATTTATACACATAAATGACACATCGTTTGTAATATCAATACCATCTTTGTCCTGACCACCAGCGATAAGGTTCTGGAAAAGACTGTAACCCGCAAAACCTTCAGCAGAAAGGGCATCTCTGATTTTTGTAAAGTCATTAAGCTTTACCCATACACAGTCTATAAGTTCCTGTGCAAATTCACGTGTTATCTTGCCGTTTTTGAAATCCTTTTTAAAATAGGGATACATATAAACATCAAAACGTCCAGGTGAAACAGAGTGTCCGTTTGATTCGGTCTGAATGAGAAGCTGAACAAACCAGAAACTCTGACAAGCTTCGTAAAAACTTTCTGCACCAAACTGAGGAACACGGCTACAAATCTTTCCAATGGTCTTAAGTTCTTCGCGACGAACCGGGTCTGTACATTTGTCAGCCATTTCATAGGCAAGACGAGAATATCTCTGTGCAAAGGTAATAGCCGCCTCACAGCTTTCAATAACAGCATCAAGGAAAATTCGTTTTTGGGTAGCATTTCCCTTTGTCTCGTCGATTGCATTGCGTTCCGCCTTTGCCTGTTTGATAATTCCGTCAAAACCAATTTCAAGCACCTTGCCATAATCAGCCGAAACGTGGCCAATACCATTGTACAAATAGTTTCCCGGTGTGAACACATTGTGGCTGATAGCATCAATAGTTTCAGGTTTCATATAGGAAATTGCAAGTTCACTTGTGGTCTTGCCTCTCCAGTATTCGAACACCTCGCTGAGTGCTTTCCTTGAGTCATCCGAAAGAATAAAGGGGTCAGCAGATCTTGTTTCAAGAGTATCAAACTCGTCCTCAATCCATGAGAAAGAAAACTCGGGGAAAATCTGACAACTCCTTGAAGACTTTGTAGCACTACCCACAACCAATTCATGTTCCCTGATGGTGATAGGAAGATTTTCAAGAATATTTCTAAAGGCTTTTGCACGCCTTGTAATCATAGGCATACCTTCGGTATTTTTATAGGATTCAGTAAGCAAAACCGCACGTTCAACTTCGATTTCCGGTTTTTTGGCAAACAAATTGTCCTTAAGCTTTTCAATACGCGGACTTTTTGCGATATCTTCGGTGAAAAATCTTGCCATAACTTAAACTCCCCTTTCGAAAAATAATACTTCATTTTAATCGATAATATCTTAGTTTCATTCTACAATAATATAAACAAAATGTCAATACGAAACGCAGAAAAAAAAAGATTTTTTTGCTAAATCCAAAAAAAATATTGGATTTTTGCTGGAAATTTTGCTAAATCCCAATAGAAAAGGCAACCCTCAAAGGATTGCCTTTTTCTTTAATTATCTTTTCCATGTATTTTTCGAGAACAAAACAAGAAACGGGAAAATTTCAAGCCTACCTATGAGCATTGCAGCTGTAAGAACTAATTTTGAAAAATCCGAAAACACTGAAAAATTACACATCGGACCAACCTGAGAGAGTCCGGGACCTATATTGCTGAGAGTTGCCAACACCGCCGTGAAGTTGGTAGTGAAATCAAGATTGTCTATACTGATAGCAATAAGCACACCCACAAAAATAAACATATACGCCATAAAGAACATATTTACCCCGCGAACCACCTCGTGTTCCAAAATACGGCCGTTCATTTTCACCTTTATTGTACTCTTGGGATGAGCAAGGACCTTGACCTCTTTGACAATACTTTTGAAAAGTATAACTATCCTCGAAACCTTGATGCCGCCCCCCGTGCTTCCTGAACAAGCACCGCAAAACATCAGTGCAACAAGAATTGTCCTTGAAAGCTGTGGCCACACATCAAAATCCGTGGTAGAATATCCCGTAGAAGTTATAAGTGCTGAAACCTGAAATGCACTATGTTTAAGCGTCTCAAGTGTACCGCCAAACAAATATCGGGTATTGAAGAAAATAACTACGACCGCAGTCACGATAACCCCTAAGTACACCCATACCTCTTCCAGTTTGAAAGCACTTTTTATTTTTCTCATAAGAATGAGATAATAAAAAGTAAAGTCTATTCCAAAAATGGTCATAAACACAGTTATTACAACCTGTACATAAGAAGAATAGTCAGAAAGTCCTGAATTGAGAATAGCAAACCCGCCTGTTCCCGCTGTACCAAATGACAACGTCAAAGCCGAAAACCAATCAAGTCCGCCTATTTTCAAAAGAATTATCTCGAGGCACGTAAAGAAAAGGTATATTCCATATAGAATTTTCGCAGTGGACCTTACCCTTGGAACAAGCTTACCAACCGAATACCCCGGGCTTTCCGCTTTGATAAGATAAAGGTTATTTCCTCCCGAAAGAGGAAGAATAGCCACTAAAAACACAAGAACACCCATGCCACCCATCCAATGAGTAAAGCTGCGCCAGAAAATCATCGACTTTGGCAAAGCCTCAACGTCCGCAAGTATTGATGCTCCCGTGGTGGTAAATCCCGATGCCGTTTCAAAAACTGCATCCACAAAATTTGGTATACTTCCCGAAATAACAAATGGAAACGCACCAAAAATACTGAGGGTTATCCAGCTGAGTGCAACAGACACAAAGCCTTCTTTTGCA
>JAZROR010000106.1:0-2260 GCA_045648845.1 Clostridia bacterium
TCTCCTTAAATTTCTTCCTGAGTTGAAAGCTCTATTCCTTGCTTTTTCAAAACATCAAACGCTTTTCTCATATCATCGGTGCAGATAGCTACTCTGCCCGTAGCTTCCTTTTCGCCTATAAACGAATAAAGATATTTGATGTCAATACCTGCATCACAAATGGGCTTCACCACATCATCAAACGAGCCGAGCCTGTCCTCCATAACAGCGACTATTACCTCATTTACCTGAGCTGTCATCCCTGCGCTTCTAAGTGCCTCAACCGCCCTGTCAGGTTCTTTCACTATAATCCTGAAAATTCCAAACTCAGTGGTATCCGCAATGTTGAATGCGCGGATATCTATTTTTTTGTCACGAAGCACCTTGGTTATATTGCCAAGCTTTCCTGCCTTATTCTCCATAAAAACCGAAACTTGTTTGACAAACATTTTAACACCTCATCATTGGTTCAATTTTTCAATAGCTGATTTTAACAGCCGTGTTGCATTTTTCAAATCCTTTTTAAGAATCTTATCTCTCCCATCTTCCTGTGTATCCGTCGAAATTCCAATAGCTGTCCAATCTATACCTTGGCCTGATGTCAAGAAACTGCTTCCAAAAAAGTTTTCGTCCAAAACCGCTGTCTTTACGTCAATCTTTTGGGAAATTGCAACAGCCTCCAACGCCTTTCTGAAATCCACTGTTGCCACCCCCGTGCTGTCTTTCGCTATTATTGCCGTGCCGTCTGTTTCTTTGTCATAAAAACCGTCAACGCTTATCGCACACTCAAAGCTATTGTCACTCAGGAACGCTTTTATTCCCTTTCCTCCAATCCGTTTTTGTGCAGAAAACAGCACAGCAAAGTCTCCATCCGCTTCAAGCGTTGCCTGACAGACAGCCAAAAGTCCAACTTTGTTTTTCAGTCCATAGCCAAGATAACCATCATCATCCTCGTAAAACTCCGTCTTCAAAACCCCAAAATCACCAACCGTAATTTCCTCATTATCTATTGCTATATATAAATCAGAAATTTTTACATCGTCACTTTCCTCTCCGTCATATTTAACCTCGCCAAAAGAGCCATTCCCGAAAACAATATTCTTTCCAATAAGGTCTTTTGCCTTGAGTCCGCCGAATGCAGAAAAGTAAAGCTTTCCGTCAGAATTATCTGTTATCATAATTCCCGCCGTATCCATTCCGCACTCAATAAGAAGTTTCGGGGCTTCGCCTTTTTTTGCTATTACATTTCCTAAGCTATCAATACATATCTCATCAAACCTACCATTTAGGCTTTCGAACAAAATCTGTCTCATTTCATCTTCATTTCCTGATGGTGAAAAGGCATTTGCTATTTTCTCAATCATTTTCTGTCAGCCCCTTTCCACAGTCTTCCAAAAAGCCTTCAACAATTCCTTTGCACGACTCAAAATCTCTCTTGTGCATAACAGACACCGGTGAGTGAATATACCGACAAGGCACCGAGATTGAAGCTGTTTTCACTCCACCATCAAGAAGAGAGATTGCACCCGCATCATTGCCGCCTGCCGTTGACGCCTTGTACTGCCACGGAATATTTCGCCTTTCTGCCGCCTTAATCAGCATATCACAAACATTTCTGTCAGCCTTGCTGGCTGAATCAAGAACAGAAATAGCCGCACCATCGCCACTTTTTGTAACTCTGAGGTTTTTGGGTATTCTGGGCAAATCGTTGCAAGTTGTTCCCTCAATAACAAGAGCAAAATCGGGTTTTATGCCTTTTGCCGCCATTTTCGCGCCCCTGAGGCCCACCTCTTCCTGTACATTGAAAGCGCAAACAAGATTTACAGTCCATTCTTTCCTTAGAACATCAATCATAATTGCACAACCAAGTCGGTCATCAAGAGCCTTTGCCTTTATCATTTCACCAAACTCAATATATTCGCTGTCAAAGCCAAAGTAGTCGCCCTTTATGGCAACACTTTCTGCATCTTTCCTATCTTTTGCTCCAATGTCAACAAAAAGTTCATCCGTCTTCGGAGTCTTTTTCCGTTCTTCTTTTGAGGTAAGGTGCACAGGCTTTAAACCAATCACACCACACCTTTCTTTGACCTTTACACGTTTTGAAATAAGAATTCTTGAGTCAATGCCGCCAACCGTTTCAAATTTCAGATAACCATCTTCAGTTATATCGGTGACAATAAACCCCACCTCATCCATATGAGCAGAGAGTAGTATTGTCTTGGCATTTTCTTTTTTTGCCTTTTTAAAAGCCACAAGGTTTACCATATTGTCAATACTTAGT
>JAZROR010000107.1:0-2292 GCA_045648845.1 Clostridia bacterium
CAACCTTTATGGTGTTTGAGGCTGTTTTCACCTTATATGGCTCTATCTCTGTTCCGCAGTCTGTTACATATACAATTTCAATTTCTTTGGCTTCGTTTTTTGCAGCAAAAGTCACATTCTGAAAAAGCAACAAAAGTGCAAGCACTAAAAAAACTATTCTTTTCATAAACTTCCCTCACTGAGCCACTTCATAAGATGTTCTTCATCTATCTGATTACCCACATTATATCGATTTAATTTATACAAGCTTTCCTTGTCCCCTTTTTTTATGTAGTTGGGGCCCTCGGATGTTGCCATAGTAACCCTTACGCCGTTTTGTTTCAGTATAAATTCAGTCAGAGCATTGTATCTCCCCGTAGGATATGCAAAAGCAACCACATTGTCTCCAACATTTTCTTCTATTTCCGCCTTGCTCTTTTTGAAATCATTCTGGAAAGTAACTGCATAGTCAAAAATTCCCTCTGTTTCAAAGGGAAGAACATTGTTCCTCACAATAGGCGAATTTTCGCCCGCTTCCCACTGATGCATATCAAAGCTGTGACTTTGGATTGAAACAAGACCTGATAAAAACATTTCCCTTGCCTCGTCAAATCCAAAATGAGCGTTTATTCCAAATCCCGTATCCTTGTAGGTGTCCTTTCCCACAGAGCTGCCGATTATAAATATCGTGGATTTAAACCCAAAAGCTTCAAGCACAGGGAAAGCGTTTGAAAAATTGTCGCTGTAACCATCATCAAAGGTTATACAAACAGGTTTTTCCGGGAGCTCCTTGCCGTTATCCACAAAGTCAATCAAATCGAAAACCGAAACGGGAGTGAAACCATTATCCCTGATTGCCGTCATATGCTTGTTGAAATTTTCAGGTGATATAGTAACGTCATTTTGCCCGTCTGATACCGAATGATACATAAGAACGGGAACGCTTTTTGTGTCACTATTCGTTGCTGAAACGTTGAGTATAAAGCAAAAAACCGCCAAAAATAATGCGACTGTCTTTTTCATTTTCTTCCCTCCTTTATTTATTCAAAATAGCTGTGATACTTGATATGGCTGAGCGCCTCATCGTCTATATGCAGATGGTTGCATATGTCCACAAAATAATCATCGGTCATAGCAGCAATAAAATCAGTAACAATCTCGTCTGTGTCACCTACAATTTTTCGGGTTGCTTTGTTCCGATAGCTTTCCCCAAGAACAAAATCATTTAAGTAATGCACAAATATGGGTGACTTGAAATTCCGTTCTTCCACATCGCTATACAGCCTCACATAAAGTTTTTTCATAAGGGGCTGGATGCTTTCATGATACGGCTCTTTCACGTCTTCAGCAAGATAAATGAGCCGTGTGTTTTCAGCAATCAAATCCCTCAAATCTTCAAAAACTTCTGTATCCATATTGAGTGATGGTGAATCAATGCTGTTTTTGATGATGTTTATTATTACATTTGAAATTATATCGCTGTTTCGTGTGCCGATAAGTCTTTTCGACTTGAAGCTTTCATCCGTAATCAGCTTCACACGATAAAGGTCCTGTCTGTCTTTTCCAGCGTATGCGATCATATCGCTTATACGAACGACACAGCCCTCCAAAGTATTGGGACGGAGACTCTTGTGAAAGTCTTTTTCCACATAACAACTTTCCATTATGCTGTCAAACTCTTTGAATGTATCAATTTTTGACGGAGTATATTCACGGCAAATCCTCTCGCCGTTGTGGGCGATAATTCCGCTTAAAGTCTGAAGCGTCAAGTCCGTTTCCAGAATATTCCTGAAAATCCTGGCACTGTGAACATTGTGATTGAAATACCTGGGCACCCCATTATGCTTTGCGGTATTCTCGCTGTAACACTCACTCAAAAACTCTTCGCCCTTGTGTCCAAAAGGTGTGTGCCCCATATCGTGTCCAAGAGCAATGGCCTCAATCAAATCAAGGTTGAGCCTGAGTGCTCTGCCTATAGTCTTTGCAATCTTTGAAACAAGCTGAACGTGAAGAGCTCGTCTTGTCACATCATCGTTTTTATAAAAAGAAAAAACCTGTGTTTTGTCTGTATATCTGTTGTAAAATGGATTGTATATTATACAGTCCACGTCATATGAATAAGGAGGTCTGATTATGTCGTGTCTTGGCTTTTTTGCCACGCGCTTTGCCTCGCTGTTTTTTGCAGCATACTTTGAAAGTTTTACATCAAACTCCCCGTTTATTTCTTCAAGGTATTTTTTCTCTGCATTGGTAAATTCAAAATAGTTCATCCGTTTCACCTCTTTTAAAAAAAATTGTTATTCAAGGCTGCTC
>JAZROR010000108.1:0-1677 GCA_045648845.1 Clostridia bacterium
TCTCGAAATTTATTTATACTCTTGGGAACTCGGACAAGGAGCCTGAATAAACCGGCCTTATACTTGTCGCTGAGGGGAGCGGTGTAGTTATAACCAAAGTTATCCATACTTGCCAAATGCAGCAGTACAAAACAGCTTACAAGGCCAACTCCGTAGAGACCTGCGGCAATGGCAGAGATTAATAACAGAAAACCCAGTAGTCTCAAAGCAGAACCCAGATCCTGGCTGGGGAGAGTGTAACAGGCAATACCAGAAACGGCTACCACAATTATTGCAATGGGGGAAACCAACTGTGCCTCAACTGCCGATTGTCCAACAATCAGCGCGCCGATAATTGAAACCGTATCTCCAATTGGGTTTGGTAATCTGAGCCCGGCCTCCTGCAAAAATCCAAAGGCAAAAAGAAGACTTATAATTTCAAGGGCCGTAGAGAAAGGCACATTTTGTTTAGCGTCGATTATAGACTGTAAAAGTTTTGTGGGGATCATTTCCTGATGATACATGGTCACAGCCACATAAACAGCCGGCAGCAATACACTAAGCACAAGCGCAAGATATCTTAGTAATGTTAAGGAAGTGGAAACCGTAAAATGCATGTTACTGTCCCCGGTAACTTTCATGAACTCAGCAAAGCTAACCGGCAGCACAAGACCCACAGGCAGACCGTCTACCAATAAACCAACTCTGCCATCCATTAGATACATCGCAAAACGGTCAGGCCGTTCCGTGTGAATGAGCTGAGGGAACGGCGAGTATGGGTGGTCAACAAGCTTTTCTTCCAGAATGCCTATGGAAAGAACAGAATCAATATCAATTTCTTGAAGTCTGCGCTGCAGTTCAGATACAAGCTTGGGGTTGGCAATGTTCTCGACATACATTATTGAAATTCCGGTTTGACTTTCCCTACCCAGTTTACTTTCAATAAGCTTCAACTGAGGGCTGCAAATTCTTCGCCGCACAAGAGAGGTGTTGATTCGAATGGTTTCAACAAAGGAATCTTTGGAACCCTTAAGCGATTTTTCAAGGGTGGGTTCGGAAATAGCGCGAACACTCGTCGTCCTGACTTCAAAACAAAGAGCAGAATGTTCGTTATCGAATATAATAGCGCAAAGACCGTGGCCGATATCAGAAACGACCTCGTCTATGATTTTGCGTCCCTTTACAGAATAACTGTAAACCGA
Organism: Clostridia bacterium; assembly: GCA_045648845.1. Taxonomy (GTDB): domain Bacteria; phylum Bacillota; class Clostridia; order Monoglobales; family Monoglobaceae; genus SIG440. The sequence continues at coordinate 1,182 of JAZROR010000108.1, forward strand.
ACCCTGCAGAATTAATTTCATGCATTCCTTTTCTGTGTTAACTTGTGCGTTCCTCAGTAATTGTGTAAGTGGACGGATAATATAGTCACCAACAAAACTGCCTGTAACAACACCGTCAATCCAACACACACTGACAAAAAGCTTGCCTTCAAGACCAACATTGATTCGTCTCATCTCAAAATCACTGCAGGAAGAATAAACTTTCTTTAGATTAGCTGAAGAAAGAATGTCAGGATATTTAGGTTTTTCCTCAGGATGAAAGCCTGAGTTATTATCAGAAAATCTATACATATTGGGTAGTATATCCAGATAAAAGCACAATATTTAGGATATTAAAAAACTTTAAAAAAATATCAAAAAAGGTGTTGACAAAAGGCGAAGTGGGTGGTAATATAATCAAGCTCTTCCGCGAGGGCAACGGCGAAAAGCCGAAGCGAATAAAAAACTTTGAAAAAAGTTAAAAAAGTTCTTGACAAGCTAAAAGATCTGTGTTAAC
>JAZROR010000109.1:0-10900 GCA_045648845.1 Clostridia bacterium
AACAGTTCAGAAACCTTTTTCTTTACGTCCGCTGAAACCTTGTATTCACCTTTTTCTTTAAGGTCTGTCATCCACTTGCTTACCTTTTTATCATCATTTCCCGAAAGGTCAAAAAGAAGTCTTTCAAGATTGCTTGAAATAAGGATATCCATAGACGGTGAAATGGTGGTATGGAAATCACGGTTTTTGTTATATTCACCACTTCTTATAAAATCAGTAAGCACATTATTCTGGTTTGATGCACAAATAAGCTTGTTCACAGGAATTCCCATACGCTTAGCATAGTATGCAGCGAGAATATTACCAAAGTTTCCTGTAGGTACGCAAATGTTTATTTTGTCGCCAAGGACAACCTCACCCGATGCCACCATATCACAATAAGCCGAGATGTAATAAATAATCTGCGGTACAAGCCTGCCCCAGTTTATTGAATTTGCAGAAGACAGCGTAAAGCCTTTTTTGAGGAAATCAGCATTTGCCTCTTTGTCAGTGAAAATAGTCTTCACACCAGACTGTGCATCGTCAAAGTTACCTTTAATGCCTGAAACAAATACGTTTTTACCCTCTTGGGTAATCATCTGGAGTTTTTGAATGTTACTTACACCCTCACTTGGATAGAAAACAACAATTTTTGTGCCATTAACATCCTTAAAGCCCTCAAGTGCAGCCTTTCCTGTATCACCGGATGTTGCAACAAGAATAACAACCGTTTTGTCTTCGCCGGTTTTCTGCATAGATTTGGTGAGAAAATGTGGTAAAATCTGAAGAGCCATATCCTTGAACGCACAGGTAGGACCGTGCCACAACTCAAGAACATTGTATTTTCCGCCTACATTCACCACAGGAGCAGGATTTTCGGTAGAAAACTTTCCGCCGCCGTAAGCGTTTTCGGCACATTCACGAAGTTCTTTAACCAAAAAGTCTGTAAGATACTTTTTAAGAACAAAAACAGCCCTTTCGTTATAACTTTTCTTTACCAGCTTCTTGATGTCCTCAAGGTCAATTTGAGGTATCTGCTCAGGAACAAAAAGTCCCCCTTCATCTGACAAGCCTTTCTTTATAGCGGTAGCAGATTTAACCTTTATACCGCTATTTCGTGTACTTATGTACTGCATAATTTTTCATAACCTTTCTTTTGTTAATTCTGATATATTTAAACACAGAAAGGAGCAAAGCCGATTTCAGCAATCAAACCGGCTGCTCCCCTCAGATTCTAAAAATCAATAATTGCTACGCCATGTACTTCTTAACAAGGTCTGTTGCTTCAGCAGCATCTGCACTTACCATAAGAGTAAATGATGTGCCAAACTGTGCCTCAAGCTTTTCAACGATAGCAATAAGTTCATCAATGTTTGCCATAGAAGCACTGGGCACACTCTTGAACACACTGTCAATAAAAATGTGTGTAACATCAAAGTCCTGTGCAATAATTCCGCAAAGGAGACCTGCAAACATATCAAAATTCTTTATGTCAAACTGTTCTGTGTTTATCATTCTGGCATTTCTGTCAATATCATGCATCAGGCGATTTCCCTCAGTAATGCAAACAACGTTTCCTTTTTCCAAAGAGATTGCACCGTTTACATCATCAATAAGTTTTTTGGTTTTTCCGCTGCCTTTAAGGCCAATGTGAATTTTAATCATAAGCAATACCGCCCTTCTTTATATTCATACACTTACAGTGTATTTTTTTCTTGTAGTAATTATATCATACTTTTCCAAAATAAACAATAGTTTTTTTGAATTATTTCAATCTTTTTTCAAGAGCTTCTTTTTCAGCCTCAAAGCCGGGTTTTCCAAGGAGCGCAAACATATTTTTCTTATAGCTTTCAACCCCTGGCTGATTAAAAGGATTAACCCCCAGCATATAGCCACTTATACCACAAGCCTTTTCAAAGAAATAGAAAAGCTGACCCAAAGTATATTCATCAAGTGCTTTGAGCTTTATTACAAGATTGGGAACGCCGCCGTCTGTATGAGCAAGAAGTGTACCCTCAAAAGCTTTTTTATTGACGAAATCAACAGTTTTTCCACTCAAGAAATTGAGCCCGTCAACGTTTTCGGCATCAGTACCAATAACAATATCTTCTTTAGTATTCTCAACGTAAAGCACTGTCTCAAAAAGATTTCTGAGACCATCCTGAATATATTGTCCCATTGAATGAAGGTCTGTTGAAAAGCTTGCACCTGACGGAAAAATTCCTTTTTGGTCCTTACCCTCGCTCTCGCCAAAGAGCTGTTTCCACCATTCGATAAAATACTGAAGCTCAGGTTCGTAATTCACAAGCATCTCAACTGTTTTGCCCTTGCGGTAAAGGATATTTCTTATTGCCGCATATTTATAACAGTCATTTTCTTCAACATTTTCACCTGAATAAAGCTGCATTGCATCCTTTGCACCATTCATAAGCTGGTCAATATCCGCCCCGCAAACAGCAATAGGAAGAAGTCCTACCGCAGTGAGAACAGAATATCTTCCGCCTACGTCATCAGGCACAACAAAGGTTTCATAGCCCTCTTTGTCTGCAAGGTTTTTGAGAGCACCTTTCTCCTTGTCTGTGGTTGCAAAAATTCTCTTTCTCGCCTCTTCCTTGCCATATTTGTTTTCAAGATATTCCTTGAAAATTCTGAAAGCAATAGCGGGTTCGGTTGTTGTTCCTGATTTTGAAATGATATTTACCGAAACATCCTTACCCTCAATGGTTTTGAGAAGGCCTTTTAAATAATTCGGGCTTATGCTGTTTCCGGCAAACAAAATCTGCGTATCGGCAGTGTAGTTAAAAAACGGCCCTGTAAGAAAATCAATAGCCGCCTTTGCGCCAAGGTATGAGCCACCAATACCGATAACAATCAAAACATCAGAATTTTCTCTGATTCGGCAAGCTGCATCCTTTATTCTCGCAAATTCTTCTTTATCATAATCTTCAGGGAGGTTCACCCAACCCAAAAAGTCATTACCTGCGCCGGTTTTTGAATGCAAAGCCTCGTGTGCATCCCTAACCTGTCCTTTTATGTTCGAAATTTCTTCTTCTGAAAAAAAGCCAAGAGCGGCATTGTAATCAAAAGTAATGTTTTTCATTTTAAGCACCCCTATCAAGTTTATTATTTATACTTTACCACACTTTTTCATATATTTCAATATTGAATTTTGTAATTTAAAGTTTCTTTTTGTGAGTTTTAGCACTCCCCCAAATACGACAAAAATTTTTGTATTTGTAAAGTATAATAAATTTCAAGAAATCAAAGAAAGGACTTAAATTGTGAAGCCAATCGTGTATCTTGATATGCTGTTTCTGATAAATTTTCTCATGGATACCCTTGTTCTTTTGGGAACGGCATTTTTAATAAGAAAACCCTTTTCTCTATGGCGTATTGCTCTGGGCTCATCCCTGTCTGCACTTTATTCTACTGTTATGTTTTTTCCGCAAATTTCTTTTTTATATTCAGTACTTTTTAAAGCTGTTTTTTTATTTTTTTCAGTATGGATAGCATTTCCGGCAAGCACAATAAAAGCCCTTTTTAAAAATGCCTTTATGTTTTTCGCTTCAAACCTGATTTTTGGCGGAATGATGTTTTTCCTGATTTTTGCCACCGATTTCGGAACTGCAATGCACACATTCGTTTCAAACGGAGAAATTTATTTTGATATAAGCTCAAAAACCCTTATTTTTTCAATTACCCTTGCTTATCTCGTGATATATGTGATTTCTTTTATAAAAAGAGAAAATATAGTTGCATCCAGAAAGCAAGTTGACATAACCATCTCTTTCGAAAACAGAACGGTATCTTTAAAAGCACTTTGTGATACCGGATGTACACTTTGTGACCCCATAAGCGGATTTCCCGCAATAATACTTTCACCAAAATGCGCAAAACAACTTTTTTCAAAAGAATTTCTGTGTTCAATCAGAGAAAATACCATTCCTGCCGGATACGAAACTCGACTTCGCGCTTTGCCTTTTTCAACCCTTGATACACACCTTGAAATTATGTATGGCATCATTCCTGATAAAATTTTGATTGAGGATAAAGAAATAAAAAAATCAATAATAGCCATCTCTACCACTGATTTCGAGAAAAAAGCAGGATTTTCAGGAATTCTGAACCCTCAGATTTTTGATTTTTATAATAACGAAAGTGCTTGTAAATTCCAAGCAGAAAGGAACGAAAATGAAGCTGAAATACCCCAACTTTAAATTTCTTATTGCAAAAATTTTCTTTTTTCTAAGAGAGAAAAACTCCGTCTTTTATATAGGCGGTACAGAAACTCTTCCACCGCCACTTTCCTCGGAGGATGAAGATAACCTGATTGAAAACCTCCGCCTTTCTGTGGATATAGAAAACACAAAAGCCCGACTGATTGAGCATAATCTCCGCCTTGTAGTGTATATTGCAAAAAAATTCGAGAGTACGGGGATAGGTGTTGAAGACCTTATCTCAATCGGCACTATTGGACTGATAAAGGCAATCAACACATTCCGTCCCGACAAAAACATAAAGCTTGCGACTTATGCTTCAAGATGTATCGAAAATGAAATTCTTATGTATCTCAGAAAAAATAATTCGAATAAAATGAGCATTTCAATCGACGAACCCCTGAATGTAGACTGGGACGGAAACGAACTTTTGCTTTCTGATATCTTAGGTACCGACAACGACATAACACAACGCAGAATTGAGGATAAAGTCGACAAGGAACTTCTTATGATTGCTATGCAAAAGCTATCCGAACGAGAACAAAAAATAATGAATCTCCGGTTTGGCATAAACGGCTCAGGGGAAGAAAAAACCCAAAAACAGGTGGCAGATATGCTTGGAATATCACAATCATACATATCAAGGCTCGAAAAAAAAATAATGTCACGCCTCCGACGTGACATTAACAAAATGATTAACGGCTAATATATTTGTTTATCCCAAGATAAATACCCTCAGCAACCTTTTTCTGATACTCGGGCGTTTTCAAAAGACTCGCTTCCTCGGGATTTGACAAAAAACCACACTCAATGAGAACAGATGGAATTTTATTATCCCTAAGTACAAAAATGCTGTCACCCGTTGCTTTTGGAACTCTCTTATTGTCATCTTTCAAAATCTCTTTGAGAGAATTTTGGATTGATTCTGCGAGTGCTCGGTTTTCTTCATTGTCATCATCATAAAAAACCTGTGCTCCCCTGTATTTTGACTGTTCAAACTTGTTCATATGTATGCTTATAAAAATATCTGCCTTGTATTTTTCAATGTCTGCTTTTCGCATCCGCATATCCGATTTTTTTTGTGTTACATTTTGGGGACGGTTAGGGTCTGCTGTATTTGTATCTGTTTTCCTTGTCATAAACACAGTATTTCCGCCACTTTCAATATATTCTTTTAGGAATTTTGAAACCGCAAGATTGAGATCTTTTTCCACCGCATCATTGGCTGATGCTCCCGCATCGCGACCTCCGTGTCCAGGGTCAATGAGGATAACTTTTTTAGGTCCTGCTTCCGAAAAAACCTTTTGTGCGGTAAATTCAGACATAAATCTAAAACAACTCACAAAAAACATTGCTACTGTCAAACCCAGAAAAACAGCTGTCCATTTCTTCACAAAAAACACTTTAAATTTCAACAGTCTTCACCTCAAAAAATATTTATGAAACAGCTGTTTAAAATATGATTTCCAAAGCGAAAGCCCCGCACATTTTGCGAGGCTTTTATTTTATTCAAAAAGTGTAAGTTGAGGTGTCTCGGCATCTTCAGGTCTTATAACAGCACCCTTTGCGGGAATATTTTTTGTTCTGTAATGCTTAATATCCTTTATTCCCGTTTCAGAAATAAGCCGTACATCCGAAAGCTTACTGTTTTTTGTGGGGAGCATAACATTTACACCCTGAGAATTTTTTGTGGTTTTGAGGGCAATCTGGCTTGAATCAAAAACCAGCGCCTTTCCTGTATTGCTGATTGCAACAAGCTCTGTATCCTCAGGTAAAAACATAATCTTCACAAGAGGTGAAACCATAGAATATGCATTTGTAAGCTTCTTTCTGTTTTGCTTTGTTTCGTAGCCCTTTATATCTACCTTTGCAATTTTACCATTTTCAAAGCAGAAAAGAATGTTACCCTTATATTCCTTGGTAACAACCACGCCCGCAACCTTTTCTCCCTCACCCATAGAAAGAAGATTTGGCAGATACTCGCCCAAAAGGCTTGCCTTGCTGTCAGGAATTTCGTGTGCTTTTGTCTTGTAAACCTCACCAGATGTGGAGAATACCAAAATTTCCGCTGTGTTGTCTGTATCAACGCACTTGATTATTTCGTCATTTTCTTTTACCTTTTGTTCACCGCTGAATCTCAGCGACAGATGTGAAATCTTCTTGAGGTATCCGTCTTTCGTGCAGAAGATAACCACAGGATAATTTTCAATTTTTTCTTCAAACTCAACTTCAATTTCGCTATCAGAAACAATAGAGCTTTTTCTCGGCGCACCAAACTTTTTCGAAATTTCCTTAAGTTCTTTTTCAATAATCTTTTCGATTTTCTTGTTCTTTTCAAGAGTATCCCGAAGCTCTGCAATTTCCTCAGCAAGTGATTTAATTTCAGCTGTGCGTTTCAAAATGTATTCTTTGTTGAGGTTTCGAAGCTTTATCTCTGCAACAAATTCTGCCTGAATTTCATCAATACCAAACCCTGACATAAGATTTGGTACAACAAGGGCATCTTCTTCAGTTTCACGCACGATTTTTATTGCCTTGTCAATATCAAGAAGAATTTTTTCAAGACCTTCAAGAAGATGAAGCTTGGCACTCTTCTTTTCTATATCATACCTGATGCCACGCTTTATACAATTTTTCCTGAACCTGAGCCATTCACAGATTATATCCGTTACGCCAAGCACCATCGGTGAGCCCTCAACCAGAATGTTGAAATTACAACCAAAGCTGTCCTGAAGAGGTGTCATCTTGAATAGCTTTGCCATAAGCTTTTCGGGGTCAGTGCCTTTTTTTACATCAATGGTGATTTTAAGACCGCCAAGGTCAGTTTCGTCACGTATATCCGAAACTTCTTTGAGCTTTCCCGCCTTGATAAGTTCAATTATCTTTTCGATTATAGCTTCTACTGTTGTAGTATAGGGAATTTCCTTTATATCAATACAGTGGGCTTTTTTGTCATATTCATACTTGGCACGAATTTTGAAAGAGCCTCTGCCTGTACGATAAATCTCGCGCATTTCTGCCTCGTTGAGTAAAATTTCACCGCCCGTAGAAAAGTCAGGGGCAAGCAAAACATCCATAATATCTGCATCAGGGTCTTTCATCAGCTTGATAGTTGCCTCACAAATTTCAGAGAGGTTGAAACTACAGATATTTGATGCCATACCAACCGCAATACCTTGGTTTGGGTTTACCAGAATATTTGGAAAAGTAACAGGCAAAAGTGTCGGTTCCTTGAGAGTCCCATCATAGTTGTCCACCAAATCAACAGTTTCTTTGTCAATGTCACCAAAAATTTCACTGCATATTTTTGAAAGCTTTACCTCTGTATAACGGGCAGCCGCATATGCCATATCCCTTGAATATTGACGGCCGAAGTTACCCTTTGAGTCAACAAGGGGATGAAGCAATGCCTGATGCCCCTCAGTAAGTCTCACCATTGTTTCATAAATAGCCGCATCACCGTGGGGATTGAGCTTCATTGTCTGTCCCACTACATTTGCGGATTTTGTGCGCCCGCCGTTTAAAAGTCCCATTTTGTACATTGTATAAAGAAGCTTTCTGTGAGAGGGCTTGAAACCGTCAATTTCGGGAATTGCACGGGAAATAATAACGCTCATAGCGTAAGGCATATAATTATTCTGGAGCGTATCAGTTATATTCTGATATTCAATAATTGGATTTTTAGCCATTTTATTTCCCCCTTTCCTACATTACGTCAGTAAGTTCAATATATTTGTGACCGTTTTCGGCTATATGTTCTTTTCTGCCTGCTAAGTTATCACCAAGCAAAAGTTCAAATACCTCACGGGTTTTGTCCACATCCTCGGGCATAACCTTGATAAGACGTCTTGTTTCAGGATTCATAGTTGTTTCCCACATCATATCAGGCTGGTTTTCGCCAAGTCCCTTACTCCGCTGAATGGTATATTTCTTGTCACCGATTTTCGCAAGGATGTCCGCCTTTTCCTTTTCGTCAAAGGCAAAATAGGTCTTGTCCTTTACTGTTATTTCATAAAGTGGAGATTCTGCAATATACACATACCCCTCTTCAATCAGCGTGGGCGTAAGACGATAAAGCATTGTAAGAACCAGCGTTCTTATCTGAAAACCGTCCACGTCAGCATCGGTGCAAATTATGATTTTGTTCCATCTTAAATTGTTTATATCAAAAGAACTGAGTTCTTTGTTTTGCTTAGCATTTATTTCGACACCGCAGCCAAGAACTTTGAGAAGGTCAACAATTATTTCACTCTTGAAAATTTTGTCATAGTCAGCTTTAAGGCAGTTCAGGATTTTACCACGAATTGCCATAATAGCCTGAAACTCGCTGTCACGTCCGAGCTTACAGGAACCAAGCGCCGAATCGCCCTCCACGATATAAACCTCTCGGCGTTCTACGTCTTTCGTTCTGCAGTCAACAAACTTTTTAACACGATTAACCGCATCCATCTTGACATCAAGTTTCTTTTTAAGGGTTGTCCTTGTCTTTTCAGCGGTCTCTCGGCTTCGTTTGTTTATAAGCACCTGATCTGCAATTTTTTCTGCATCCATTTTGTTTTCTATGAAATAAACATCAAGCTGTTCCCTCAAAAATTCGGTCATAGAATCCTGAATGAACTTATTGGTAATCGCCTTTTTGGTCTGGTTTTCATAGCTCGTCATTGTCGAAAAGGAATTACTGATAAGACAAAGGCTGTCCGCAACATCAGTAAACAAAATTTTTGACTCATTTTTTGAATACTTTCCGCTTGACTTAAGGTATTTGTCAATAGCATAAACAAAAGCATTTTTAACAGCCTTATCCGGTGAACCGCCATATTCAAGAAAGCTTGAATTGTGGTAATATTCAATGACATTCACATCATTATTGAAGCAAAAAGCAAAGCTCATCTTCACTTTATAATCTTCCTTATCCTCACGGTCACGGCCCACGCGCTCCGCCTCGATGTAATAAGGCATTGTTTTTTCTTTTCCGCCAGAAATTTCCTTGAGATAATCAATTATACCATTGTCATAATAAAATTCAAATTCCTCAAATTTTCCAGGAGCAGTTTCATTGTAAAGTACAAATTTTACCCCTGAATTTACAACTGCCTGTTTTTTGAGAACATCCATATAATAATCAAGGGAAATGTCAATATCGGTAAAAACCTCAGTGTCAGGCTTCCAGTGAATTTTCGTACCGGTGTGACGATGCTTGAAAGGCTCTTTGGAGAGTCCACCAATATTTTCGCCCTTTTCAAAATGCAGTTTGAATTTATTGCCATCACGAAGCACTTCAACGTCCATAAACTCCGAGCTATACTGTGTAGCACAAGTACCAAGACCGTTAAGTCCAAGGCTGAATTCATAGTTCTCGCCGGAATTATTCTTATACTTTCCACCGGCATACATTTCACAAAACACAAGCTCCCAGTTGAAGCGCTCTTCACGCTGGTTATAGTCCACAGGAATACCACGACCCTGGTCTTCAACTTCAACGGACATATCCAAAAATCTGCGAACAGTAATAAGCCTTCCGTATCCTTCACGTGCCTCGTCAATAGAATTTGAAAGTATTTCAAAAACAGAATGCTGACAGCCTTCAATTCCATCCGAACCAAAAATAACAGCCGGACGCTTTCTAACTCTGTCCGCACCTTTAAGTGCGACTATGCTGTCGTCATTGTAACTTTTTGCACACATATCCTAAAATACCCCCATATATAAATTAACACCAATATGTAGTAGATTTTGTAAATAATTCCACAAAATACAGTATAACAAAAAAAATTTGCAATGTAAAGTGTATTTTTGCAAATTTTTTCTGGTTTATTCAATTCTTATTTTATATAGTCGAATTCAACACCGTACATATGAACAGTATCTCCCTCTTTTATGCCCTTTTCTTCAAGCATATCAATGATTCCGCTTTTCCTGAGTGCACGCTGGAAATATTGAAGCGACTCATAATCATCAAAGTTTGTAGAGCCCACAATTTTTCTTACATACATACCCTCGACGATGTAAACACCGTCTTCAACGGTGATTTCGATGCTGTCTGTATTTCTCTCTTCATCAAGGTCAAGATATTCATAATCATCTTCTTCGTCCAGAGGAAGCTCGTCAAGAAGCTTTGATGTGTAATAAAGAACATCATCAATGCCCTTTCGCGTTGCAGCAGAGATAGCAAAAACAGTATATCCCTCGTCTTCCATCTGCGCTTTAAACTTTTCAAAGTTATCATCAAACGACGGAATATCCATTTTGTTTGCTACAATAATTTGTGGCTTTTCTGCCAACTTTTCGCTGTATTTCAGGAGTTCCTCGTTGATTGTGTGGACGTCTTCGATTGGGTCTCTGCCCTCACATCCCGAAACATCCACCACGTGAAGCAAAACTCGTGTTCTTTCAACGTGTCTGAGGAATGCGTGTCCAAGTCCAACGCCCTCGTGTGCACCCTCAATAATACCGGGAATATCCGCCATAACAAAGCCTTTAGTTCCGTCAATACGAACTACCCCAAGATTTGGAATAAGGGTTGTAAAGTGATAGTTTGCAATCTTTGGGCGCGCCTCACTGACTATTGACAAAAGTGTGGATTTTCCTACATTGGGAAATCCCAGAAGACCAACATCCGCAATAAGTTTCAGTTCAAGTGTAATTTCTCTTTCATCACCGGGAAGTCCCGCCTTTGCAAACTTTGGTGTTTGACGTGTAGCTGT
>JAZROR010000110.1:0-3775 GCA_045648845.1 Clostridia bacterium
AATTCTTCAGGACAGTGATGTGAAAATTCCGTTACGTCAAAAAGGTCAGTGGTAACTCTTGACATAAGCTGACCTATTTTTGTATTGTCGAAAAATTTGAATGGCAACTTTTCGAGATGGTTGAAAAGGTCACGGCGCATACCTGTTTCAAGTTTCGCTCCCATAACGTGACCTACATTTGCCATAAAATAGTTTGCCACAGTGTCAACAATCCGCAGAAAAAGGTAAAGAGCACCAAGTTTCAATACGGTTGAAAGCAAAAGGGCACCTGGCCCCATTTGGGCGGTGCTTGTGATTGTTCGTACAATCATAGGAAAAACAAGCTCGCAGATGGTTGAAAGAGCCGCACACAAAAGGTCGATTAGGATAATTCCTATATATGGTTTGTAATAAACTGAAAAACGTTTAAACACAAGATATCACTCCCAAGAAACTTTAACGGCGGCAAAAATTTGCCACCGCTAAATGTTATTTTATTTCGTATACATCCGTGATTGTTCCGGTGGTTTTTGCCGCTTTTGTTGTGAATACATAGGATGAACCAGCAGCAAGTGCCTGATTGTTTGCGGTATAAAAACCGGAAGCATTTATTTTTCCGTCAACTCTTACTGTAAGTGTAACATCATATCTCTCGGGGACAAGTGATGCATTCATTTTTCCGTTTGTTGTTTCCACGGCCTTGGTTGAATCGGTGTAAGTAACATCCACGATATCACCCAAATATTCCTTTGTGGTTGTATCGGTAACAGGACCCATATAATCTTTGAGGGCATTGACTGTACCGATACGGACCTCTTTGACTTTCATAGTGTATTCAATGTGGCTTGCGGCGGTTTCAACTTTCTTTTCACTTACAAAAAATCTTGTGTAAAATCCAAAAGCACCCACCAAAATTGCAAGAATAACAATTATATCAATAATGCTGATTTTTCCAAACAACTTTCCTTCTTTGTTGATAAGCATAAATTTTTCCTCCATTTATTCTTTATTGAGCGCAGGTTGCAAGGTCAATTACAAAACCATAACCTGCAAAGCCTTTGCCACGAATAGCGGTCTCTTCGCCCACGCGGATGGGGGTGTTTGATGAAGAAATCTGACTATTGGTTTCAAGGGCATCTGCAGTCACCTCAAGGGTTATGTCATAAAGAACAGGGTCTTCTAAAAGAACAGCTTTGCCTGATGCTAAATCAGTGCCAACTTTTGAAGATGGAGAAAGTTCAATACCTGTGAGCTTTCCTTCAAAGCGTTCTTTAATGCCTATCCACACGCTTTCGTCATTTTCCAAACCTGCGAGGAATTTGTCATAAAGGCTTTTTTCTGCTTTGGTAAGCTGAATTTTGAATGTCGCAGTAGTGTTTTGTGTTTCGCTGGTAGTGCCAGTGTCGTTATTTCCACCAAGAAACCATACGGCAACAACGGCGATTAAAACCACAGCCACAACAATCAGGGCATCAATAATGTTGAATTTTGCTTTAGTCATTGTTTTTACCTCCAAGACATAAATAGATGTTATCAATATTTTCTGCATATTTTTTTGCAGTGAATGTTGAATTGAAAATTTCGGTGCTACCCTCTGAGAGCTTTAAATAAAGGTCATCATTTTCAAAGAGAATAGCCAGTTTTTCTGCAAGAGCCATAGAATCGTGGGTAGGGACAATAAATCCGTTTTTGTTATTCTTGATTACGCCGGGGTTTCCTCCAAAGTCCGAAACCACAGCGGGTTTTCCAAGGCTCATACCCTCAAGAAGTGAGAGACTGGTGGCTTCGGTACCAAATGAGCAGTTTGCCTGAACATCTATAATGTTCATAAGGGGCTCAACATTGTCAAGAAAGCCCAACATAATGACGTAATCCTCAAGATCTGAATCTATGATTTGCTTACGTATGGTTTCTGCCATACCACCAGTACCTGCAATAAGAAACCGAGCCTTTATGCCGCGGTCCTTCAAAATCTTTGCGGCTTCAACAAAGTATTTGTGGCCTTTTACCTCATTGAGACGTGCAACAATGGCAGTGCATTTGCAATCTGGTGGGATGCCCCAGTCTGCCTTGATTTTTGCAATTTCTTCGTCAGAATATTTGCGAAGAGGTTCTACGCCGTTTAAAATAACGTCAATTTTACTTTCATTTACGCCTATGTCACAGATATTTTCCTTTGCTGCCTCAGCCACTGCAATTATTTTGTCGGCAGTGGAGTTGTTGGCAAGGCCGCAGATTGCTTTTCCAAGACCGTGAGTGAGACGTGGATTCGGGGGGAATACGCTGTGCCTTGTGTATACTATTTTTGAACCAAAAAGCCTTGCGGCAATACGCGCTGACATACTTGCGTGGGTGTGAACAATCTGAGGTTTAAATTCTTTGAAAACCATGAGAAACTTTTTGATTGCGGAAAAATCAAGGGATTTGTCAGCCATAGCGTCTATTTCAAAGACCTTAAAGCCCAGCTTCTCAACCTTCGGCTTAAGAAGGCTATCTGATGGAAGAACCACAGCCACATTTAGCTTTTCTTTGTTGCAGTGCTTGAGATAAGTGAGAATGCACTTTCCTGCACCGCCGATGTTCGTGTCCGAACAAACTTGCAAAACTTTAAGCATTTTCAGACACCTCCGGTTTTTCCGACTCGGTTTTTGCTATTTTTGTTGCGGTGATGCCAAGAGCTATCACCGTGAAGAAAATCATAAATACGCGGTAGTTGTAAAAACAGTTGTCGAAAAGTCCCTGCACCATAAATCCAAGAATTCCCGAAGCGATACCAACAATCACCACTGAGAAAGGATTTCCTTTGCCAAAGGCGAGGTATCCCGAAACGGAATTCTTTATGAAAAGGAACATAAGAAGAACAAAGGAGAAGATTCCCAAAATTCCTGATTCCACCAAAATCTGCAAAAACAGATTGTGGGAATGTGGTGCAACGATGGCGCTGTATGAATAAAATGGATAAACCTGAGTGAAGGCTTCTGTTCCGGGGCCAATGCCTGAGAGCCAGAAATCTTTCAGCATAAGAAGTGTACCCATCCATATATAAACACGGTAAGACGTGGAGGAGTCTTTCATATCACCGATACTTAAGAAGCGGTTGATTATACTTTCCGGAAGAACCATAGGGATAATAGGCAAGGCAATAAGAGCAAGCCCCCAAAGCTTTCCGCAGACGAAAGTTACAAAAACTGATGCCGATGCCATAATTCCAAGCCAACAGCCACGAGAGAAAGTGAGGATGAGGGCTACGCCCATAATGCCTGAAAGAGTGGCATAAACAATTTTTGCCCAAGCCTTTTTGGATGTCCACATAAGTGAAATGCAAACAGGAAGCACCAGAAGAATGTATTCACCAAGAACATTTGGGTTTTCCAAGGTTGAGTAAATACGCATTTTGATGTCTTCGAACATTTCTTCGTCCATCCATGCCTGATTTACATTCCAGCCGAAAATATATTGCAAAATTCCGTAAAGACAAACAATCCCGCCTGAGAGAACGAAAATTTTCAGGATGTTGAAAAGTTGATTTTTTGTTTTTACGGTATTTATAATTACGAAATAAAATATCATAAAGGCAAAATACACAAGCCATATCTGAACACTTTTGAAGGGAGCAAAGGAGGTGAGTGCAGAAATCAGATATATCACAAGCATAGTGATTATCATAAGTCCAGAGCCCTCAAAGTGCCATGAAAACTTTTTGGTGGTGAGATATTTCACAATCAAAGAGAAAAGACAAAGGAGTGAGAGCCCCACAAGTGCCATGGTGGGCACGAGAGGTGCAAGAAAAACTGTG
>JAZROR010000111.1:0-5207 GCA_045648845.1 Clostridia bacterium
TTCAATTTTTTTGTCACTTGGCGTACCGTGGGGAAGACTTGTGCGCTTTCCTGAAATGGCTATTGTTTCAAAAGCAATGCCATCAGCACCATTTTTCTTCATAAAATATTCAATTTCAAGTGCAATGTCTTTTTCACATACATCTGGTTTTATGAAATCAAGAATATGTTCAAATGCTTTTGAGCCGATTTCCTCTGCACATCTGATTTTTTCAAGTTCTTGTTCAGCCTTTACCATTCGTAACGCATTTATCTTTTCCGCACCAAATATAATTTCGCAGTTTCCCAAAGCCTTTGATATTCTGTCATAATCCCTTGCACTTATTTCATTATCTTCTATCAAGACCTTTTGACAACCATTCTCGTTTAAAACTTTGCAAGCAGAGTCAAGATAATCATTTGTTTCCGTCATCAAAAAATCGGTTGTTTCACTCTCCGCCTGTTCAATATACCGCGAATCTGTAAAAACAAACTTTTTATCGAAAGCAAAAAGAACTGCACCCTCTCCACCTGAAAAGCCGCTGAAATACCGCATATTATGGGGCGAAGTAATAAGGACAGCCGTGCCGTCTTTCAGAAATTCATTAAGCTTTTTATTCATCAAGCATCCCCCTGTATATTTCTTGCATTTTCGCTGCATCACGGGTTTGTGTGCCACGGGATTCACATATAATTATGGGTGAAAGTCCCCGCTTTGCAACAATTTTTGCAATAGGGTCAAATTCAGGTTCAAACTCTGTTTCGTCAAAAGTGTGGTGTTTTTTCTCGCCGCTGTTGGTATATTCAATACGGCTGTAATGAGAATGAAAATTCTTGAGCCGATACTCGCCCAACTTTTTGTGGATGGTGTCAAATATGTGTTCATAATCTTCCATAGTTTTGAGCCCACCAAGAGTCTGAGCGTTTACGTGACCGAAATCAATGGTTGGTATGAGTCTTTCATCAATGCTGCAAAGCTCGCACACTTCCCATACAGTACCAAGCTGTTTCACTTTTCCCATAGTTTCAGGACAAATATGAATATCCCCAAAGCCCGCATCATCCGCTGCTTTTACTGCTCTTGAGAGTGTATCTTTTGCGAGGTCAAGGGCTTCTTTCCTTGTTATATCACCGCAAGAGCCCGAATGCACCACAATTCTTTGCGCGCCCATTTCCTTTGCAGCCCTCAATGTTCTGAGAATATAGTCTATGCTTCTGTCACGCTTTTCGGCTTCGGTTGATGACAGACTGATATAATACGGCGCATGCACCGATAATATAATTCCACACTCGGCAGCCTTTTCGCCAAGCTTTCTTGCCGCTTCGTCCGAAATCTTCACACCTTTGCCGCACTGATATTCATAGGCACCAAGCCCGTTTTCTTTCACCCAAAAAGGTGCATCCAAAGACGACCTTTTCCCTGATGCATAAAAATCTTCGCAGTTCCCTGCAGGGCCAAACAGTGCATTCATAACCAAAACCTCAAATCTTTATCTGTATTTTTTAAGTATCATTTTTTCAAATCGGCGTTTGAATTTTACAAAGCTGTCTTCCACCTCTGATATGGGATTTACCAAAATTGTATACATCCCAAGCCAGTTTCCGCCCCATATATCCGTAAATAGCTGGTCGCCGACAAGAGCTGTTTCCTTAGGACTTGCGCCCATAAGTCTGCAGGCTTTTTTCAGGTATTTTCCAAGAGGCTTAAGAGCCTTCGCCTTGTACGGAACCCCTACGCTGTCAGCAAAGGTTTTTACTCTTTCCTCATCATTGTTGGAAGCAAAAAACACACCAAAACCCTTATCTTTCAGCATTCTTATCCACTCTGCCGTTTTTTCATCAGGAAGAGGCATCGCATATGTTGCCAAGGTGTTGTCTATATCGAAAATAAACGCCTTTACCCCGTTTTGCGATAGTTTCTGAAGATCAATATCAAAAATCGTATCCACAAAAACCTCGGGCAAAAATATGTTCTTCATATATCTTTTCCTCTGGCTTTATGAAAGCTTTTCTTTTGCTATTTCGTTTATCATTTTGCCGTCTGCTCTTCCTTTGACTTTAGGCATAACTGACGCCATAATCTTTCCTATATCGCGCATTGATGCGGCACCTGTCTCGGATATAGCCGCAACCACGATTTCTTCGAGTTCTTCACGGGTGAGCTGTTTGGGCAGATATCCAAGAAGAATTTCGATTTCACGTTTTATGTCAGCAATCAAATCATCTCTGCCACTTTTTTCGTACTCAGGCAAAACGTCACGACGCTTTTTGAGTTCTTTCGCAATAACATCAAGAACTCCTTCTTCATCAAGCTCAGTAAGGTTATCCTTTTCAAACTGTAAAATCGCAGAGCGTATCATCTGCACAGTATTCTTTCTTATGGTGTCCTTGTCCTTCATTGCGTCTTTTAAGTCCTGCATTAAAGTTTCTTTTAAAGCCATTTTTTATACCTCCATAATTTCAAATAAAAGGTCGCCATCAGAAATTTGACGGCGACCTAAATAAACTGTAAAAAATTATCTGAATTTGCGCTTTCTTGCAGCTTCTGATTTTTTCTTACGTTTTACGCTGGGTTTCTCATAATGTTCCCTTTTTCTAACTTCTGATAAAACACCCGCTTTTGCACAAGAACGTTTAAAACGGCGAAGTGCACTGTCCAATGATTCGTTATCTTTTACTCTGATTTCAGCCATTACTGATTTCCCTCCCTCCAATATTGAGAATTGGAAATGTAGTTTTCTTGTGTCAAATAAGTTTTAAAAAATTCTACCTTAACAATTATAGCTTTTTTTCATTGGTCTGTCAAGCATATTTTTCAAAGAATTTTATGCCTTTTATTCCAAGCCGCCCAAACCCTTGTCATAGCGTGGTTTTAGCACCTTATTTTTCTTTCATTTTGCATAAGATATCAATAGCTTCACTTATTCCGCCAACACCGTCTATGAGGCCACAGCTCACCGCTTCCTCACCGAAGAGAATTGTTCCCACATCGTTTGCAATTTTCCCCGTTTCAAGCATTATCTCCCTGAAAGCTTCGCCTTTTATTTTTGAATTTCTCTCCACAAAATCTATTATTCTGTCCTGAACCTTTGTGAGATAGTCAAACATCTGATGTACTCCAATCACTATTCCTCCCGTTCTTATTGGATGGACAGTCATAGTGGCTGACGGTACAATCAATGAATGCTTTGCTGCAACAGCCAGCGGAACGCCTATGCTGTGACCGCCACCCAACACAATGGAAACCGTGGGTTTTTTCATACTGGCAATCATTTCAGCAATGGCAAGTCCTGCCTCTACATCACCACCCACCGTATTGAGCATAATAAGAAGGCCCTCCACCTCATCACTTTGCTCTATTTCAACAAGTTTCGGAATAACGTGTTCATACTTGGTGGTTTTTGTATCAGATGGAAGAATTGTATGTCCCTCTATCTGTCCTACAATGCTTAGACAATAAATATTCATTTTTTTGTTTTTTGCATACACGCCGCCCATATCTTTTATCTGGTCTTTTTGATTTTCGCTCTTGTTTTCGTCTGACATTTTACACTTTATCTCCTTTAAAATTTTTGTTGATATATTTTTTCAAGTATGCTATACTTATTATAATTATTATCTAAATTTTAACCGCAAGGAGATGATATTATGCCTATCAAAGTTTCTGACTCACTTCCTGCTATTGAAACCCTGAACAATGAAAACATTTTTGTGATAACGGAGACCCGCGCTCTCACTCAGGATATAAGACCACTTGAAATCGCAATTCTCAATCTTATGCCCACAAAAATCACTACCGAAACACAACTTCTTCGTGTTCTGGGCAACACTCCTCTTCAAATAAATGTTCAGTTTATAAATACAAAAACTCATGTTTCAAAAAATACATCCACAAGTCATATCGAAACTTTTTATAAGACCTTTGATGAAATAAAAGACAGTAAGTTTGACGGACTTATAATCACAGGTGCTCCCGTTGAAACCATGGACTTTGAAGACGTGGATTATTGGGAAGAGCTTTGTGAAATTATGGAATGGTCAAAAACAAACGTCACTTCCACATTCCACATCTGTTGGGGTGCACAAGCTGCTCTTTATTATCATTACGGTGTTCCAAAACATCCAATGGACAAGAAAGTTTTCGGTATTTTTGAGCATAACGTGTCCGAAGGCAAGAAACACAAAATTTTGCTTCGTGGCTTTGATGATACATTTTTTGCTCCTCACTCCCGCCATACCGAAGTGAAAAAAGAGGACATAGAAAAAGTTCCTGCTCTTGAAATTCTCGCGGAGTCAGAGGATGCTGGGGTATACATCATAACCGACAAAAACGAACGCAGATTTTTCATAACAGGTCACTCTGAATATGATGCAGATACCCTGAAAACAGAATATTTGCGCGATGTAAACAAGGGTCTTGACATTGACGTTCCAAAGAACTACTTCCCCGATGATGACCCCACAAAAGAGCCTATGGTAAAATGGCGTTCTCACGCAAATCTCCTTTATTCAAACTGGCTGAACTATTTTGTTTACCAGACCACACCTTATGACATAAAAACTATAAAATAAGAGGTGATTTCCTATGGCAAAAAACAAATCAATGCCTGTTTGCTGTCCCGCCTGTCTTGAAGAGGGAACTTTCAAGATTTGTGACTTTTGGGATAACACACTATACCCCGACATAAAGGAACGAATTTTCAGCCGTGATGTTTTTCGTTATTCCTGCTCTGAATGTGGCGAAGAAATTTTGGTTGCATATGACTGCACCTATCTTGACAAAGACCGTAATTTTATGGTGATGCTCCTGACAGAAAAGGATGACGATACCACCATTGAAACCACCGAGTATAATTTGCGTGTTGTCCGCACAATAAATGATTTTGTTGAAAAAATCGCACTTATCGAAGATGATGTTGATGACCGCATTGTTGAGCTTTACAAGATTATGCTCGAAGACCAATTCGAAGACGAAAGGCCAAATGCAAAGATTTTGGGCATTTATTATGGCGGAAAATCCGAAGATGAAAACAGCCTCGTTTTCTTCATAATCACTGAAAACGCTCAGAACTGCCGCGCAATGCTGTCCATGGATGTCTATGACACCATAAGCCGTCAGTTCAAAGAATCTGCTGAGAAGTTTGGTGACACTTCAGAGGTTGGTCGCGATTGGGCAATCGGTGTTTTGCAAAATTCTTTTTCGGACAATCAGAAATAATTTATCATATT
>JAZROR010000112.1:0-3399 GCA_045648845.1 Clostridia bacterium
GCAGTATAAATTCCCTTTATTCACAAATACTAACATCACGATTTGAAATTAAAGGAGATTTATTACGAGGGTACCGAGTAACAAGGTTCTCGGCACCTTTCCAAAATCTCCGATTTTGTTGAAAGGTGAGGTTTTTTACACGCGAAGCGTGGCAAGGTTCTCGGGTACCCATTCAAAATCTATGATTTTGCAAATGGGTGAGGTTCTTATATTATGAAAGCCACTGGAATAGTTAGAAGAATAGAGGCTCGTGTTATAATAACACAAAAGTCGCTTAAAGCCGCATAAACACTGGGGTTTTCACTGTTTTTTGTCCAAAAATTTTTCGTGAAAATCGGCTATTTCCGACTTAAAATGCGAAGGGAGGGCCGTTTTTCACTGCTCTGGGCAGCTAAAACTAAATATTCAAACTGTCACAAAGCCGGATGAGTTTTACACCTCGTCCGGCTGTCGTTTTATGATACCAAAGAAAGCTCTAAAAACATGCGGGAATTTGCGCTTGTTGACATTTCAACAAGTTTGTGCTATACTTATAACTTGTTGAGAGTTCAACAAGTATTATGGAGGTAGTCTTATGCAAGAGAGATTTGAAACTTTTACAGTGCTAATTAACAGAATCAGTCGTAACATTCGAAAGATTAAAAATCAGGAGATGGCAGAATATAATCTAAGAAGTGCTCACGTTTCTTGTCTGTATTATCTTTATACGAATAAGGGTGCAACAGCTACCGATCTTTGTGAGCGTTGCGAGGAAGATAAGGCGACCATTTCCCGTGCAGTTGATTATCTTGAAAGCAATGGATTCCTTACCTGTGAATCCAAGAATGCAAAGAGATATAAAAGTCCGCTGATTCTAACTGAGAAAGGAAACGAAGCAGGAAAGAAGATTGCCGATAAGATCAGCGGTGTTCTTGATGCTATCAGCGATGGTCTTACCGATGAGGAAAGAGTCGAATTTTATCGAAGCCTTTCCATTATCAGCGAGAGTTTAGAAGCCGTATCCAAGAATAGCAGTAAATAAGGAGAAAAAAGATTATGAAAACAAGAATTATTGTGGATTCCACAGCAGATTTAATGCCTGAATTGAAAAAACGTGTGCATGTTGTTCCGCTTACCGTTCACTTCGGTCAGGAAGAATACATTGATGGTGTCACCATCGATCACAAGACTTTTTATGAAAAACTTGTAGAAAGCGATGTGCTTCCTACTACCAGCCAAGCAACACCGGACGCTTTTATGAAAGAGTTTGAAAAAGCAAAAGAGGCGGGCGAAGCCGCGGGTGTTATTACTCTTGCTTCAAAGTTTTCCGGTACATACCAAAGTGCTACCATTGCAGCAGCCGAATATGAGAATATTTATGTTGTAGATAGTGCCAGTGCGGCTATGGGCAGCGGCATTTTGATAGAATTGGCGTTCAGATTGCTTGACGAAGGAAAGAGCGCAAAAGAAATCGCAAAGGCACTGGAAGAAGAAAAGAAAAAGATTGTTATTGTTGCCTTAGTAGACACCCTTGAATATCTAAAAAAAGGTGGTCGCATTTCAAAGGCTGTCGCTTTTGCCGGCGGTGTGCTTAACATTAAACCTGTAATTTCTGTCGTAGACGGCGAGATCAATATGCTCGGTAAGGCTCGTGGATCTAAGATGGGCAATAACCTGCTTGTTCAGGAAATTGACAAAGCTGGTGGCATTGATTTCAGCAAACCTGTATTGCTCGGTTACAGCGGTATCTCCGATGCTTTGCTTAAGAAATATATTGAAGATAGCCGACATATCTGGGAAGGCAATCTCGATGAAGTGCGTTATACAACCGTGGGTAGCGTTATAGGCACACACGCAGGACCCGGGGCTGTGGTTGTTGCATTCTTCAAGAAGTAAGTATATAGGAGTTGCTGTACAATGGAAAATAATAAGAAACAATTGTGGCAAGCAGTAAAATTCACGCTGTTTTCAATTTCTGCAGGCGTTATTCAAATCGCCTCTTTTGCACTGCTTGAAATATTTATTAAAGATTATTGGATTCCATATTTGATTTCTCTCGTGCTTTCAATTCTTTGGAATTTCACACTTAATCGTCGATATACTTTTAAGTCGGCAGCAAACGTGCCTGTTGCAATGGCAAAGGTGTTTGGGTTTTATCTCGTATTTACACCGCTTTCCACATATCTTGGAAATGCGGCGGAAGGTCTTGGTGCAAATGATTTTATAATTTTAATCGTTACAATGCTTGCAAACTTCGTATTAGAATTTCTCTTCTGCAAGTTTGTTGTGTATCGAGGTAAGGAAGATACGCTGAAAAAGTAATTTCCAATCGGCTTTTTACCGATGTTGTTTATACCGAATGTTTGTGCTTTCTCTATAGCGCTCCCCGTTGCAGTAGTTAATTTATTTTTGAATATACTGCCGACAATAATTTTACGGTATAACACGCCGAAATTGAAAATGATGTTAGAGAGAATGAAAAAAAGATAAAATGTTTTTGAATAGGAGAAAAGAAATGAGAAAAATTAAAATTGTGTCGGATTCATCTTCCGATTTGTTAACGCTTGACAACGTAGAGTATGCAAGCTCACCCATGAAAATCATCACTGCTAAAAGAGAATTTGTTGACGATGAAAATCTGAATGTTGACGAAATGGCAGATTTCTTTAACGAGTATAAAGAAAGATCGCAAACGTCTTGCCCGAATCCTGCAGATTGGTTAGATGCTTTTGGAGATGCTGATGATATTATCTGCGTTACAATAACAAGCGCACTTTCGGGCAGTTATAACTCAGCATGCACGGCAAAAGAACTATACGAAGCTGAAAACGAAGGAAAGCGAGTTTTCGTTCTCGATACACTTTCTGCAGGACCCGAAATTACTTTGGTAGTAAGAAAATTGGAAGAACTTGTGAAATCCGGTATGGCATATGAAGGAGTTTGCGAGAAAATTCAAGAATACACTAAGCGAACAGGGCTTGTGTTTATGCTTAAATCCCTGAAGAATTTTGCTGCCAATGGCAGAGTATCGCCACTTGTGGCAAAACTCGTTGGATTCGCAGGTATTTGCATAGTGGGCAAGGCAAGCGATGAAGGAACCTTGGAACCTACACACAAATGCCGTGGCGAGAATCGTTCGCTTGAAACCCTAATAAATGATCTTAAGGAACTCGGATTAAAAAACGGCAAGGTAAGCATCGGGCATTGTCAAAACGAAGGTGCGGCAACCAAACTTAAGCAAATGATCGAATCGACGTTTGAAAAAGTTCAGGTAGAAACACATAAACTCAGAGGCCTATGCAGCTTCTATGCAGAAAAAGGCGGTTTGTTAGTAGGTTTTGAAAAACATTGATAAAGATTTATAATACTAGGGCGATGACAAAATCCGTCATCGCCTTTTTATATTCAATTTGAAATTTT
>JAZROR010000113.1:0-2096 GCA_045648845.1 Clostridia bacterium
TGAGGAGTGGGACGGAGATATTATCGCAATATTTGGTAAAGGAACAAAATTTTATAATGTCATTCTTTCGGATAATACTTGCATCGTACCTTGGGAGGTTATAAAAGCCCCAGCTTTTACTGTGTCGGTGGTTTGTGGAGACAGGATAACCGCAAACAGCGTCAGGATTGAGGTGGAAAAATCAGGATATATAGAGGGCGAAACGCCAAAGCCTCCGACGCCTGATGTATACAGCCAGATATTGTCAAGTGTAAAAGCTCCATACATAGGTGAAAACGGAAACTGGTTTCAGTGGAACGATACAGCGAAAGTCTTTGTCGATACAGGAATTAAAGCGGAGGGGTATATCCCACGGCAAGGAGAGGACTACTGGACAGAAGAAGACAAAGCCGAAATAAAGTCTTGGGTTAATGAGGCAATCTTAGGGGGTGCGTGGTAATGAGCGTAAATGAAAAAATGACAGCTATTGCGAACGCTATCCGTGAAAGGACAAACATAACAGATAAGCTCACCCTTGATGACATGGCGGGAAATGTTGACACAGTTTACTACTCAGCACATCGTGCAGGTATAGAACATGGTAAAGATAAGCAGTATGATGAATTTTGGGATGCCTATCAAGATAATGGAAACAGAACAGACTATCAATATGCTTTTGCTCGGTGGCGTATGGGGGCTTTTAAACCCAAATATGATATTAAGCCCAAAGGGGCAATAATTATGATGTTTGCATATAGCAAGCTTACGGACATTGCTCAGCATCTTGAAGATATGGGGGTTACACTTGATACATCGGAGGCAACAGGTTTTAGAGATTTTGCGTCTTATGGAAGCGTAACAAGGTTACCCGAAATTTCTACAATAGGAACGTCAAGTTTGAGTGGCATTTTTTATAATTGCCCCTCATTGATTACTATTGACAAGCTTGTATTTAAAGATGACGGGAGCCAGACGTGGGAGAGTACTTCTTTTCAAGGTTTGCCCTCTCTTGTAAATATCGAAATAGAGGGGGAAATTGGTGCAAATTTTAGCCTCTCTAACTCGTCAAAACTTTCTTATGACAGCCTTATGAGTATCATAAATGCATTAAAAGATTATAAGGATACAGGAGAAACAAGGACACTTACACTCCATAAAACAGCAAAAGCAAAACTAAGCGATAGCGATATTGCTATTGCAACGCAGAAAGGATGGGCAGTTGCATAATGGAAAAAACAAAAATTGAACTTATCAAAATTACGGCATCTGAGGGTATGGTACTTACCAATGGAGATACTTACAGCAAGGAGGTTTATCTCGGGGTAAACGACAGTGTAGACAACTGGCACGAAATCACAGATGCGGAGTATGAAGAAATAATGAAAGAAGAGGAAGAAAAGGAAGAAACATAATGAACATTCAGACAGCAAAAGTATATCTTTGTACTGCTTTGGGAATAACGGGGAGCTTTGTGACACGGTTATTTGGTGGTTGGACAGAGGACATGATGACTCTTGTGATTTTTATGGCTGTTGACTTTGCGATGGGACTGATTGTGGCAGGGGTATTTCATAAAAGCAACAAGTCAGACACGGGTACTCTCAACAGCCGTGCGGGGTGGAAAGGACTCTCAAAAAAAGGGGTTACATTGCTTTTTGTCCTTGTGGCGCACAGACTTGACGGACTTCTTGACACAAATTACATAAGAACCACTGCAATAATCGGTTTTATTGCTAACGAGGCTATTTCAATAATCGAAAATGCAGGGCTTATGGGAGTGCCTTTTCCCGATGTTATCACAAAAGCTATTGATATGCTGAAATCAAAGGAGGAAAAAGACGACAATGAAAATCGTTGATGTGAAATATCAATGGGGAAGTGAGCCCAAAAGAAGAAAAAGTACAGAATATATAATACTTCATCACAGGGCAGGAGTGGGTGATGCACTTAGCATACACAATGGGCATCTGAAAAACGGCTGGTGCGGGATTGGATATCATTTTTATGTAAGAAAAGATGGTACGGTGTATCGTGGACGTCCAATAGCAACAGAGGGGGCGCATTGCACGGGATATAACGGCAAAAGCATTGGTGTGTGCTTTGAGGGTAATTTTGAG
>JAZROR010000114.1:0-5643 GCA_045648845.1 Clostridia bacterium
TCTACGGGAACACTGATGTTTGCATACTGATAATTCAGGGTTGTACATCCATCGTTGCGACCATCACATCCGCCGAATTCCATTTCGTTGTATTCTTCCTGATTCATTCTGCCATCCTCCTTATTGCATTTTAAAAATCCCTTTTATTTGGGGATACTACATTTTATGCGAAAAATGAAGGAATGTTCTGTAAGGACAACTTATAAGTCAAAGAAACCGCATCTCCGTCTATTATTTTTTTATTAAAAGGACGGCTATTTGAATATAACCGTCCTCATAAGTTTTTTAGTTTTTACCTGCCCATCCATGCGTTATCTATTACCAGAACAGTGAAATCAAATAAACAATCCCCATACAAAAGACAATGCCAGCGACACAACAACCGGTATAATGCAAGATGTAACGCAAACATCCATATATGACTCTTTATGTTTGCAATTTGATACAGCCAACAGAGTCAGAACTGCACCATTATGTGGCAATGTATCTAATCCACCTGATGCTAAAGATGCAATTCTATGTAAAAATTCAGGGTTCATTCCCATGCTCATTGCTCTTTCCAGATATTGTGGCGCTAACGCTTCAAGTGCAATAGACATTCCTCCGGAAGCAGAACCCGTTGCCCCAGCCAACACATTGACAGCAACTGCTTCAGAAAACAGTATACTTCCTGGCATATTTAACATCGCATTTTTAAGAAGACCAAAGCCCGGAACAATTTTAACAACAGAGCCAAACCCTACGGCACACGCA
This sequence comes from Clostridia bacterium, assembly GCA_045648845.1. Taxonomy (GTDB): domain Bacteria; phylum Bacillota; class Clostridia; order Monoglobales; family Monoglobaceae; genus SIG440. The sequence goes on from JAZROR010000114.1 coordinate 754, forward strand.
GTATTCATAATTGCCACCAATGAACCATTAGCACCTTCATTGATCGCCGGCAAAAGAGCTTTAAACTGTTTTATGTTCATAAGACAAGTTACTAATATGCCTCCCAAAAGTGCAACCACAATGGATTGACTTGTAGACCACTGAGCAATTCCTGCCCTTTGCAAAACAGTTGGCAAAACATTTAGCATAAGTACAACAACAATCAGCGGTAACAATCCGCTAAGCCAATGCCATGATGGTTGTTCGGAGGCATTGGTCGCATTTTGTTCAAACTTGTCATCTTCAATAAAGCCCAACCCTTTTTTGCGTGCATTATGACAACGCCATTCTAAATATAAATACCCTGGCACAGCAATCAAAACCGCCGCTATAATTCCCATTAAAGGTGCCGCCGTTGCTGTTGTCCCATAATATGTAGTAGGTATGATGTTTTGAATTTGCGGAGTGCCTGGAATAGATGTCATAGTGATTCCAAATGCGCCAAAAGCAATGGCTCCCGGAAGAAGTGTTCTCGGCAAATTCGCTTCACGATATATTGCATAACCCATTGGATAAATAACAAACACAACCACAAATAAAGATATTCCGCCATATGTCATTAAAAGGCAAGGAAGAACAACTGCCGCAACAGCAAACTTAGAACCTATAACTGAAACTAATTTGTTTGCCAGAGACCGAGCTGAACCTGTCATATCCATTACTTTTCCATAAACTGCACCCAGGAAAAATGCAGGGAACCAAGAGACTATATAATCCGCCACACCTTTTATATAGTCGCCAAGATAAGCGTCCAAAACACTAAGTCCTCCCATGACAGCAACTACAACCGCACATAAAGGTGCAACCCAAATAATTGAGTGTCCCTTATAGGCTAAAAAAATCAATAAACCTAGACCTATTACGATACCGCATAATGAAATAATTGATAACATACTAAATTCTCTCCTTTTATTTTAGTTTTATTAAATACACTATAACTTTACATTATATATTTTTCCCTCAAAACTCCACGCTATTTATAAAACCCCTAAACGATTTAAAAGCATCAGTCCATATACTCCACCGAAAGAAGCGAAAGCCCTTTACCCGGCAAAGTAGTCCCTGCAAGGCTTCTGTCCTTTGTTTCAAAAATCTCAAAAACACTATCAGGCTCACGTTTGGAAAGTCCCGCTTCAAGAACCGTTCCTGCCATAATTCTCACCATATTATAAAGAAATCCATTGGCAGTCACAATAAATTTTATTTCATTTCCACATTTTTCTACTTTTGACCTGTATATAGTTCTCACAGTAGATTTCTTTGTTTTTTTCACCGATGAAAAGCCAAGAAAGTCATGCTCACCCAAAAATTTCTCAGCGGTTTTCTGCATTTTCGCTATATCAAGTTCATCCTCGACAGTATACAAAAATTTGTGTTCAAAAGCATTGTGAATAGGACTGTTCCAAATCCTGTAAACATAAGTCTTGCGCTTTGCCGAAAGTCGAGCGTGAAAACGTTCGTCCACCTCACATATATCCAAAGCGCTTATGTCTTCGGGCAAATACTTATTTATATATTCAAGAATTTTATTATCATCAAAATCGGTATCAAGTTTAACGCTCACAACCTGACCTTTTGCGTGAACACCCTTGTCCGTTCTGCCCGAGCCGTACACCTCAACTTTTTGACCTGTCATTCTTTCTAAGATGTTTTCAAATTTTTCCTGAATGGTATTTTTCGTGTTGCCCTGTTTTTGCCAGCCATTGTACTTTGTTCCGTCATAGGCAACCGTTATTTTGTAATTCTTCATTTAAGCTCTCCAAGTTTACTTCCCAAGATATTTTCTTATAATATTTCCTGCAATGGGTGCCGCCGCATCCCCGCCGCTTTTGCCTGAATTTTCAATAACCACTGCAACAGCTATCTGTGGCTTATCAGCAGGGGCAAAACCCACAAACCACGCATGGTCTTTTTCAGTTTCATTTTCTGCAGTTCCCGTTTTCCCCGCAACTTCAATCCCCCAGATTGCTGCACGACTTCCCGTACCCGATTTCACAGTATTCACCATAAGCTCTTTGATGTAGTCTGCACACTCCTTATCTATTGGCTGTGCAAAGGTTTTGGAGCGTGCCTTGCTGATAACTGTTTCATTTTTTGTAACGCTGTCCACCACATATGGCATCATCATAACCCCGTCATTTGCGATTCCGCCGCAAATCATAGCCATATGAAGAGGTGAAACAAGAAGCTGTCCCTGACCGATTGACACAAGTGCTCCGTCTTCGTCTGTCATTTTTTTGTACTCAATACGGCTATCTGATGCATCAATATCAAAATCAATATTTTTGCCTACTCCAAATCTTTCGGCAATTTCCAAAACCTTTTCACTTCCCAATTCAAAGCCAATCGTACAGAAAAGCTGATTGCTGGACACCTCAAAGCCACGTTCAAAGGAAATCTCACCGTATTTTTTGTTGCCGAAGTTCTCCACCTTCAAATCGCCCTTTTCAAAAGCTCCCGTATCCTCAAAGATGCGTCCCTGAAAACCATTTTCAAAAGCCGCAGCCGTCGTCACTATTTTGTAGGTAGAACCAGGTGGATAAAGCCCCGAAAAAGCTCTTGCAACAAGGGGTGCTGACTCATCCTCGACAATAGTGTTCCAATTCTTTTCAAGCTTGTCCGCTGATGGTTCAAAGTCGGGAAGACTCACCATAGCAAGTATCTTTCCGCTTTGGGGTTCAAGTGCCACTATTGCGCCCTTTTTCCCTCTCAGCTGTTCATAGGCATATTTTTGCAACGAGTTTTTTATGGTAAGATTGAGGTCAAAGCCTTTCTTTTTGTCACCTTGAAATATATCAATATCGCCCTTTCCCAAAAGCTCGCTGTCAAACTCTCTTTCAAGCAGACTTTTTCCGTAAACCTGAGAGCAATATCCGATGACGTGGCTGTAAAGTCTACCATAAGGATATTCACGTTTTATCTTTTCGCCACTCCCCACAGTTTCAGCAAGAACCACGCCGTCACTGTCATAAATTGTGCCGCGGGTAACATATAATTCATCATCCCACTGCCTGCGGTTATAGGGATTGGTGGCTACAGATTTCGCATCAAACATATTGAAATACAAAAGGTACGTAAGAAGCGTGAGAAAAAGCGCCGAAATCACAATCAACACACGTATAATTTTTCTGTTACTGTTCAAGCACTTCCGCCCCCTTTCTGTCCTCAATGGCAGAAATTGCCTGAATTATTCCAAGGGATGCAAAACTGACAACAATAGATGTTCCGCCATAGCTTACAAAAGGTAGTGTTATTCCCGTCAGGGGAATAAACTTTGTTACACCGCCGATGATTATGAAAGTCTGGAGTGCAAACATAAGAGTAAGTCCTGCGCCAACCGCTTTGTTGTATTTATTTTCCGCATTGAGCGTAACCTTGAAGCATCTGTAAAAAAGCAAAAAGAACAAAATAATAACTGCCGCACCGCCGAATACACCCATTTCTTCACATATTGCGGAGAAAATGAAATCGGTATGCACCTCGGGTATGTAATGAGGTGAGCCGTTTCCAAGACCTCTGCCAAAATACCCCCCTGATGCAATAGCAAAAAGGGACTGGGCAATCTGATAGCCTTTGTTTGAAACATCAGCCCATGGGTCGAGCCACACCCCGACACGCACCTGAATATGATATAAAAACTTATATCCAATAAGCGCCACAACAGTTGCTGCACCCGCATTTGCCCAGAGAAACCACTTCTTCTCTTCATAGATATATATCATAAAAATGAATATGGAGAATATGACTAAAATAGTGCCCCAGTCCCGCTGAAGCATAAGGAACAAGATGTAAATGTATGTCACAATCCCCGTCATATACATAGGCGGAACCTTGAGAAATGGTTTTTCCCAAGATTTTGAATAATGACAGGAAAGAAACATAACATAAAGGATTTTTATTATTTCAGAGGGCTGAAAAGCAATGGGTCCAAAGTCAATCCAGTTTTTTGAGCCGTTCACTGTCTTTCCGAAAACGAGAGTTATCACAAAAAGTGCCACTCCTAAAGCGGCATACAAAAACCACATCCTATGCCAGAAACGAATATTATAATAGATGGTGTATGTAGCAAAAAACACGATTCCGCCGATACCAATCCACACAATTTGCCTTGCACCCGATACAATATCCAGCCTACACAGCATAAGAACGCCGATGGTCATAAGCATGGACGCAATAAGCACTAAGAATTTATCTCCCATACGGCAAATTACCAATATTGAGTATATAAGCAAAAAAAGGCACATCATACCAAGCCCCACGTAAAGTACGTTGAACTGATAATCATTTGCCATAAACACAAGCAAAAACCCGAGCACATTCATAAGAACAAGAAGATACGCGGGCATCCTGAAATTTGCCCTTTTCATCAGTCTTCCTCCCTGAATATAAACTCAAGTCCGCCAAAAGCTATGCTGTCACCACTTTGCAAAACTTTAACTTTTTTGATTCTTGTGCCGTTCAAGTATGTACCGTTTTTGCTGCCCATATCACCCAAGTACCAGCATCCCTCGTCATACCACACCTGAAAATGTTCAACCGACACAAATTTGTGGTTTATGCATATGTCACAGTCCTTGCTGCGTCCAATTATTACACCTTTTCCGTTTATGCGATAGGCGGCTTTTATCTTCACATCGCCCATTTTTTTATTTTTCACAGTCTTTAAAATAGCATAATGGTCAGTGTTCTTATCCTTAAGACCTGAGGGAGCCAGCTGCTCGTCTTTTTCTTTCTTTCCCATCTTCTTTATGTCCATATATATAAGAGCGATTACGCTGAAAATAAAAAGATAAATTATGGTCGTAAACACATAGCTGAGAAGGGACGAAATTATAGAATAAGCTGACATAT
>JAZROR010000115.1:0-2405 GCA_045648845.1 Clostridia bacterium
CCAAGGTCACGAGCCTTAAATGCCGGAACAAGCTCAAGTTCACTGCTCATAAAGTCAGTTTCGGTCACACCATATTTGTCACTAATCAGTTTCATAATTCCATACTTCACCTTTTCTTTTTCGGCATCGTCAAATGGAATATTTCCTGCTATCACGTTGAGCTTTTCCGCGTCAAACGCTTCTGAAAGCTTTTGTGCACTGTATTTTGAAGCAAGGTGTGGAAGAAGGTCAGATATGCAGAAAATAGGGTCATTTTCATCCTCACCAATGACAATATTTATTGCAGTTCCATCTTTTTTAACCACAACTCCATGAAGAGCAAGGGGAATGTTGTACCACTGATATTTTCTTATTCCGCCATAATAATGGGTCTTCAAAAACGCAATTCCGCTATCCTCAAAAAGCGGCCAGGGTTTGAGGTCGAGTCTTGGTGAATCTATGTGTGCGCCAACAATATTCACGCCATTTGTTATTGGCTGCTCTCCTATCACAAACGCCACAACACTTTTTCCACGGTTCACTGCAAAAACTTTATCACCTGCGCTCAAAGTTTTTGCTCCATCAATGTTTTTAAAACCTGCGTTTTCAAGGAGCTTTACAGACATAGAACAAAACTCTCTCTCTGTTTTGCCCATATCCAGTGCTTTTTTATACTCTTCACAAAACTCATTAATTTCGTTTTTCAAACTTTCGTCAATTCCAACGAAGCCATTTTTTCTCTCATAAAGTAAATTTTCGCTCACAATCATTCCTCCATTTTAATACTCGGCTGTTTTATACAGTTTGTTATATATTTCAAAAGTTCTCATAACTTTTTTCACATAATCACGGGTCTCTTTATAAGGGATGTCAGAAAGTCCACCCTTTCCATCTGAAAGGTTTTCATCCTTTAGCCATTTGTCAACATTGCCTGTTCCGCCGTTATATGCAGTAAGAGCAAGTTCCAAATCCTCATAATTATCCATAAGCGACTTAAAATAAAGACATCCAAGGCGTATGTTTTTTTCAGCAACAAACAAGTCATCTGGGATTATGTATCCAAGTTCTGCACGCTCACTACATTCCTTTGCTGTTTCATCCATAAGCTGCATAAGACCTTTTGCACCCGCCTTTGAAACCACCTCGGGACTGAAATTACTTTCAATTTTTATTATTGAATACACTATGTTTTTATCAAGAGAATATTCTTCGGAATATTGTTCCACATACTCCTGATATTTTATGGGGTAAATTTGTTTTAACAAAATTTCCTTGCCGTCACCCGCCGAAAAATATAGCAGAAAAACCGCAAGAAAAATATAAAATATATACCTGAAGCATCCTCGTTTTCGTTTCACTGTCATTTCTCCAATATTTTTAGTTTTCACATATTTCCTTTGCAAAAGCCTTTATCTTTTGGGTATCGCCGTTATTTTCAAAGCAGATGTCTGCCAATTCCCTATATTCATCATCTGACATCTGATTTTTTATTCTTGCTTCTGCCATTTCCCGTGTTATGCCGTCGCGAGCAACGATACGTCTTATACGTTCTTCCCTGTCCGCAACAACAGCCACCGTCAAATCACACCTAAATGGAAAGTCTGTCCCAAAAAGCAATGGCACATCAAGGACAACCACTCTACTTTGCGCGTTTTTTATTTTCTCTTCCATTTTCAGATAGATATATTTGTGGGTTATTTTGTTTAAGAGTTCAAGCTTGCTATCATCAGAAAAAACCATTTTTCCCAAAGCCTTTCGGTCAAGCTCACCCGACGGCAAAATATATTGTTTGCCAAAAGCTTTTTCTATTTCTCCAAGGGCTGGGGAACCTTTTTTTGTAATTTCCTTTGAAATCTTATCGGCATCAACAATCACTGCACCATATTTTTTTAATTCTGCACAGACCGTTGTTTTTCCTGCCCCGGACCCACCGGTAATACCAATTATCTTCATTTTATCACATCCGGATATTATTTTGTGTCGTACCATGTCTTTCCGCTGTTACCATCAACCTTTAATGGCACGGAAAGTTTCATAGCATTCTCCATCTCCTCAGCAAGCAATCTTTCGACCTGTTCCTTTTCATCCATATATGCTTCAACAATAAGTTCATCGTGAACCTGAAGGATAAGCTTTGACCTGAAGCCCTCACGTTTTAGACGCTCATAAACATTTACCATAGCAATCTTTATTATATCAGCCGCAGTACCCTGAATGGGAGCATTCATAGCAACCCTTTCGCCAAAGCCCTGAGTTATCTTATTTGACGCACGAAGCTCAGGCAGATATCTTCTCCTCCCAAGCAGTGTTGAAACAAAACCTTTGGCACGACCCTCGTCTACGGTATTTTTCATATACTCAGCGACCCCCGGATATGCCGAAAGGTAATCAGATATATATTGTTTTGCCTCTTTTATAGGAATTTT
>JAZROR010000116.1:0-12379 GCA_045648845.1 Clostridia bacterium
TGATTTCCATACCACCATTTCACCGTCTATGGATATCCTTATTTCAAGCAATCTTGAAAGACTTCTTTTTGACCTTTCGGGAAATGATGATAAAAAGGTAAGCAAGTGGATGACAGACCTCAAGGAAAAAGGCGAATACAAGGTTTCAGCGGATGTACAGAAAAAGGTTTCAGAGCTTTTCTGGGCAGGCTATTGTGATGACTATTTCACAAAAGAACGTATTTACAAAACTTATACAGAATTTGGCTATACTGTTGACACACATACCGCGGTTGCTATCGATGTCTATGAGCAGTATAAGGAAGAAACAAAGGATTTGACGCCAACAGTTATTGCGTCAACAGCAAGCCCGTTCAAGTTCAACCAAAGCGTTCTTTCTGCACTTGGCAAGGACGTTGAAACTGTGGATAAGGATGATTTTGAGCTTCTTGACATTTTGGCGTCTGTATCCAAAATGGAAATCCCTGCTTCTTTGGGAACTCTTAAAACCAAAAAGAAGAGATTTGAAAATGTATGCGAAAAAAGTGAACTTTTGATGACAGTAAACGGCTTTTTGAATAAGAAATAACTTTTGATACGGCTCACTTTTGTGAGCCGTATTCCACGAAAAAGGAGGTGATGCTTTGTGGCTATTTTCGCTTTAGGAGATTTGCATTTGTCTTTTGGGACAGACAAGCCTATGGATGTTTTTGGAAGCAAGTGGGAAAACCATACCGAAAAAATTTATGACAGCTGGCAAAGCGTTGTCTCGGATGATGATTTGGTTATTATCCCAGGGGATGTGTCCTGGGCTACATATCTTGAAGACGCCGTGCGAGATTTCGAGTTTATTCAGGGGCTAAACGGCAAAAAGGTGATTATCAAAGGCAATCACGATTACTGGTGGACAACCCTTAAAAAGATGGAAGAGTTTTTAGACGAAAACCAGTTTGATTCTATAAAAATACTTAATAACACAGCAATAGCCTTTGAAGATGCAGCAATTTGTGGCACGCGTGGTTGGTCAATTCAGGATAATAATGATGAAAGTGATGAAAAAATAATTGACAGGGAAAAGAAAAGACTTGTGCTTGCTCTTGAGGAAGCGGTGAAGCTGAAAAAAGAACGGCTGATAGTTGGAATACATTACCCGCCATTTAACTACTCTGGACAAGAAAATGGATTTCTTGAGATAATGCGGAATTATGAGGTGGATACTTGTGTATATGGACACTTACATTCTTTTGCTCACAAGAATGCAGTAGAAGGTGATTTTGGAGGCGTCAATCTCCACCTTGTAGCAGGCGATTTTGTTGATTTTAAGCCGGTTTTGATTGGGTAAATCTCAAATCTTCATTATAATGCATAAAAAATTCTTGCTTAAAATCGAAAAAAATATTAAAATGCCTATTGTCAAGAGGGAATTCTTGTGCTATAATATTGTGTGTTTAATGACTAACATAGGCAAAATATGCCTTTAATAGTTTCAGAGAGGAATGTTGAAATGAGTACAGTAGAAAAAAAAGAAAAGAATGTTGTGAATTTTGAATTTTCAGTAAGCGGTGAAGAATTCAGAGCCGCTATTGAAAAAGCTTACAAAAAGAACGTAGGCAAAATCAATATTCAGGGTTTCAGACGTGGCAAAGCACCCCGTCAGATTATCGAAAGATATTATGGCAGTGAGGTTTTCTTTGAAGATGCTGTCAACATCGTTCTTCCGGATGCATATGATAAAGCAATCGATGAACAGAATATTGAAGCAGTTGCTCAGCCTGAAATCGATGTAAAAGAAATTTCAAGAGAAAATGGTGTTGTTTTCACAGCAAAGGTTGCTGTTAAGCCTGAGTTTGAACTTGGTCAGTACAAGGGCGTTGAGGTTTCAAAGGTTACACACAGAACAACCGAAAAAGAAATCAATGGCGAGATTGAAAAAATTCGTGAAAGAAATGCAAGACTTGTTACTGTTGAAGACAGAAGTGCAGAGCTTGGAGACACAGCAAACATCGACTTTGAAGGTTTCGCTGATGGTGTTGCTTTTGAAGGCGGCAAAGGTGAAAACTTTGACTTAAAGCTTGGTTCAGGGCAGTTTATTCCCGGTTTTGAAGAACAGCTTGTTGGAAAGAACACAGGTGATGAGGTTGATGTAAATGTTACATTCCCCAAGGAATATCACGCAGAAAACCTCAAGGGCAAGGATGCACTCTTTAAAGTAAAAATCAACAGTATCAAAACTCAGGAGCTTCCTGAACTTGATGATGAGTTTGCAAAAGACGTCAGCGAATTTGATACATTTGAAGAATTTAAGGCTGATATGACAAAGAAGCTCAAAGAAAAGAACAAAGCAAAGTCAAAGCAGGAATTGGAAAACAAAATTGTGGAAACAATATGCAATAACACAGAAATTGATATTCCTGAAGCTATGTTTGAAACAGCAGTTAACAACCAGATTCGCGAATTTGCTATGCAGCTCCAGTATCAGGGCATGAACATTGAACAGTATGCTCAGTACACAGGTATCACCCTTGATGCTATGAAGGCCCAGATAAGACCTGATGCAGAAAAGAGAGTTAAGACTTCATTGGTTCTCGAAAAGATTGCAAAGGTTGAAAACATTGAGGTTTCTGATAAGGAAATCGAAAAAGAGCTTGAAAAAATTGCAGAGCAGAGCAAAATGTCTGTTGAGGACATCAAAAAGTATGTTAACATTGATGACATCAAAGACAGCAAGATTGTTGAAAAGACTATAGATTTTGTTGTTAAGAATGCAACAGTTAAATAATAACGCTTCAAATATAGAGCAAAGGTTAATCATTTCGGTTAACCTTGCTTGCATTTTGGGGCAGTTGTCGAAATTTTAAGAAAATTGGAGGAAAAACAAATGAATAACAGCTTGGTACCATATGTAATCGAACAAACCAGCAGAGGAGAAAGGTCATATGACATATTTTCACGTCTTTTAAAAGACAGAATTATTTTTTTGTCAGACGAGGTAAATGATGCAACAGCAAGTTTGGTTGTAGCACAGCTTTTGTTCCTTGATAGTGAAGACCCTGACAAAGACATAAACCTTTATATCAACAGCCCTGGCGGTTCTATCACTGCGGGCATGGCGATTTATGATACAATGAAATATACAAAGGCAGATGTTTCTACCATTTGTGTTGGTATGGCGGCTTCTATGGGGGCATTTTTGCTTTCAGCCGGTGCAAAGGGGAAGCGTTTTGCTCTTCCTAACAGTGAAATTATGATACATCAGCCCCTTGGCGGAACTCAGGGTCAGGCAACTGATATACAAATTCACGCAGAGCGTATTATAAAAATGAAAGATAAGCTCAATCGTATGCTCTCAGAACATACAGGTCAGCCTCTTGACATTATTCAAAGAGATACTGAACGCGACAATTTTATGTCAGCAGAAGAAGCTTTAAAATACGGACTTATTGATAAAATCGTAGAGAAGAGATAAGTTATTTTTTCAAAAGGAGACAGAATATGTCGAGCAATAATGATATAAGACAGCTTCGCTGTTCTTTTTGTGGTAAAACTGAAGACCAGGTGAAAAAACTCATTGAGGGACCGGGGGTTTATATTTGCAACGAATGTGTTGATTTGTGCTTTGAAATAGTTGAAGACGAGTTTGAAGATATGAACTATGCTTCCGAAGAAACAGAAGCTGGTGAACTACCAAAGCCCAAAGAAATCAAGACGTTTCTTGATGATTATATTGTTGGTCAGGATGCGGCAAAAAGAGCACTTGCTGTTGCTATTTACAACCATTACAAAAGAATAGGCTATAACGGACAGAATGATGATATTGAGCTTCAAAAGAGCAATATCTTGCTTCTTGGACCAACCGGTGTGGGAAAAACTTTTCTTGCCCAGACCCTTGCCAAGATGATGAATGTTCCCTTTGTTATTGCGGATGCAACATCACTGACCGAAGCCGGATACGTGGGCGAGGATGTTGAAAACATCCTTTTAAAGCTCATTCAGGCTGCGGATTATGATATCCAAAAGGCTGAAAAAGGAATTATTTATATTGATGAAATTGACAAGATTTCAAGAAAGTCTGAAAACCCATCTATTACTCGTGATGTAAGCGGCGAGGGTGTTCAGCAGACACTTCTTAAAATTCTTGAGGGAACTATTGCATCAGTTCCGCCTACGGGTGGAAGAAAACATCCGCATCAGGAGTTTATTCAGATTGATACCACAAACATTTTGTTTATTTGTGGTGGTGCATTTGAGGGAATTGACAAAATTATCGAAAGCCGTATAAACACTTGTTCTCTTGGCTTTGGTGCAAAGGTTGAGAGCAAGAAAGAGAAAAACCGCGGCGATATTCTTAAGCACCTTATCCCTGATGATTTGCTGAAATTTGGGCTTATACCTGAATTTATCGGTCGTGTTCCTGTAATTACAACGCTTGAATCTCTTGATAAAAATGCTCTGAAAATGATACTTACAGAGCCCAAAAACGCTCTTGTAAAGCAGTATAAAAAGCTTTTTGAAATGGACAATGTTGAGCTTGAATTCCTTGATGAAGCTGTCGATGCTGTTGCTGAAAAGGCGATAAAAAGAAATACTGGTGCAAGAGGTCTTCGTACCATTCTTGAAGATATAATGCAGGATATTATGTTTGAGATACCATCAGATTCTGCAATCAAAAAGGTAACTGTGACAAAAGAATGTGTTACAGAAAAAGCGGCACCTGTCATCGAGCGCGAAGAACGCAAGACGGTGAAAAAACCACGGACACAAACTGTTATTGCTGATGATAAATCTGCGTGTTAATTTTCGCGGAAAGGATGAACTGTATGAAAAAAGTTAAATCTTTGTTAATTGCACTTGCTTTTGTTATTTTATTTTCGGCTTGCGGAATGAAAAATCCGCCAGCACAGAATGGCGAAAATTCAAATATAGAAAATGATACACCTAAACAAAAGGTGATTATGACTGAAAAGCTCCCACAGGAGCTTTCAAAATGGCATGAAGTTACAAGATATACAGGAGACACAGACGGTGACGGAAGTGACGAAAATGTTGTTCTTCTTACCTCAGCCGAGTATGACGAGGACGGAGAGTTTTTCTGGAATGACGGACAAAACTGGGCTTTATTTGTTGAAGACCATGGTGAAAATTATCTTTTGCTGAATGAATATCTAAATGCCGGCAGTGTATATTTTGAAGTCCTTGATTTATATATGGAAAATGGTACACAGCCACAGATAAACGTCATTGTGTCCACAACGTCAGACTTCTCCCTTACAAGTTACGCTTTTTCAAAGGAAGAAAATGGATATATTGTTGTTCCACAGTATAACTCAGGATATGCAACTGTTGCAGGAACAAACAGACGTTTTTCATCAATTCCTGAATATTAAATTTTAAAATTTAAAAACCGCCAAGGTGATGAATGCCTTTGGCGGTTTTTTTTAACACAAAAGTGCGTACTTCACATAGTATATAATATAAAATTCATATAAGTGGAGGAAGTAATAATGAAAAGTTCCACCAAAACAAAGAAAATACTATTTATCGGAGGAGATCTCCGTCAAATAAGAGCAATAAATGAAGCATCAAGACTTGGAAATCAGGTGTATGCTCTGGGATTCAGCGGAGCTTTCAAACAAAAGCTTTGTGAAGATATCAGAATAATAGACAATTTTTCTGAAAGCGATGATACATATCATGCTGTTGTATTACCGCTTCCATATACTACTGATGGAAAGGTTTTGAATACGCCTTTGTCAGATGAAAAAATTACATTTGCAGATGTATTTGAAAATATTTCGCCGCAAAGCAAAATTCTTGCAGGAAAATGTGATGCAAAAATAAAAACAATGGCAGAAACTTATGAAATAGGCCTTGTTGATTACTCTTGTCGTGAAGAGCTTGCTATGCTCAATGCCGTCCCGACGGCAGAGGGCGCAATACAGATTGCTATGGAGGAAACGCCGTTTACCTTGCACGGGTCAAAATGCCTTGTTGTAGGCTGTGGCAGAATAGGAAAAGTTCTTGCAAAAATGCTTTGTGGAATAGGTGCAAAGGTTACTATTTCAGCAAGAAAAAACAGAGATTTGGCTTATGGCGCTGCTATGGGGTTTGAAACAATCGCAAATTCAAAGCTTGCTACAATAATAAATAACGTGGACATTATTTTCAATACAGTACCAAGTCTTATTCTGGATTTTGACCTGCTTTCAAAAATCAATAAAAGAACTTTGATAATTGATTTGGCATCAAAACCTGGAGGAGTAGATTTTGACGAGGCAAGACGCCGTGGAATAAAGGTTATATGGGCATTGTCGCTTCCTGGAAAGGTGGCACCCGATACAGCAGGTGATATTATATGCAGTACAATATTTAATATACTGGAGGAAATGGAGATGAATGGATGAAACTCGAAAACAAAACGGTTGGATTTGCTATAACCGGTTCGTTTTGTACGTTTAAAAAGGTCTTTCCTCAGATTGAAAAGCTTATTGATTTGGGAGCTACGGTTATCCCGATTATGTCAGAAACAAGTTATACCACAGATACAAGGTTTGGAAAGGCAGAGGAACATGTAAGAAAACTTGAAGAAATAACAGGTAAAAAGGTGATAGCAAGTATTCGGGATGCAGAACCCATCGGCCCTAAAGAAATGCTGGATATACTTGTTGTAGCGCCTTGTACCGGCAATTCTTTAGCAAAGATTGCCACAGGCATAGCGGATTCATCGGTGACTTTGGCTGTAAAAGCTCATCTTCGTAATAAAAGACCTGTGGTGATTGCAGTTTCTACCAATGACGGACTTGGAAATAACGCAAAAAACATAGGAACACTGTCAAATATGAAAAATATTTATCTTGTTCCTTTTGGTCAGGATGATTTTAAAAATAAAGAAAATTCTTTGGTTGCTGATATGCTACAAATTGTTCCAGCAACAGAATCTGCACTTGACGGAATACAGATTCAGCCGGTAATCAAAGTCTATGAGTGAGAAAATCCCCTCGTTTTTTGAGGGGATTTTCTTGTGGACAAAATCAAAAAAGTATGATAATATGTTAAAAAAATTGTTAAATAGGGGATTTTGCGGTGAAATACAGAAATTCAGTTAAATTTTTAATAGCTATTTTTACACTTGTGGTGATTTTTTCCGGCTGTCAGAAAGATGTCGAGGAAACAGGTGCAAAGGTTGAACCAGATATAAATGAAAAGATTTCTATATTTGCCGTTGGGGATAATCTCTTGCATATGCCGGTTATCAATAGCGGGAAAAAAGATGACGGAAGCTATGATTTTTCGCCGATTTTTGAAAAGATTCAGCCGGCAATCCGCGAGGCTGACATTGCGATTATTGGTCAGGAAACAGTTTTTGGCGGTAAGGAACTTGGATATTCTGGTTATCCGCTTTTTAATTCGCCCTCTGATATGGGAAAAACTTTGGTGAATGAGGGGTTTGATGTTGTTCTCCACGCGTCAAATCACGTCCTTGATAAGCTGGGGAACGGAGTTGAAAAAACGCTTGAGTTTTGGAAAGAATATTCTGAAATTACTGTACTTGGAATAAATGAAAGCGAAATGGATCAAAACACCATTGATATAATAGAGAAAAAGGGCGCGAAGATTGCCCTACTTAATTATACATACGGAACAAACGGAATACCGCTTCCTGCCGGCAAAGAATATCTCGTAAATTTGATTGACGAAGAAAAGATAAATTCTGATTGCCGTTATGCAGAGGATAATGCGGATTTTACTGTGGCCTTTATGCATTGGGGAACAGAGTATGCAAGCTATCCTGATGATTTTCAGAAAAATTTGTCTCAGAAAATGTGTGATTGGGGCGTTGATTTGATTATTGGTTCACATCCTCATGTCATTCAGCCGGTGGAGTGGATAAAAAGTGAAAACGGAAACGAAATGCTTGTTTTTTATTCTTTGGGGAATTTTGTTTCAAGACAAAAAGAAGTTCGCAATCTTCTTGGGGGAATAGCCGAAGTGATATTGACGTATAACGGAGAGAAAGTGAGCATCGGGAACTATTCCTTTATTCCTATTGTGACACATTACAACACGGACTACAATCGATTTTTTGTTTACAGACTCTCTGATTACAATGATGGAATGGGAGCTATGCATGGGGTTGTGCCTCATGATGGCAAAGTGACAGTAAAACGCTTTAAAGATATTGTTGATACAACATTTGACGGATATGATAAAGCGATAATCAAATATTAAAAACAAAACCCCTTGAAACATTGCGTTTCAAGGGGTTTACTTGTATCTGCATTTATAAGTATTTTGTGACCTCTTTTACAAGTCCTAAAACTGAAACTCTTGAAGTGTCTGAATTTTCAAAACGGCGGGCGGGATAGTAAGGGTTTATGGATTCAAGCTCAATCCAGTTGCTTCCAATGTTGAGCTTTTTAACAAAAGCCTCGTCACCATCAACGGTAACAACAGCTATTGCACCGCTTTCAACCGAAGATTGAAGTCTTACAAGAATCTGACTTCCGTCGTCAATCAGTGGAGACATACTGTCGCCTGAAACATTCACTCGTATATATTTTTCGGGGTTTGCACCATAGGGAAGAAAGGTGGGGACAAAATCATCAGGAGTTGTGTCTGCCAAGCGTCCAAGGCCTGCAGAAACGCTGTTGTATACAGGAATCTGATAGACATTATCCTGAGGTTGTGTGGAAATGTCGATTTCAGCATTTGGAACATCGGTTCTTCCCAGCAAATAATCAGAAGAAACATCCAGAAGCTCGGTTAGGTTTGTGATAACGCTCACAAGGGGTTCTTGTTTATTATTCTCGTATTTTGAAAGTGTACCTTTGCTCATACCACCGTCAAAACGCCTGTTATATTTGAAAGCAAGCTCCTCAAGGGTAAGACCTTTAGCTTTTCTGCATTCCTTGAGTTTATCTCCCAGATTATACATTTTATCACCCGTTTTCAGAAAAAATTTTTGTTTACACTAATAATATAACATACATTTATCAAAAAAGCAAGAAAAAGTTTCGAATTTATAAAAAAACTTTAAAAAAATTTAAAAAAGTTATTGACAACGAAACAATAATGTGATATTATTTAGAAAAAGTTACAGAAAACGAAACAAAAAGTTTCGAAAAAGGAGATGCTTTTATGACAAATGTAAAATTTAATGGTAAAAAGTTTTTCAGATTTATGTTTTTTATTTCAATCCTTTTTGTTGGTGCTTTTGCAGAAAACGGAAACATCACAGGAGCACTTGTTCTTGCAATGCTCATATAGGGGTTGTTGTGTTCAGTAAATCGACGTAATCTTCTTTGGTGATAGGGTGTATGCAAGGATATTCCAAGGATAACTTTTGTACTATTTCCAAAGTTTTGTCCTGTGAACCAAGGTCTACTACATATAATTCTTCTGGTGGCAGGAAGGGTATCTTTTGGTTTAAATTTATTTGGCGAAGGAAGCTTCTCAAGAAGCATTCAATGGTATCTTCGCTGTCCTTGGTGGAAAGGACGATTTTTACAGGTGTTTGATAATTAAATGAACACTTAGTTGAACAAGCGGTTTTTAAGATTATACACAAAATAACAGATAATATTGTTATGAAAATTAAAAATAAACTAATCTCCATAATATGACCTCCTTTTGTTTTGAGTATATGCATTTTTAGGGGTTTGGTGACAAGAAGAAGAGAAAATAAATATGGAATACGAGGCTAAAATACCTCCTGATGCGGCAAAAAACTTTGGTCGTTTTCGTGGAGGTGTTTTTTTGTTTATTAGTGTCGAAAAATCTTTTTTAAAAACAGTTGACGTAAGGAATAAAAAAAGTTATAATACTAAATAGGATATTATGTTGTTTTTTGGAGGTATTTGATATGTTATCAAGAAGACTGAGAAGCCGTTTGTTTGGTTTCAAAAAAAAGGATGTATATGCATTTATTGAAGAGATGGATGCAAAAGCTGGGGAAAGATTGGCTGAAAAAGACAAGGAGATAGAATATCTTAAAGCAAAGGTTGCTGAACTTGAGGCAAATCGTGATGCCGTTGTCAGCGTTCTTCAGCTTGCTGAAAAACACTCAAAGGAAATTGTTGAAGAAGCAAAGAAAACTGCTGAAATTATGCGTAAAGAGGCAGAAGAGGAAATTCAGGAGAAAAAGGGTATTGTCAACCGTGAGATAGAAATCAAGCGCAAGGCAATAAAAACCTATTATGCAAACGAAAACAAAAAGATTGACCAGATAAAAGGCGAGGTTGAACGTATGAGACGGGCATCTCTTGACGCTATTGAGAATTTTGAACGTCAGCTTCGCGAGGTTGAGCGCATGACCTATAACAGCGGAAATTACATAAGTTCCGCTATGGACTATGCACAAAGCAATGCAAACCTTGAAACTTTTGATGATGTAGACCGCGAAATACCTGTACGCATTGTAACACCACTTAGCGAATAACAAATTTTCTTTACTTTCAAAAAACATCTGTTGCACAAATATAGAAATATGCACATAATATAAATTATAGATACAAAAATAGTATCTAAAAAATACGCTTATCCGGTTCCGCTGATAAGCGTTATTTTCGGTAAAGTTGCGGAAAGAAAGGCGATGAAATACAGTGAATGTATACCTTGACAACAGCTCAACAACACGGTCTTTTCAGGAATGTGCAGAGCTTGTGTCGGACGTTATGTATAATTCTTTCGGCAATCCATCTTCATTGCACAGAAAAGGTATCGAAGCGGAAAAACTTATAAAGACAGCTCGCATTCAGATTGCACAGACATTGAAGGTTGAGCCGGAGAGTATATATTTTACTTCCGGTGGTACTGAGGCTGATAATCTTGCTATATTGGGTGCAGCAAGAGCCGGTCGTGGAAAGCATATCTTAAGCACATCTATTGAGCATCCTGCGGTGCTTAATACCCTTAAATACCTTGAAAAAAGAGGATATACTGTTGAACTTGTTCCCGTTTCAAAAAAAGGTGTGGTAGATATTGAACGCCTGTCAAAAATGATAAGAAAAGACACGGTTTTGGTTTCGTGTATGTATGTCAATAATGAAATCGGGACTGTGCAACCGGTAGAAAAAATCGGGAAAATTATAAAGGCGCAAAATCCAAATACTATGTTTCACGTTGATGCGGTTCAGGCTTATGGAAAAATTCCGTTTTCGGCGGCTCAGATTGAGGCAGATTTTATAACACTCAGCAGCCACAAAATTCACGGACCCAAAGGCGTTGGAGCTTTGTATATCAAAAACAAAAACAGGCTTGTTCCCATTATTTATGGAGGAGGGCAGCAAGGGAATATAAGACCGGGTACTGAAAATGTTCCCGGAATTGCCGGCTTTGGTCTTGCTGCGAAGATGTCATTCGATTCTATTGCGGAAAAAGCGGCAAAAATGGAACGACTTAAAAACAGACTTAAAGATGGGCTCAAAGCACATCTCGATGATATTGTTATAAACACTCCTGAGGACATTTCGGCACCGCATATACTGAATGTTTCTTTTGGGAATGTAAAGTCAGAAGTGCTTCTTCATTCCCTTGAAGCAGACGGTGTTTATGTTTCGTCAGGGTCTGCTTGCTCAAGTCACAAAAAAGGTCCGAGTTATGTTCTTACAGCCATTGGAACTGACAAGAAAATGATTGACGGAAGCATCAGATTCAGCTTGTCGGAATTTACTAATAATGAAGAAATTGATTACGCAGTGGAGTGCACGGTAAAACACGTAAAACTCATTAGAAAGCTTTTGAAAAGATAGAAAATCTTTTCAGGATTGGAGAAATTTATGCAAAAGATAGATTTGATACTTTTAAAATATGGCGAGATTGCTCTCAAGGGGCTTAATAAGCCCCTTTTTGAGGCAAAGCTTGTGGACAACATCAAAAGCCGTCTTGAAAAAATCGGCAAGTTCGGTGTGAGAAAATCTCAGTCTACCATCTATGTTGAACCACTTGAAGACGGTGTTGATATGGACGAGGCACTGAAGTCTTTGAGTAAGGTTTTTGGTATTGTAAATATTTGTCCTGTTATGAAATGCGAAAAGGATATTGACAGCATCGGAAAAGCTGCTGTTGAATGCGTGAGACCACTATTTGTTGAAGGGAAGACTTTTAAGGTTGAAGCAAAACGCGAGGATAAAAACTTCCCTATGAAGTCCCCTGAAATATGCAGGGTCATTGGCGGAAAAATCCTTGAAGCAATAGACGGAATTTCGGTTGACGTACACAATCCTGATATAACAGTGAATGTTGAAGTAAGGCAGGATGGATTTGTTTATACAAGGAAGATAAAGGGTGCAGGCGGTATGCCGGTGGGAACAAACGGAAAAGCCACAATTCTTTTATCAGGTGGTATAGACAGCCCTGTTGCTGGGTATATGATTTCAAAACGTGGTGTTGCCCTTGAGGCTGT
>JAZROR010000117.1:0-2275 GCA_045648845.1 Clostridia bacterium
CGGTAGCTGTTTGTCAATACTTTTTTCAATCTTTTTTGAGATTTTTTTAAAGTTTTTTCGCCACTCGGCACAACTCGTCCATCTTACCACATCCTTTCCCCTTTGTCAATACCTTTTTCTCATTTTTTTGAAATTTTTTATACTAAAATGGCGTACGGAAAAAATCCATACGCCAAGTCATAATTTCTTATTAAAATTATATAACCTTATCCTCAACTTCTTTGCCGAGCATTGCCATAAACTCATCAAGAGTCATAGTTCCAAGGTCACCGTTCTTCCTTGAACGAACAGAAACTGTACCCTCGTTCATTTCCTTTTCGCCTGCAATAATCATATAAGGAACTTTTTCAAGCTGGGCTTCGCGAATCTTGTAACCAATCTTCTCGCTTCTGTCATCAAGTTCTATGCGGAAGCCTTTTTCTTTGAGCGCTGCATAAAGCTTGTCTGCATAATCAAGATAGTTGTCTGAAATAGGCAAAACCTTTACCTGAGTTGGGGCAAGCCAAGCCGGGAACGCACCTGCATATTTCTCAATAAGAAGTGCAAGGGTTCTTTCGTAACAACCGATTGAAGTTCTGTGGATAATATAAGGATTCTTTTTGGTTCCATCCTTATCTATATATTCCATACCGAATTTCTCAGCAAGCATCTGGTCAATTTGAATTGTAATGAGTGTATCTTCCTTGCCGAATACGTTCTTTATCTGAATATCAAGCTTTGGACCATAGAACGCCGCTTCGCCAATTCCAACCTTGTAAGGAATTTCAAGGTGATCAAGAATTTTTGCCATTGTATCCTGAGCTTCGTTCCACTGTTCTTCTGTGCCGATATATTTTTCTTTGTCAGCAGGATCCCACTGTGAGAATCTATATGAAACGTCTTCATAAAGTCCAAGAGTCTTGAGCATATAAATCGCCATTTCAAGACAGTTCTTGAATTCCTGTTCAAGCTGGTCAGGACGGCACATAAGATGGCCCTCTGAAATAGTGAACTGTCTCACGCGGATAAGACCGTGCATTTCTCCTGATGCTTCGTTTCTGAAAAGTGTTGAAGTTTCACCGTACCTGATAGGCAAATCACGATAGCTGCGCATTCTGTTGAGGTAAGCCTGATACTGGAAGGGACAAGTCATAGGACGAAGAGCAAAAACTTCTTTGTCAGTTTCTTCGTCACCCATAACGAACATTCCGTCCTTATAATGATCCCAGTGGCCTGAAATCTTGTAAAGGTCGCTTTTTGCCATATAAGGAGTCTTTGTTCTTACCCAGCCATTTTTATCCTCGTGGTCTTCAACAAATCTTTGAAGAATCTGAATAATCTTTGCACCCTTGGGGAGAAGAATCGGAAGGCCCTGACCGATTGAATCAACAGTAGTGAAAATTTCAAGCTCACGACCAAGCTTATTATGGTCTCTCTTCTTTGCCTCTTCAAGTCTTTCGATATATTCGTCAAGCTCCGCTTTTTTGGGGAATGCAGTACCATAAATTCTGGTAAGCATCTTGTTGTTTTCGTTACCTCTCCAGTATGCACCTGCGGTATACTGAAGCTTTATTGCCTTGATTTTGCCGGTAGACAAAAGGTGAGGGCCTGCACAAAGGTCGGTGAAATCACCTTGCTTGTAGAAAGAAATAACCGCATCTTCAGGGAGGTCATTGATAAGCTCTACCTTGTATGTTTCGCCCTTTTCTTCCATAAGTTTGAGAGCCTCTGCCCTTGGAAGCTCAAATCTTTCAAGAGGCAAGTCTTCCTTTATAATCTTTTTCATCTCGGCTTCGATTTTTTCGAGGTCATTGTTCGTAATAGGATTCTCGAAATCAAAATCGTAATAGAAACCGTCATCTATAGCCGGGCCGATTGCCAGTTTTGTATTTGGAAAAAGTCTTTTCACGGCCTGCGCCAGAATATGAGATGTAGTATGGCGGTAAGTTCGTCTTCCATCCTCGTCATCAAATGTGAGGAAATTCACCACACAATCTTTTTCGGGCACAAAATCAAGTCCGCACACAGCTCCATCCACCGTAGCACTAAGCGCAACTCGTGCAAGGCCTTCGCTTATTGACTTTGCCACATCAAGAAGGCTTGTTCCCTTTTCAAAAGCCTTTATGTCATCTCGAAGTGTTATGTTTATCACAGCAATCCGCTCCTTTCTTTATTTTTTCCAACTTGCCGCATTCTCGCAGCATCGGGTTGCTTTCATACATAAATTATATTGTAACTCAAAAACAAAAAAATTGCAATACCATAATTGCAATTTTCTGTCATTTATTGTATTTAG
>JAZROR010000118.1:0-1968 GCA_045648845.1 Clostridia bacterium
AAGTAAAAATAACCGTAGCTAAAATAAAAGCTAAGGCTGATAAAGTAAAAGAAATATTTAACTGCATGAAGAAGATTTTCTGCAAGTTTCATATTCTAAAAGTATCCTTTCACCATTTTCTAAAAATTTTAGCACAGTAAATCGATAAAGTCAAGACTTTTTTAAAATTTTCATAAACAAAATTTTTTTCGGTATTCGGTGGGAGAAAAACCGGTGTTTTTTTTGAAAATGCGGCTGAAATAAAGAGAATTTCCGTAGCCTATGATAGAAGAAATTTCAGAAACATTATATTGAGTGTTTTCAAGAAGAAATTTGGCCTTTGTAATTCTCATGGATAAAATGTATTGCATAGGAGAAAGACCGGTATATTTTTTGAAGCTCCTGATAAACCAGCAGAGGCTTATATGTCTTGATGCAGCATATTCTTTGATGTCTATGCTTCGTGCGTAATTTTCGCTGAAATATTGTATGGCAAGCTCAATTTCTTTTTTTGTGGTGTTGGCTTTGGAAACAGAATTTAACGCATAACGCTCTATAAGACAAAGTATATTCTGCAAAATGAATGGAGTTATTTTGCAAAAGCCAAATTCTGCGGCCTGTATCTCGCTTATTATTCGCTGAAACAGTAAATTGAAATCGGTTGAAACCCCGGCGAAAAAAATATTTGATGTCAGGTTAAGTGCAGTTAAAATGTTTTCTGCGTCATAGCCCGTAAAGTGTACCCAAAAGACCTCGGGCTTATCCTCAAGATAGTATGTATAATTCTGCTCTTCATCAGGACGGTAAAGCACTATTGTTCCGGCGGGAAGCAATTTCTCTTCACCATCAAAAAAGAAATGCACTTTGCCTGAGGCTATATAAAGGAGTTGAAAGTCGCGTCTTCCTGTGGGACGATAAGTGACGAAGGATTTACGGCTCAAAAGGCGGTAGTTTCCGCAACTTTTAACCACAAGGGGCTGACTCAAATCCGCAGCATCGTCAAGTGAGTTGTTTAAATATGCGGCTTTTGCGTACAAAATAAAACCTCCTTTATATAATAAAATGCATATATGATTTCTTTAAAATACAGTATAATACAATATTCGAGAATATGCAACACAAAAAAGTATAATTTTGTGCATATTTTGCATTATTATTTACATAGAAGAGTACGGGGAGGTTTTGTATAATAAAAATATAAAAGACGAAGGAAAGTGATATATTATGAAAATAAATGTTTTTTTTGAAATGTTGGAAAAGGGAAGCTTTGACGAAAGGCTGAAAGCTGTTTACGGAAATGATGAAAAAACTCTTGAAAGACAAAAGAACAGATACAAAGAGGCTGTTTCAAGATTTTCCGAGACTTATCCAAAGCATACCGAGATAGAAATTTTTTCTGCTCCCGGCAGAACCGAGATAGGTGGAAACCACACAGACCATCAGCATGGATGTGTTCTGGCTGCGGCTGTTGATGTCGATATTATCGGGGTTGTTGCTTTTCATAACGAGGGTGTTATCAGAATCTTATCAGAAGGCTATAATGAAATTTCTGTTAAGACTTCAGAAACTGATATTTGCAAAGGCGATGGAGGTAGTACTGCTATCACAAGGGGGATACTTTCGAAATTTAAAGAGGCGGGCATTGAGGTCTTTGGCTTTGATATGTATGCGGTTTCAGATGTTTTGAGCGGAAGCGGAATCTCGTCCTCAGCAGCTTTTGAAACTTTGATAGGAACGATTATGGACATACATTATAATGATGGCAAATTGGGTGCTGTTGAAATTGCGAAAATAGGACAGTTCGCTGAAAATGTCTATTTCGGCAAAAAAAGTGGTCTTATGGACCAAATGGTGTCATCGGTTGGCGGATTTGTATTTATTGATTTTGAAAATCCACAAAAACCGGTGGTGAAAAGCTGTGAATTTGATTTTGAGAATTCAGGATATTGCCTTTTTATTACCGACACCAAGGGAAGTCATGCGGACCTC
>JAZROR010000119.1:0-2195 GCA_045648845.1 Clostridia bacterium
CGAAAAAACAAAAATGGTGACAATACAGCGGTCAAAAGGCTATCAGACAAGAGAAAGCTTTTCTGTAGAAAAGATTTCCCAAATAATAAAATTTGTAAAAGAAATAAAGCCCGACGTTATTTGTATGGTGGACAACTGTTATGGCGAATTTGTTGAAAGACAAGAGCCGTCTGACTTTGGCGCTGATATGATTGTCGGCTCGCTTATAAAAAATTTGGGCGGAGGTCTTGCTCCGTCGGGCGGATATATTTGCGGAACACGTGAATGCATCGAACGATGTGGTTATCGTCTTACTGCTCCCGGTCTTGGCAAAGAGGTCGGCACAAATATGGGAATGATGCGTCAGCTTTATCAAGGACTTTTCCTTGCTCCCACGGTTGTTGCGGGGGCTCTTAAAGGTGCTATCTTTGCGGCGAATATTTATGAGAAGCTGGGCTTTAAGGTTGTACCCAATGGGGAAGAAAGCCGCCACGACATAATTCAGGCGGTGGAGCTTGGGAATCCTGAGGGAGTAATTGCATTTTGCGAGGGAATTCAAGCCGCGGCACCTGTTGACAGCTTTGCGACTCCTGTCCCGGGGGATATGCCGGGATATGACTCTCAGGTGATTATGGCAGCAGGGGCATTTGTTCAGGGATCGTCCATTGAACTCAGTGCTGATGCACCCTTAAGAGAACCATATGCTGTTTATTTCCAGGGTGGAATAACCTGGTATCACGCAAAGCTCGGAATTTTGATGTCTGTCCAGAAAATGGCGGATAAGGGACTTTTAGATTTAAATGTTTTTGAAAAGGAGAAATAAATTATGTGGTTAATACTTGCAATTATTGCGATGCTTTGCTGGAGTGGTTCGGACTTCTTTAGTAAGCTTGGTTCAAGACCAGAGGATAAATACAGCCATTGGAAAATGGTTATAGCGGTTGGAATTGTCATGGGTATTCATGCTTTTTATGAGATAGCGACGGGAACACCCATTACATTCCAGGATATTCTTTATTATCTGCCGGCATCGGCAATGTACATATTGTCAATGATTTTTGGTTATGTATCTCTGAGATACATTGAACTTTCGGTGTCTTCACCTATTTGCAATTCATCAGGGGCGCTTGCTGCAATTCTTTGCTTCCTTGTGCTTGGACAGACGGTGGATTCGCTTTCAACTGTGGGAATTGTGATTGTGTCTCTTGGTGTTCTTTTCTTGGGTATCGCTGAATATACCGAGGATGATAATGCAAAGGCCCAAAGACAGCTCAAAGCAAACAGAAAGTATACAAAGAGTGTTCTTGCAATTCTTCTCCCCGTGCTTTACTGCCTGATTGATGCTCTTGGAACATTCTTTGATGCAGTAATTTTGGAAGAAGGCAACACTTTTATGACAAATGTTTTCCACTATCTTGAGGAGGACACGGCAAATGTTGCTTATGAGCTTACTTTCCTCTTTATGGCGGTGGTGGCGTTCATTTGGGTGTTCATCATTAAAAAACAAAAGATATCAACTCTTAAATTTAAAGAAGAAGGACCAAAGGCTCTTGGTGCAATATGTGAAACAGCGGGACAGTTTGCTTACATTTTTGCTCTTTCTGCAAACGCAGTGGGGGCTGCACCTATCATCTGCGCTTATTGCGTGGTATCGTCCGTGTGGAGTACTATTTTCCTGAAAGAAAGACTTTCATGGAAACATTATGTATCGCTTATTGCGGTGTTTGGCGGAATAATCGTTATGGGCGTTGCTGAGGGACTTGCGGAGCTTTAACGGTAAAACAAAAAGAGGTCGACTGATGTCGACCTCTTTTTTGATGCGAAATTAGTAGTTAACTTTTTTGATTTCGAAGTATGCCTGTGGATGGAAGCAGGTGGGACAAACCTCAGGGGCGGCTACTCCAACAGCAACGTGTCCGCAGTTGCGGCATTCCCAAATTTGAACGCCTGCCTTTTCGAACACTTCTTTTGTTTCAACGTTGTGAAGAAGTGCACGGTATCTTTCTTCGTGCTCTTTTTCTATGGCTGCAACGTTGCGGAACTGTGCTGCAAGGTCGGTAAAACCTTCTTCTTCAGCTTCTTTTGCCATTCTGTCATACATATCTGTCCATTCATAGTTTTCACCCTCTGCTGCACCAAGAAGATTTTCAGCGGTATCGCCAAGCTCTCCAAGGGCCTTGAACCAAAGCTTTGCGTGTTCCTTTTCATTGTCAGCG
>JAZROR010000120.1:0-2857 GCA_045648845.1 Clostridia bacterium
TGCTGTTTCAAGAACAAGACGGTCAGGAGCAGAAAGTGCATCCATACCAACCAGCTTTACAATTTCTTCAAGCTCTGCTTCATTCTGAAGAATTTTCATAATTCTTGTACGAAGCTCTGTCCAGTCACCGCCTGATGCATCGTTAAACCATTTCGCCATGGTATCAACATAAAGTGAATAACTGGTGAGCCAGTTTATTGCGGGGAAGTGACGCTTATACGCAAGAGACGAATCAAGCCCCCAGAACACCTTTACAATTCGGAGTGTTGCCTGAGCAACAGGCTCTGAAATATCACCGCCGGGAGGTGAAACCGCACCGATAACCGAAAGTGAGCCCTCACGGTCTTCGCTGCCTGTTGCAATAATTCTGCCTGCACGTTCATAGAACTGAGCAAGACGGCTGCCGAGGTATGCAGGATAGCCTTCTTCACCGGGCATTTCTTCAAGACGCCCTGACATTTCACGAAGAGCCTCTGCCCAACGTGATGTAGAGTCTGCCATAAGAGCAACAGAATAACCCATATCTCTGAAATATTCAGCAATAGTAATGCCTGTATAAATTGATGCTTCACGAGCCGCAACCGGCATATCAGAGGTGTTTGCAATAAGAACTGTTCTTTCCATCAATGATTTTCCGGTCTTTGGGTCAATAAGTTCAGGGAACTCATTGAGAACGTCTGTCATTTCGTTTCCACGTTCACCGCAACCGATATAAACCACAATGTCAGCCTCTGCCCACTTTGCCAGCTGATGCTGAACGACCGTCTTTCCGCTACCGAAAGGACCGGGGACGGATGCAACACCACCTTTTGCTATTGGAAAGAGGGTGTCAATAACTCTCTGTCCCGTAACAAGGGGCATTTCGGGTGGAAGCTTTTTCTTGTATGGTCTTTCTTTTCTAACGGGCCATTTTTGCATAAGTGAAATACTTTCTCTTGTGCCATCAGCCTTTTCAATTTCTGCTACTGTTTCTGTAACGGTGAAGCTACCCTCAGTTATGCTGACAATTTTTCCGTCAATGCCATTGGGCACCATAATCTTTTGGGTAACAACGTCCGTTTCCTGAACTGTTCCTATGATGTCACCGCCCTTGACAATGTCTCCAACAGCTTTAACTGGAACGAAGTTCCATTTTTTTTCACGGTCCAAAGACGCAACCTCAACACCACGCTGAAGATTGTTGCCCGATACCTCCATAATTGTCTCAAGAGGTCTTTGAATTCCGTCAAAAATACCCCCGATAAGACCGGGACCCAGTTCAACACTCAAAGGGCTTCCCGTTGATTCAACCGGTTCACCCGGACCAAGTCCTGAGGTTTCTTCGTAAACCTGAACTGATGCGAGGTCACCGTGAATTTCAATAATTTCACCAATAAGACGCTGGTTACTAACACGAACCACGTCAAACATATTGGCATCACGCATATTTTCGGCTATTACAAGAGGTCCTGCGACCTTTTTGATTTTTCCGATACTCATATACACACCACTTTCTTTTTTTAAGCTGAAATGCACAAAGCATCACGCTTTGTTTTAGTCCTGTGTTCCTCCGCTGAAAAGTATATCCGAGCCAACAGCTTTTTCAACCGACTTGCGCACAGACATCACGCCTTTTCCCGTATTACCGTGCACACCTGGGATAAGAATTATCGCTGGATATAAATTTTCAGAAACTTTTTCTATTTCTTCTTCTATTTCCGCAGCAAACGCCTCGGTAACATAAATAACAGCATACTCGCCCTTGCAAAGATTTTTAAAGGTTTTTATGCCATCCTCCGCATTGCTCACCGGAAAAATATTAAAACCGATTGAGGCAAAACCGTATATGCTGTCACGGTCGCCAATAACCGCAATTCCTTTAGACATAAAGTTCCCTCAACCTTTCTCTTATAACATCCCCGTTTAGCTTGTTCTGTTTTGCAGTAAGGACAAGCCCCACCATTTTAAACTCACTTTCTTTCGCAAGAATATGAGCAAAAATAGGTGCAAGGGTGAACTGATTATTTTTTTCCTTCTTTGCTTCCCGCATAATACGGTCGTCACACCACTTTTCAAACGCGGTATAAGATTTTGTCAAAACATCTGCTGCGCCCGCATAGTCGGTGCCTTTTATATATTCCAAAAACTCTTCAAAGCCTTTTGAGGCAACGCTTCCAAGTTCTTCAACGTTGAGAGTTTTACACTCAGCAAGGCTGCGTCTGAAAAATTCCGTATTCTTACCGAGTCGTGAGCCGCGTGCTGCAATCTTGATGTTGGAAAGTGCAACAGTTGTCTCCGCATAATCCCTTATAAGACCAATCTCCGATTTTCCACCGCAGTCAAGAAGCATTTTGAGGTATGCCTTGTCAATAATAATATCACAAAGCCCGCCATCACCTGTTTCCAGCAGAGCCTTAAGGGCTTTTTCCGCAACAGCCCTCAAAAATTCGGGAAGCTCACCAAATTCACGATTTTCAACAGCCTTCACAATAGTTTCGGCAGGAACTGTGCCATAAGGAACCAAAATGTTTCCACATTCATCCTTCGTAACCACCGATTTTACCGCTGCTTTCAAATTGTGAAAGTCGTTTTCATAAAGAAAATTATCAAACACTGATATATCGTCAACAAGCTCACCAATCAGTTTCCAAAGCTTTTTGCGTTCATTTTCAAGCACCGCATCAGCTTTTTCCGCATTTATTGCATCATAGCCTTTTTCAGAAAGGATTGCCAGAGCCTCGTGCATATCATTTGCCGCCAAAAGCCGTTCCAAATCCAGATTTGAAAGCATATTGTTTTCGCTTGCGTGAAGACGTGCAACAGCGTAAGTATACATTTCGGGCATTTAATTCCCTCCTTCGCTGTCAAACAAAAACTT
>JAZROR010000121.1:0-1659 GCA_045648845.1 Clostridia bacterium
TTGCTCTTTACTCGCTTAATCGCAACGTTGCCGAAATCTTTCTATTTCTTTTTCAATCATATAGCTCGATATATTCAATCAAAAGAAAGTAAAAATCTTTCTAGCAAAACTCTGCAAATCACCTGCAAAGCAATTTTTAGAAATTGCCTATATAAAAAAAACTATTAGTGTCCGCTAAAAGTTCGATTCTTGTTATATGAGAAGTTTATTTTGTCGGACAGCCGATGAGTTGGAGATACAAATAGCTATTTAGGGTTGATAATTCAAAAAAATAGCCGAAAAAGCGTAAATATCGTAAGACTTTACCCTACTTTATTACTCATTTGACTTATTATGCAAAATATATGGGTTAATTTGTCGGACAGCCGATAAGATACTCAAAATAGGGGGCTTGTCCACGGAAGAACAATTGTTGATTATTGAAATTCAGTATATTGAAAAAGCTATATTTTGTTTAGCGGACACTAATAAATTACAATATTAAATTTGCCAATATTTATACATTGGATGTTTTGCTAGAAAATGCTCTATTTTTATGATTGGATTTCTGCTTTTTTTGCAGTAAAAACGGTATTATTTATGGGTCAAAATTGGAGAAAATGGGTGTGAAAATCCTATTTTTGCAATATATATAGGCCATAATCTTTAAATTTATTGTCGAAAGAAATGATTGATAATAAGGTGTGTAAAAATAAAAATAAAAATAAATCGAAATATATTTGGTCAGTATCAAAAATATTCGTACTTTTGCACTCGCAATTGAGCGATAAAGATTGTCCCATGGTGTAATGGCAGCACTACAGGTTTTGGTTCTGTCTGTCTAGGTTCGAGTCCTGGTGGGACAACATAAAAGGAGTTGGATTTTCAACTCCTTTTTTTGTTTTACAAATATCCATATCATGAAGAAACTTGTAATATTCGACCTTGATGGTACATTGGTAAACACCCTTACTGACCTTACAGAATGCGTAAACTATGCACTGGGTAAGTGTAACTATCCTCAGCACTCCTTTGACGAATACCGTTATTTTGTGGGTAACGGCATCAACAAACTTATAGAGCGTGCTTTGCCTGAAGCCAACAGAGACATGGAAACCATTATGTATGTAAAATCGATATTTGTGGAATACTACATGCAACACAAAACCGACAAAAGCTATGTATATCCCGGTATTGACGATTTGTTGAGTAGCCTACAAGATAAAGGTATTATGCTGGCAGTGGCTTCAAACAAGTACCACGAGGCTACATTGGAGATGATAGCACATTATTTTCCCAACATAAATTTTGTCAAGGTGCTTGGCCAACGCGATGGTGTGCCTACCAAACCTCACCCACAAATAGTAGAAGAGATATTGGAGGCAACGGGTATATGCAAAGAAGATGTGCTATATGTAGGCGATAGCGGTGTGGATATGACTACGGCTGCCAATGCAGGAGTAGATTCGGTAGGAGTGGATTGGGGATTGCGAACAGTGGAAGAACTAAAAGCCAACAAGGCTACATATATTATAAGCAACCCCATCGAGATATTGGATATAATAGAACAATAAGATTATGCGATACTTTATACATTTGGCATATAACGGAACTACATACCATGGCTGGCAAATACAGCCCAACGCAAGCAGTGTGCAGGAAACATTGGAGAATGCTTTC
>JAZROR010000122.1:0-1822 GCA_045648845.1 Clostridia bacterium
ACGAATTATGTCAAAGGAATCGTTGCTTACACTCCCAAAAGGATAAGTAAAGGTTGTGGGCGTGAAACCCACATTGTTTTTGAATGCATCCTGAAGCTTTCCCAAGTCAGAGGTGAGAACAGCCTTGTAATCAGCAAGAGATTCGCCCCTTTTCTTTTTCGTGCCGTTTCTTCCTTTGTCTATGGTGTGAAGATTGTAGGAATGGTTTTGAAATTCAATATGGCCTGAATCAATCATTTCTTTTATATCTTTCCATGTTAAGTGCGAATACGCAGGATTTTCGTCAGGCGTCTCGGTATAAAGTTCTGTGTAATACCCAATAATTGAAATGACAGCCTTGGAGTCGTATTTTTTAAGAAGGGGAAAAGCATAAGAACAGTTGTTGAAGTATCCGTCATCAAAGGTGAGAACAATGGGTTTTTCGGGCAAAGTACCTTTTCCGTCAACAAAATCAATAAGGTCTTGCATAACTATGGTTGTGTAGCCCTGATCCTTTAAAAATTTCAAATCCCTTTCAAAATCTGCCTCTGAAATGATGTATTCACTGCCCGAGTGGCTACTTCGAAGGATGCTGTGATACATAATGATAGGAACATCATTTTCGTTATCTTTAGCTTTGTCAAAAAGCATAGCTGAGCTTTGGGGACTTGGCGAGTCTGACACAATACTGTCTACATCAATAGAAGTGCCGTAACTGCAAAGCTTTATTATGCCGATTCCCGCAAGAGTTACGGCGAAAATTGCAAAGTAATAAATAAGGGTCTTCATTTTTATAACGTACATAACTTTTTCACCTTTCTCTCATTCCATATTGTCCAAAGACTTTTCAAAATAGTCATACTTTCGTCGATATTCCCCTAAAAAATCATCTTTTATAACCTCGCTTCGATTTTTGGAAAGGAAATTTATTATTTGATAACAATCAATCCATATTTCGCCGTTCCCGTTCTTTTGGGACTCGTCAAAAATCAGCTGAATTCCAAAATGCAGATGGGGGGTATCGATGTTGTTTACGTTTTCTGATGAGCTGTATCCTGTCATCCCAAGGTAGCCGATTACATCCCCTGCTTTTACGGTGTGACCAATGGAAAGGTCTTTTGGATAGGGGTGGTTTTTGCGAAGATGTGCATAGTAATAATAACGCTTTTTATCAAAGCTTCGGATACCCACGCGCCAACCGCCGTATTGATTCCAGCCGATAGCTTCAACAGTTCCGCTTTCAACTGCAATTATTGGGGTGCCCACACCACCCATCATATCGTGCCCCAGGTGCTTTCGCTTGTAGCCATAGGAACGGCTTGCTCCAAAATCGTCATAGTGGGAGTAGCCATAATTTTTTGCGATAGGGGAAAACCCTTTCAGCCCATATTTTTTTGTCCAGACAACCTCACCGTTTTCGGACATTTCCTGAATTTCATACTCGCCAAGAAAACCATCAAGTACTGCGCCATATGCCTGCTTGTAATATGAAAAGTATTTCATATCTTTTGTTATATCTTCAATTTTTTCACCCTTTTTGAGCCTTTCTACAAGAGCGCTAAGGTCTGCTGACTTAAATGAACTGAAGTTTCCGCCGTATTTTGCGCCAAGAAATGCCAGAAGGTCAATCCAGCTTGTAGGGGTTTTTGCATTGTGATTTTCGATATCCGCTTTCATAGCTAAATTCATAGCAGTCTCAGTTACACCAAAATCCACCCATTTTATAAATTCTTTTTTTGTCTCAACTGCTTTGTCGGTTTTTGGCGTTGCTTCCGTGGTTGTGTTGCGACTGACAGAATGAAAAATGAGAAAACCAAAGGAGGAAACAAATAGGAAGATGAGA
>JAZROR010000123.1:0-11957 GCA_045648845.1 Clostridia bacterium
CATATTACACACCAGAAAAAACGGTTAATACACTTATTCGCAATTTAAAAAACTGTGTTAATACTCAAAACAAGACATTATGTGATCCTTGTTGCGGAACAGGAAATTTTCTTATCGGTCTTGTTGGAAACGGTGTGAAAATTGAGAATCTTTATGGTCAAGACATAGATGAAATTAGTATTCTAATTACACGAATCAATATGTTCTTGCTAGATAATAGCATTACTAAAGAGCAGTTGTATTCTCAATTTGTTTGTGGTGATACCCTTTCCAATACCTTTTCTCGTAAGTTCTCTGTAGTATTGGGTAATCCACCTTGGGGGTATGATTTTAGCAAAGAAGAAACCGCTTATCTTACTGCTAATTATACTACAGCTAAAAACAAAGGTATGGAGTCATACGATTTGTTTATTGAAAAAGGAATAGCAATGCTCGAAGAAGATGGCTACTTAGCATATGTATTGCCAGAAGCGATTTTAAGTGTAAACTCCCATCAGCAGGCAAGAGAACTAATTGTAAAAAACACGGCATTTAAGTTTGTGAGTTACTTGGGGAATGCTTTTTCAGGAGTGCAATGTCCTGCGATCATTTTAGGGATTCAGAAAGGTTGTTGCGGAGAAACGAAAGGTTGCAGAATTGAACTCGATAATAAAGAATTCGTTATCAATGAAAACAGAGATATAGATGCAACGCTTTTTTCTTTTAATATGAGCGATGAGGAATACGATTGCCTACGTGCAATTAGTTCAGTGCCAAACGCTAAATATCTTGCAAATAATGCCAAATTTGCACTGGGAATTGTTACCGGCAACAATAAGGAGTATATTACAAATGAAAAAAAAGATGGAATGGAAGTTGTCTTAAAAGGTAGCGATATTTTTAGATATGCTATGAAAGAAACCGATAATTATATTCAGTTTGCTCCTGAAAAATTCCAGCAAGTTGCGCCAACCGAAATGTATAGAGCGGAAGAGAAGTTGCTGTATAGATTCATTGCTGAGGTTCCTGTTTTTTCGTATGATAATCAGCAAACTCTTTCATTGAACAGTTGTAACATCTTAATACCTCAAATTGAAGGTATGAATATGAAGTATGTTTTAGCGATTTTGAATTCTAGTGTAGCAGCTTACTTTATAAACAAAAAATACAATTCCGTTAAGTTGCTGAGATCACACATAGAGTCGTTACCGATACCTTTGGTCAGTGCTGAAAAACAGAGTGGCATTATTAAAAAAGTAGACCACATAATGAATTCAAACGAAAACATTAGTGGTCTTTATGAAGAACTTGATAATGATATTATGAATATCTATTCTCTTTCAGAAGAACAGCAAGGTACTATTCGTACAGCATTATCTGGAAAGAACTTATTTCTTTTTAAATAAATTAAGTAGTTCTGAGTAGGTTAGTTCTTTGTAAAAATGCTCCTTCTTATGTTTGGCGTAGTTTGACTTATTTATATGGAATTGGTACTCACTGCCGCCCTTGTGTTGAATTGAATATCCGGGCATATTAGGAACGTCATCGCTTTGAGCTCTGAATATTACAATCTTATCTTTGAAAAAGATTCCGTAGTAAAGAATATCGAATTCGGAGGGTTTGATTTGTTGTATGTTGCAATCGAATGTTATATTCGTAGCATCAGCTTCAGTCAAAACCCTTGAATCCGATGCGGAATTCAAACAAAGATCTATTATATTGGGTTTTTTCAGCGGCTTAAGTTTTTTCTTGGCTCGTGAGAACTTCACTTCTATCTTTTGGTTGTCTGAATTCAACAGGTCAAAATACTTCCCATCTGCTGGAGTGAATTTCTCCAACTCCTTAATCATCAACTGGGCGAGTTCACCGAAATTTGTACCCAAACTAAATATGCCACTTTTGAATTGTTCCAGTTTCTTTTTGTCTGCCATACAACATCTCCTTTCAAAATATACTTATTTTTTCCCTTTTCGACGAACGGTTTCTAAAATATCTTTTTCGTCAACTCGAAATGGAGATAATTCTTCTTCGGTCATAAAAACTTGTCCTTCAAACACTTCAACACTTGCTATACCCGTATTTTCGTTACGATGCTGGGAACCAAGTTTTCCAGTTTTTTGAAGTTCATCGCTTGTAAGAACCCAATAAATCAATTCGTCACGGCAAGTGCCAATCCAAATGAAAACATCGCAACAAGAAGGTTTTAACTGCTGATAGTGGTACTTAAATCCGGCAGCTTTTGCTTCGGAATGTAGATATGCCCTACTTGCTAAACTGCCACCTGCTTTTGTGCTATTTGCACGACAGGCTTTCACTTCAATACGAATGCCGTCAAGCCATAAATCAAATTCTCCGTCAAATGCAGGATATTCTGCGGAAACATTTTCTTTAGTTGCTTTTACAAACTGCGGAAATAGTGTGCGAACGTGCTGCTCTCCCCAAGTCTGCCCATAAGTACGAGGAGCCATATCAAACAGATCCAAATATTTGTTTCGCTCACAATACTCGGCGTTTAATTGTGAATATCTTTCGTATGTAATTTCGCCTATTGCTAAGTAATATGCTAACAGTCTATTTTCAACGCTAAAAGGGAAAAGTGCCTTTTCATCTTCAATAGATTTAATGATGTTAGTATCGCCATTGGTCTTTCTTCGTAAATTATTTAATTCTATCATTAGTTCTTTCATTTGCTTTCATCCTCCAAAAACAACTTATAAGTATCAATTTCCAAAGCATCAGCAATACGTTGAATATTTTCAAGAGAGATGCTTCTGCGATAACATTCGATTGCACTGATATAGGTGCGATGCATGCCACATTTATCCGCAAAAGTTTCTTGTGAAATGCCCATAGCTGTACGATATTTTTTCAGATTATTCCCAAAAACTTTAACAATGTCCATAAAAACACTCCTCCCTTATATAAATATTGTATGTTTTTGAATACAATTAGTCTACATACAATAAGTATCAAAACTCCGAATGATGGTCACCCTTTCTTAAATGAAGGTCATTATGCAACTATTTATATAAACAGAACAATTTGTATCAAAATATGCATTCTTATCCACTGAAAAAGGTACAGCTCAAGTAGCTGTACCTTTTTCGATATTGTTAATCTGCCATACTCAAGTATCATCTTGAAAGGTCTTCGAGATGTTAAAAACGAAGATGTATGTGTCATAACTGCGATTTTTGTTCATACATGTTTTAAAAAACTATGGCATCACTCCGAAAAAGCACAGTTTTCAAGACGATTAAACGCAAAATAAAAAGTATGATATTTCAACTTTCGTGCTTTTACTTGTTTATGGCTATCTCTCAACCAAACCATATTTAATTTTAATTCTTTCAATCTTGTCTATCATAGGCTCGGATATAAACCACAAGAAAAATGCAGTCCCAAGTGCATGGATTAAATCAAATGGTACTCCCATAATATAGGCAGATTCAATCATATCCCAATTTATTCTGCTTTGCCACATAATAACAGATGCAGGGTTCATAATTCCACCATAGATAACAAAGGTTGCTAAAAATCCGAATATACAAAGTGACGCCTTTGTCTTTCGCAAGAATCCCTTTTTAAAAAGTATCCCTGCAATAAAACCGACAATACCAAAGGCAAACATCTGCCACGGTGTCCACGGACCTTGTCCAAAGAAAAGGTTTGAAACAAATCCGGTTATGCTGCCAACCAAAAATCCCGTTTCTCCGCCAAAGCACACTCCTGCAACTATTACAAGTGCGACAACAGGCTTAAACGCAGGAAGCATAAAGAATACCGCTCTGCCTGCTACTGCTATTGCACACAACACACTTATCACGATAAGTTCTCTCGCCTTTGGTTTTCTTGACTCGAATACCATACAAAAAGGTATCATTGTTTCAATAATAATTAAAAAACTTATAAAATAATACTTTCTGTCGCCTAAGAAGAAAACGCCGACATAAATGGTAAGCGGTATTAAAAGCAAAATGAGGAATGTTGCAATCAGCGTTCTTTTTGTCAGTTTTCTGTCTGATTTTGGAACTTGTATTACTTCTATGCCAATATTTTTCGTCGGAAAGAAACATAAGCACATAGCAGCAAACTCAATAACCGGCAGAATTTGCAAAGGATATAATCCCAAATAACTTGTAATTGTTGTCAGTACGAAAAGTAAGGCAAATATGCTGCCGCAAATTTTTCTTGCAGGTGTCAGCTTTTGTGTTTTATTTTTTGGTAACCCCGTTTCGTTCTGAGCCTTATGTAATTCTATATGTCGTGATTTTCTTTCTCTTTTTTCTATATTACCACCGCAGGCAAGTATAATATCTTCTGCCAAAACTGCATTAGGGAGTCTTGTTCTTGCCATACGGTTTGCAGATGTAGTGTAGAAATTTTTACCCTTGAAAAACTCTCTTGGTGCACTGTCTGATGTTATACTCCCATCAAATACAAGAGCACATCTGTCGGCATGCTCTGCACAAAACTCTATATCGTGAGATACCATAAGAATAGTGACACCGTTTGCTTTTAGGTCCATTAAAATATCTGCAAATTCTTCTTTGAAATGTGCATCCATTCCTTTTGTCGGTTCATCAAGAAGCAGAATTTGCGGCTCTATAAGGAGTATCTTTGCAAGGGCAGCTCTTTGCTGTTCACCACCCGATAAATCGTATGGGTGACTTTCCAAAAGATTCTCTATTCCGCAAACAACAGCAATGCTTTGCACCTTTTGTTCTTTTTCTTCCTTCGTAAGTTTTTTATCAGAAAGTATTTCCATCAGATCAAGATATACTGTTTTCTTTACAAAAACACTTTGCGGATTTTGCGGAAGAACACCAAGCAGTCCGTCATACAAATTTTTAATTTTAGAAATGCTCTGTCCTTTAATCCTTACATCGCCTCTGTATGGCGTGTTAAGACCTGATATAAGTGAAAGTGCCGTTGTTTTTCCTGTGCCGTTTCCACCGACAAGACAAAATAATTCACCTTTATTTACACGTAAATTAAATCCTTTAACAACATCAGGTAATTCCTTTTCATATCTGAACCAAGCATCTTTGATTTCAATTACTGTATGGGTATCTCTTTGCGCCTTGTCTTTCGGTACAATCTCGGTATTCAATACATTCGTTTTTGCATATTCCTCAAGCCACACTCTGCCATCCCTGACAGTTAAGGGACACGGCAGAGCGTTTTCTACTTCACCGTGCACTTTCATAGGAGTCGGAAGTGCTTTATACATATCGTGATTTTTCTCTTTTAGAATTTTTCCGACTTCTTCGGGTACTTCATCTGCAATGATTTTTCCGCCATCCATAACGATAACACGGTCTGCCATTGGGAAAGCCTCTTCCAGACGATGCTCAGTGAGAATAACGGTTGTACCAAGCTCATGGTTTATCTTTTCTAAAGTTTTTAAAAATTCACCTGCTGCGATTGGATCGAGCTGACTCGTTGGCTCGTCAAGAATCAACACCTCAGGCTGCATAGCCATAACAGATGCAAGATTTAAAAGTTGCTTTTGACCGCCTGAAAGCTCGGTTACCTTCTTGTAAAACCAATTTTGTATGCCGAAGAATGATGCCATTTCGGAAACTCTTGTCCTGATTTCAGCTTGTTTATATCCAAGACTCTCGAGTCCAAAGCTGAGTTCGTGCCACACCTTATCAGTTACAATCTGATTATCACACGTTTGCATTACAAAACCGATACCAGATGCTTGTTCTTTGGTATCGTAGTCTGTAAGAGGTTTGCCATTAAATAAAATATCCCCACTTATATCTCCAAATGGTGATAAGGAAGATTTTAATAGCCTTAAAAGTGTAGTTTTACCGCATCCTGACCTACCGCAAATCAGAACGAAATCACCCTGATTAACCGTGAAATTTATATCATCAAGTGCTTTTTCCGTTCTATTCGGATAAGTAAAACTCAAATCCTCTACCTTAAAGCTTTCCATTTTCTCACCTCCCACAGTTCAATTATTATAGGACATACACAAAGCAGGAAATATGCCACGAATACGCTTATACCAAATACAGAAGCTTCCGCCATCTTCATATATGGGAAAAAACTGAAATACATTCCGCCCATTAAGCTTCCCACAAATGTATATATACCTAAAAGCAAAATGCAAGCAAGTGCACATTTATCTCTCTTATAGAGAGTAAATATTGAAAACGCCGTTCTTCCAGGTATTCCGTAACCACGGGATTTCATACTGTCGGCGGTTTCAATAGCATTTTCCAGTGACCAGGTTGTCATAATTGACAATATGTTGAGTCCATTTTTTGCACGCTTTATAATACTGCCGTTTGAAACATCACGCCCCATACACCTTTGAGCATTTGTTACCACTTTAAGCTGTGATGCAAACTTCGGCACAAAACGGAGGGTCATTGATATAATAAGCGACATCGCCGGAATGATTTTGCCGAACAGATAGATAAGCTTATCGCTTGTCATAACCTCATTAAAGCATGCAAAATAACAGATAACACTCACAATCATTATAGCAGCACTTAGTCCGTAAAAGATTGATTCAAGCGTCAGCGGATTACCATTTGGCAGATACTCGATAATGGTAACACCTTCGTGATTAAAGGCAGGATTTATAAGCGCCATCACGAGAAGCATCGGAAACATATATATTAAGTTTGTTTTAACCTGCTTTTTGCCTTTAAGCATCACGGAATATGTAAATCCGCTTGCAAGTGAAATACACAAACAAACAGGATGCAAAAATACGCAACTAAAACCGATTACAAATACGAAGTACACGAAATTCACAATCGGGTGATATGTTTTAAATTCGCTCATATGCTTTTTCTCCCTTCAACAACATTACAAGGAAAAATTTAAACTCATTTTCCCTTTGAATACTGTTATTATAAATCAATGTCGTTGCCCAAATCACATGTATACATAAACTCAATTTCGTCTCCGTCACTCAAAATGTATTGTGAACAACCATAGCCTGGTACTTTTCCGTTTACTGCATATATCCATCCGGAAAGTTCTCCACAATCACGTTCATAAAGATTTGAAATTCCTTTGATATATATTGTATTATACATCGGTGTATTTGCAAAATCAATATGTATACGGTTTTTCTTAAGTTCCCTTGTTAAAACATTAAACACACTTTCCCCCGTATAAAAAATAACCTCAGTTTTGGGGTATATTATCCCACCTTGGGGCAAAATATCCACTTTATCTTTATCAAGTTCTGTTATATTTTTAAAAACATTATCACATCTTACCGACAAAGTACACTTAAATACGTTATCCTTTGTATCTTCAACCTCATTCTCATCGTTTGCTTCATTATTGGCATTGCCTTGAGCAGACTCACTATTTCCCAAAGGCTTTTCGGCTTTTATCTCTTCTCTATTCTGCAAATTAATTGTTTTTTCTGTTTCAGTATCAGGAGTCGGCAAACTTTCGTCTGCCGATTCTTCTGTTATATCAACAACCGATTTAATATCGGTGTCTTTTAGGTTATTTGCTCTGCCGCAGGAAACAAGCAAAACAGCAACCAACAAACAGACAATAATCGTTAATACTTTTCTACTCATAGCAGTTTCGACCTACCAAGCATATTATAAAGAATTTGAGCTACTTCTGCTCTTGTTACCTCTGTTTTGGGTTTTATCTCAATAACACTTTTATCGAGAATTTCCTCGTTGTAACAAAAGGCAAGAGCAGTCATTGCCCATTCCGACGCTTCAACATAATCCGAGAACTCCGCAAGGGTATTTCTCACCCCTGACTCGCTTGCATCAGCATCCATTCCACAAAGCTTTGCTGCCCTCAAAGTCATAGTAGCCGCTTCCTCACGTGTGATTTCTCCATATGGATTAAATTCATTATCTGATACCCCGTTTACTATTCCATAACTGTAAGCGGTATTTACATACACATTAAACCAGTCATCCTCCGCAACATCATTAAATTTTCTGCCGTCCCTTTCGGGTATTCCCAACGCTCTTACCACAATGGTTGCAAATTCAGCTCTTGTCATTGTTTCATCAGGACAATAGCTTGTTTCGTTTTTACCGTTTATGATTCCCCTTGCGGCAAGTTGTTGGATAGAATTTTGATTTTCGTGGTTTTGTATATCCTCAAAGGTTTTTTCTTCAAAAATTATTGGCAAAATTTTTACATCTTCGGTTTTTCCGCTTAAACCCTGCGGTTTTTCTTCAACAATTTCATCCTCTTTCTTTGTATCGTCTTTTTCTTTATCTTCCTTTTTCCCGCTTGACGAACCTCCACTTCCGCCCCACGACGGCGTATAAACAACTTCCTGTGTTGCTCTGGCTTCATTCTGGGGATTGCCTTGAAAATCATAAATCATTTTGCCGCTATCAAGCAACTTCCAGGCAACAAGACCTCTCAAACCCTGTTCTGTGCCAAAGGAATTGTCTTCAGGCAAGAAACCGTCAAAAGTCCCATTACTCTGGCTCAAAAGACCATCTATCAGACTTTTTCCATCTTTCAAAACTGTCTCAGGATTTATTCCTACAGCAGAAAGCCCCGCCATCGCAAGACCCGTCGATGAAGCATTTCCCATAGAACCGTCACTTCCCTGAAATGCTTTTATCAATTCTACCGTTTCATCCACAACAGTTTTGATATCTGCATTTGTATTGCAGTAAGGAGCAAGGGCACGGAGCATGGGTGCTGCCCCATCAATTCCCCAAGTTGTATCCTGCCAAGCAGACTTTATTGAAATAGCAGTACTCAAGAGAAACTCTATTGTTTCCTGTGAACCATAACCCTCTCCCTGTTCAAGTGCAATCAATACATAGGGAAGTGTATATTCATAATAAGGAACAGACACCGATTCTTCGGTAATGAGCGAATTAAGTTTTGCCACAATATCAAATGCGGTTCCGTTTTTTCTGTAAGTATTTTTTGCATCATATCCCAATGCACGAAGGGCAATAATAGCTTTCGCAAGGTCACCTTGTGAGGTGGAAGAATCTGCAAAAGCAATTATTTTGTCCACACAACTCTGCTTCTGTGCATCGGTGAAGACATTCTGGCTTTCAGGATATACTTTGAGATAATCAGCAAAATCTGCAACAAACCAATACATATTTCCGTCATTTAATATACTGTCCGTGAGATATTTTTCCACGATGTTATGCATTTGGTCTTCCGGCATAACAGATGTCAAGTCATCTTCCGGTCCATCTGTCGGCGTATCTGTTGGGATATCTGTGGGCGGAATTTCAGCATCACTCACAGTAACCACACAAACAGGTGCCTGAATGGCAGTAACCGTCTCATCAGCAACAAGCTTTGTCTTGCTTGCCGAAACAACATACTCGCCACAATCTTCAAAACAAACCGAAGCACCGCCGTCTGCATCCGTAATACTCTCGGTTATCTCTCCATTTATGGTTAGTGCAGCATCTGCACAAGGAAAAAACGCCATTCCATCTGCTGTGTATTCGCTTTGTGTCAACACCAAATCCACTGTTTCTCCGGGCTGAATTTCAACGTTTCTTTTATCAAAACGGGTATATGTTTCCATATCCAAACCGCCGCTTTTGTTTATGCAAAATTCAATGCAGTCACCATCTTCAATCTCATGAGTCGGTCCCCATACATCTTCTTCGCCAAAATTCACCTGATATGTAAAGTTTTCACTTGTGTCACCCCAAAATTTCGAAACGTAAAGTCCCCAATCTCCTGTTGCAGTTTCATAACCGGATATACCATTCTCACACAAATCAGCATGAATCATTTTGAAAGCATCGTCCAGTACATAGGACACTTTCCCCGAAAGTTCAACCAAAGCCATTGCAACAGGCGAACCATTCTTGTCATTTATTATTTCTCCATATTTACTCACTGTCACATATACAGTGATCACATTGTTTTCATTCTCTGTCGCGAAAGTAATTACACCAAAAGAGCTTAATACCATTACCAAGCTCAAAATAAAAGATATTATTTTTTTCATTTTAATCCTCCGTTTTTTATTTTCTGCTTTGTTTTTTATTTCCTATCCACCTCCGCACCGCAGAAAACAAAAAAAACTGCGGCAATTTTTCTTTCAAAAAATTACCACAGCTGAGTTTTTCTGTGATGCATCACAATTTGGTCAAAACGGATACCTTTCACTCCAATTTTAATCAAAAACGTTATTCCTATGCTTTCAGTGCACTTGCGGAATAACATCAAAGCAGGTCTTGTGACTCGCACCATATGGACTAAATTTGTCCGCATTTTTGCACCCTGCCTTCTCAGTTTCCCAATGACCGGCTTTCGCCAACGGATACAAAAACATTTGGTGCATACACCGTCAGTTTAACGCAGGGGATTCGCACCCCATTCCCTTTTCATCAGCTATACCACAAAAAGCTTTAAGGCATAGTTGACACTTTGTGTGAATTCTATTAAATTTACATTAAGTATACTATTCAAAATCACGGATGTCAAGAAACAATCCCAAAAATCTGTCCCCCGTTTTGATGTTCTATGGTAAACCTCTATAAATTTAATTTTTAAATCAAAAAATATCTCTTTTTCTGTTGACACTATTCTTTGTTTGTGGTAAAATATATGAAAATGTCAGAAAGGGATTTACCATGAATTGTATTTTAAAGGATGCACAAGTTTATACAGACGGCAAGTTCACAAAGCAGGATATTTTCATTGCTGACGGCAAAGTGTTTCTTGAATACACTCCTCTTGTTTCCAAATTCCCTTGTACAACTATTTCTTTTAACAACAAATACATTTTCCCCGGTTTTACAGATGTTCACGTTCATCTGAGAGAGCCGGGTTTTTTGTATAAGGAAACTATTGAAAGCGGGACCCGTGCTTGTGCCCGTGGCGGATACACAGCGGTGTGCAGTATGCCAAACCTAAACCCTGCACCTGATACTGCTGAAAATCTTAAAATTCAACTTGACGCAATCAAAAACACAGCAGTTATTGACGTCTTTCCATTCGGCACAATCACAAAGGCCGAAAAAGGCGAAGAGCTTTCCGATATGGAAGAAATCGCAAAAGACGTAATCGGCTTTTCAGATGATGGTCGTGGAGTTCAAAGCACATACATGATGAAATGTGCTATGTTCAAAGCAAAAGAGCTTGGCAAAATAATCTCAGCTCACTGCGAGGATAACTCACTTCTTAATGGTGGTTATATTCACGATGGCGACTATGCAAAAAAACACGGTCACAAAGGCATCTCGTCGATGAGCGAATGGGGACCCATAAAACGTGACATTGAACTTGTTAAAGAAACGGGATGCAGTTATCACGTCTGTCATATTTCGACCAAAGAAAGCGTCGAACTCATAAGACAAGCAAAAAAAGACGGTCTTGACGTTACCTGTGAAACTGCTCCACATTATCTCGTCTTGTCGGATAAGGATTTGCAGGAAGATGGACGATTTAAAATGAATCCCCCGCTTCGCAGCGAAGAAGACCGACTGGCACTTATTGAGGGAATCTGTGACGGTACAATCGATATGATTGCAACAGACCACGCTCCACACTCAGAAGAAGAAAAATCAAAAGGATTAAAGGATAGCCTTATGGGCGTTGTGGGAATTGAAACGGCATTCCCAATTCTCTATACCCATCTTGTAAAAACGAATATAATCACCCTTGAAAAACTGATTTCTCTTCTTTGTGACAACCCAAGAAAGAGATTTGGGATAGGGTCAGAAATAAAGAATGGTCAAAACGCAAGTCTCACAGTTTTTGACCTTGATGCTAAATATAAGATAAACCCCGAGGACTTTCTTTCAAAAGGACGCAGTACGCCGTTTGAAAAGTGCGAAGTTTTCGGAAAATGTTTGATGACCATACATAATGGCAACGTTGTATGGCAGGAACAGAAAATATAAATTTTGGGAGGATAAAAAAATGGCAAAAAGAACAGATTTAAAGAAAATACTTATTATCGGCTCCGGTCCGATTGTTATCGGTCAGGCTGCTGAATTTGACTATGCAGGAACTCA
>JAZROR010000124.1:0-3815 GCA_045648845.1 Clostridia bacterium
AACAAAAGTTCAAATTTGTATTGTTGACAAGTGTTTTGAATAAAGGTATACTTATGTTATAAAAAAATAAATGGAGAAATTTTAATGACTTTTTTTGATACTTTTTTTGGCAAGATTTTTACAACATTTTTTATTTCTATGGTTCCTGTAGTTGAGCTTCGTGGGGCTATTCCCATTGCTACAGCAAGTGGACTTGATTTGTGGCTGGCTATTTGTGTTTCGGTCA
The DNA here is from genome assembly GCA_045648845.1 of Clostridia bacterium. Lineage (GTDB taxonomy): Bacteria > Bacillota > Clostridia > Monoglobales > Monoglobaceae > SIG440. Next base: position 227 of record JAZROR010000124.1, read on the forward strand.
TTGGAAATATGGTTCCGGTGCCTTTTATTATTTTGTTTATACGAAAGATTTTTGAGTGGATGCGAAAAGTCAGTAAAAAGCTTGACAAAGTGGTTTCTGCCATGGAACAAAAGGCTGAAAAAAAACGCAAGGTGGTTGACCGGTATAAGTTTTGGGGACTTTTTATTCTTGTGGCAATACCTCTTCCCGGAACAGGCGCGTGGACGGGTGCCTTGGTTGCAGCGATGCTTGAAATGAGGCTGAAAGACGCAATCCCTGCCATTTTCTTTGGAGTTGTAGGCGCAGGGTTGATTGTTGCTTTGGTTACAGGTGGAGTTCTGGCGGCTTTCGGGATTTGATTTGAGGTGATTTTGTGCTGTTTGGAACTGAAAATATTGAGTTTGAAATTCTGGAGTCAATACACCGTTTCACAAGGTCTGATTTATTGGATTTTCTTGTGCCGAAGGTTTCGTGGTTTGGGAACAGTGGCTTTATATGGATTATTCTGGCGATAGTGCTTCTCGCTACAAAAAAATATAGGCGAACGGGAATTGCTCTTTCGGCAGGACTCATTTTGTGTCTGATTTTAGGAAATATGTTTCTTAAACCCATTGTTGCAAGACCAAGACCTTGTTGGATTTTTGATGTCCAAGATATGTTGATTCCAATTCCTGAAGATTTTTCCTTTCCTTCGGGACACACATATTCGTCATTTTTGTCGGCGTTTGTGATTTTTTTGCAAAATAAAAAATGGGGAATAGTTACCCTCCTTGTTGCAATTATAATGGCTTTTACAAGGCTTTATCTTTTTGTTCATTTCCCTACTGATATTTTGGGCGGGGTAGTTTTGGGGGCTGTGATATTTTTTATTGTAAGGAAAATTCTTAAAAAGTAAAAAAATTGAAAAAGGCGTGCTCGAATATGAGCACGCCTGATTTTATTAGTTTTTATTAGAGAAAGATTGCTAAAAGCACGGTGATAATTCCGCAAAGTCCGACAGCAATACCGCTGACCGCCCCCTCGGTTTCGCCGAGTTCGATGGCTTTTGATGTGCCAAGAGCATGGCTTGATGCCCCGATGGCAAGGCCTGCTGCTATGGAGTTGTTAAGACGTGACCAACGGATGAGATATGGTGATGCCACGGCACCGAAAATTCCAGTAACGCTGACGGCTGCCACGGTGACGGGTGGCAGTCCTCCAAGCTGATTTGACAGCTCGGTGGCGATTGCTGTGGTAATTGACTTTGGAATGAGACTTGCGGTTATTTCGCCAGAAATTCCAAAAACACGGCACAAGATGATTATGCTGGCAAGAGCAGAAACGGCACCCACAACCGAGCCCACAAGAATTGGTATCAGATTTTTCTTTATAATTTCAAGTTGTCGATACATAGAAAGTGCAAGGGCGGCAGTGGCAGGAGCAAGGAACATAAGAACAAACGAGCCGCCTGTCATAAAGTTTTCGAGTGGAATTTTAAAAGTTACCAAAACTCCGATGATAATTATTGAAGCGATAATCATAGGGTTTGCTATTGGATAATTGAACCTCTTTTTTACACCAAGCCCAACGAGATAAGATGCAACGCAGAAGGTAAAACCAAAAATGGGAGATGAGGTAAATTGATTAAGCATTTTTTTTGTCCCCCTTTTTTGATAAAAGGTACATCGTAAACTTCACAGCATAGGCTGTGGCGAAAAATGTAATTATGGTAGTGGCAATGCAAATGAAAAGAAATTGCCACAAAATATTTTTAAAGACATCAATATAAGCAAGGATTGAAACGGTAGATGGTATAAAAATAAACGACATATTTCCAAGAAGAAAGTCGCATACAGTGTCAATCTGTGCCGGACGTATTGTCTTTATAAGTAAACAAATAAATAAAATAATGAGGGCGATAACGCTTCCGGGCATAGGGAAAGGCAAAAATAATGAAACAATCTCACCAATACAGCATACAAGAAAAAGCAAAAAGACCTGTTTGAAAAAATCCAAAGATATACCCTCCCTCAAAATTGATATGAGAATATATTAACATAAAGTTTTTGAAAAGTAAATACGGATAATTGACAAATGTTTTTTTCGTGTGATAAACTATTTATCAAAAACAACCAAAGGATAAAAGGTATGAAAGAGGAAGAAAAAATAAATCGCTGTTGCTTCAGCGGGCATCGGAATTTGCCGTATGGCAGCAAGGAAAAAATAGCAAGTATTTTGGGTGAGGTCATTTGTGACCTCAGGGGAAAAGGCTATACTCAGTTTATTTCAGGGGGAGCACTTGGCTTTGATTTGCTTGCCGCTGAGGTTGTTTTGCAGAAAAAGAGTGATATTCCCAATCTTAAACTTATTATGGCGCTGCCCTGTCGTGGCCAGAACCTTAAATGGTCACCTGTTGATAAAAGGCGATATGAAAAAGTGCTCAGAAATGCTGATGAGGTTGTTTATGTTACAGAGAAGTATTGTACGGGTTGTATGCAGCTTCGGAATAAGTTTATGGTAGAAAACAGCAGTATTTGTATTGCATACAAAACCAGAAAAAGCGGGGGCACAGCCCATACTGTCAATTATGCGAGGGAAAAGGGGCTTGGAGTCATAAATATAAGCGAGCTTTTATAAAAATCAACCGAAGTACGCTATAAAGAAAAATACTGCAAGCATAAATGATGCTGTAAGTGTTACAGGTAGCAAAAATGACGGCTTTTTAGATTTGGACCGTTTTTTTTGTTTTTTCGATAGGGGCTCTTGTACTTTTTTCAGCCGTTCAACCTGATTTATATAGTTATCAATTATTTTTTGTGCTTCAACCGAAATGTCGGCATCAAAGCTTTTGGTTTCTGATGAGGCTTTTTCGGATTTGAGAATGAAAATTGCCTGGTCGATTGTGTCGGATTCAATATTATTTATTATCACGACACGTCTTGATTTTTTATCTATCAATGAAAACACCACCTTGTATATGGAAAGTATTTACATCAAAAAGTTTTTTTATACAACAAAAGACCGCACCTTTTGGTGCGGTCTTTTTAAATTGTGAGATTGTTATTGAATTACGATAACAGATGCTTCCAAAACACCTGATGCATTTGAACCGGTAACGGTAACAAACTTGCCTTTTTCAACGTTCTTCAGAAGAATATTTCTTCCGGATGCACTGTCAATAATCTTTGTGCTTGAGTTAACGAATACGTTATAATCAATTCCGTTTTCTTTAACAACCATAAGTCCGTATGTTGCATTTATGCTATGAACTGTTCCGTTGAGTGAAGATTTTGCAACAACGCTTGCGGCTTTGATGGTGATGATTTCACTGCTCTGGAGTGTGATGTCGACATCTGTGCCAGGGCGGAGGTCATAAACTGTACCCTCCTCGGTTGAGTCAATGAGGACAGAAACGCTCTTGTTAACCTTATATTCAGTGAGAGAATTTGATGTTTCAAGACCGATTACGGAGCCGTCCTTTGAATGAGTTATATATGAGATTGAACCAGAGAGACTCTGGTTTTTGCTGCTTGCTGAAATTTTTGTCACTTTGCCGTAGGTCATTTTGAGAACAACTGTGTCACCAGTCATAAGCTGATTGAGATTTGATGAAAGGCTGTTTCTTGAAACG
>JAZROR010000125.1:0-23992 GCA_045648845.1 Clostridia bacterium
CTGTTCAAAAATCCGGAGCTTCTTGATAAAAAACTTGGGGAGGAAATTGACTTTGAGTTCTGATGCTAAATGGTTTAAATACTATGGAGATGTTCCGCATACTATTGATTATCCGGACGTTTCTATGTATGAGATTATAAAACATTCAAAAGAAAAATATGGTTCATATATTGCTTATGACTTTATGGGTAAAGCTGTTTCTTATGAAAAACTTCTTGAAGAAATTGATACTTGTGCAAAAGCTCTGCTTGCACAGGGGATAAAGGCGGGAGATACGGTTACAATATGTCTTCCGAATGTTCCTCAGGCAGTAGTTATGCTTTATGCATTAAACAAAATCGGTGCAGTTGCCAGTATGGTTCACCCTCTTTCTGCAGAAAATGAAATCATGTTTTATCTCAACGAGAGCAACAGCCGTATGGCAATAACTCTCAGTCAGTTTTATGATAAGTTTGAGGCAATAAAGGGAAAAACTCCTGTTGAAAAGGTTGTTGTTGCAAAAATTGAGGAAGTTCTCCCTGTGGTAAAAGGCTTTTTATATAAATTTGTTGGACATGAACCAAAGGTTGCGGATGACCCATGGGTAATTTCGTGGCCAGATTTCCTTGAAAAAGCTAAAGATTATAACAATGATGTGAAATTTGAGGGAAAAGGTGAAGATTCGGCTGTTATTTTATTCAGCGGTGGTACCACAGGTACATCAAAGGGTATTTTGCTCACCAACCTCAATTTCAATGCTCTTGCTATGCAGACAGCGGCTGCGTCATCATGCTTTGAGGCAGGGGACACTATGCTCTCTGTTATGCCGATTTTCCATGGGTTTGGACTTGGTGTGGGAATACATACGATTCTCGCATACGCAGGCAGATGTGTGCTTGTTCCAAGACTTAATGTGGAGGAATTTCCGGGATTTTTCAAAAAATACAGACCCAATTATATGGCGGGTGTGCCCACCCTTTTTGAGGCAATGATGAGAAATGAAGAAATGAAAAAGGCAGACCTTTCGTGCCTTAAAGGTCTTTTCAGCGGCGGTGATTCTCTTTCCATTGAGCTTAAGAAAAAGGTTGATGCTTTTCTAAAAGATGGCGGTGCGAAAATTCAGGTGCGTGAGGGTTATGGAACAACTGAATGTGTTACAGCAAGCTGTCTTACACCCATTGACTATTATCGTGAGGGAAGTATTGGAATACCTTTTCCTGATACCATTTATAAAATTGTTGTGCCAAATACCAATGAGGAAGCAGCAACAGGTGAGATGGGAGAAATTTGTATTTCCGGACCCACTCTTATGAAAGAGTACATAAACAATCCAAAAGAAACAATCCAGACTCTTAGAATTCACGATGATGGAAGAACCTATCTTCATACAGGTGACCTTGGATATATGGACGAAGACGGATTTATCTATTTTGTGCAGAGACTCAAGAGGATGATTGTTACCAGCGGTTATAACGTATATCCGTCGCAGATTGAAAATGTTATTGATTCTCATGAAGCGGTAATGTTCAGCACTGTTATTGGCGTCAAAGATGATTATCGTATGCAGCGTGTTAAAGCTTTTGTGGTGCTAAAGCCCGGCTTTTCACCTACTGATGAAATAAAAGAATCAATAAAAGCACACTGCGAAAAGAATATTGCAAAATATGCACTTCCGCGCGAATTTGAATATCGTGACAGTCTCCCAAAGACCTTGGTGGGAAAGGTTGCTTATCGTGAACTTGAACGCGAAGAAGAGGAAAAGCTTCTGACGAAATAGTAATATCTTTTATTATGACTGAGTATTCGTATAAATAAAATTCAATATTATTTAGGAGGATAAAATGTTTGTTGAAAAGTTATTAGAACAAATTGGTGCTAGCGATGAAATGAAAAACGATTATGACAAATACAAAAAAATCCTTGGAAACAGTTTGGATTCTTGTATAAACCGTTATATGAATAACGAATTGGAATGCGATGAGCTAATTGAAGAACTCAAAGCATTTGAAAGTGATGAGATTCATGAATACACAGTTCATCTTATGTTTATTCTTGGATGCACGCCTATTCTCAAAAAGCATTATGAGGAGGCAAATATTCCTGAAGAAGTTTTTGTACAAACGATGAAGGATATTCGGGCCAAAGCTCAGAAATGTTACAATATGAAAAATGTTTTTGGAACTTTCGTTTTGCAGTGGCATGATTTGTTTTTAAAAATGAAAGTTCTGGGATTGGGAAGACTTCAGTATGAAGTAATGATACATAGCGGAGAAGATATCAAACTTAAAAACTACACCATAAAAGATGGCGACTTTATGTTGAACTGTCATATTCCTGCTTTGGGTCCCCTTAAGCATAGTGATTGTGTGGAGTCCTATAAAGCGGCGTATGAGTTTTTTAAGGACAGATGCAGAGATGGAATTATGCCTATACGCTGCAGTTCGTGGCTTTTGTTTCCGCCTTATGGCAAGGTGCTTGAAACAAGTGAAAATATTACTGCCTTTGTAAAGGATTTTGAGATATATGGCAGAAGCAAGCAAGATAAATTTGAGGATGCATGGCGAATTTTTGGGACAGACTATAAAGATGACATAAGTGTTCTTCCCCAAAATACTTCTTTGCAAAAAGCGTTTGTTCAATATCTGTCAGAAAACAACGATTATGGTGAAGGTAAAGGTATTCTTTTATTTGATGGCGAAAAGATAATTTCATAAAAATAAAATTTGCAATAAATACTTTACATAAAGAAAAGGAAGCGAAAAAAATGAGTACATTATTATCAGTTTCAGTTGCGTTGCTGGCGGGTCTTCTTATGACCAGAGCGTTTAAACCACTTAAATTGCCCTCTGTAACAGCATATCTTATTGCGGGTGTTTTGATTGGACCATACTGTATAGGTAGACTTGGATTTGATGGTATAGGTTTTACTTCGGCGGAGGCTGTTGGACGTCTCGGCCTTGTTTCAGAAGTGGCGCTTGGTTTCATCGCTTTTTCTATTGGAAGCGAGTTCAGACTTTCAGAACTTAAGAAAACAGGAAAGCAAGCGTTTGTAATTGGTATATTTCAGGCACTTGTGGCCACTTTATTTGTTGATTTGGCGCTTGTGGGAATCCATTTTATTATGCCGGATAAGCTTACAATACCACAGACGATTATCCTCGGCGCAATAGCAACGGCAACAGCTCCGGCGGCTACTTTGATGGTTGTACGTCAGTACAAAGCAGACGGACCTCTTACTAAACTGTTGCTCCCAATAGTTGCTCTTGATGATGCGGTGGGACTTATTGTTTTTGCGGTATCTTTTGGTGTTGCAAAAACTATGATGTCAGGCAATCTTGACTTAATTTCAATTATCATAAATCCCTTGGTTGAAATTGTATGTTCATTGACCCTTGGTGCAATTATGGGATGGATACTCACCCAACTTGAAAAAATGTTCAACTCAAACACCAATCGTCTAAATATGACTATTGCGTTTGTTTTCCTTACAGTTGCACTTTCTATGCTTGATTTTCATATTGGAAGTGTTCACATCAGTTTTTCATCATTGCTTGTTTGTATGATGCTCGGAACAATTTTTTGCAATATCTGTCCTCTTTCTCACGATTTGATGGAGAAATCAGACAAGTGGACATCACCGCTTCTGGCACTGTTTTTCGTTATCAGCGGTGCAGAGCTTGAACTCAATGTTTTTCTTGACTGGGCGATTGTGGTTATTGGCGTTGTTTATATTTTCTTCCGTTGTCTTGGAAAATATGTGGGAACATTCATCAGTGCCAAAGCAACAGATTGTGCTCCTCAGATATGCAAGTATTTAGGTATAACATTGTTCCCTCAGGCAGGGGTTGCTCTTGGGATGTGTGCTATTGTTGCTGCATCTGTTGAGATGGGAACTCAAGGCGCTTTGGTACGGAACATAACACTTTTTGCAGTTCTTATTTATGAACTTGTGGGTCCCATTCTCACCCGTCAGGCACTTACCTTGGCAGGAGACATCAAGCCGATGCCTGACCATGTAAAAAATCGTCGTGAGACAAAGCTTGAAGAAGCAAAGAACAAGGCTCAGTAATAAAACATAATCTAAAATCCGGATGCTTAATGGTATTCGGATTTTTCTTGGAAAGGAAGGGGAAAAGAATGAATAACAAGGATGTGCTTAAAGGCTCATTTGGTTATATCAAAGCTTTTCTTAAATGGGTTGTTATTGCATCCGTTCTCGGTTTGTTTGGAGGCACTGTGGGCAGTGTCTTCCACAAAAGCATTGAGTTTGTAACAAAATTAAGAATGGAACATTCCTGGGTAATATTTTTATTGCCACTGGGTGGTCTTGTTATAAGTTTTATTTATTGGATATGCAGAAAAAAAGGCCATATTGATACAAACCGTGTGATTGAGGCAGCAAGAAGTGATGAAAAGGTTCCTCTTGTTATGGCGCCGCTTATTTTTGTGAGTACGGTGATAACTCATCTTTTTGGCGGCTCGGCAGGACGCGAGGGGGCGGCCCTTCAACTTGGGGGAAGTCTTGGATATAATATGGGAAAGGTGCTCAGGCTCAAAAAAGAAGATACTCATATTATTGTTATGGCTGGCATGAGCAGTGTATTTTCAGCATTGTTTGGGACTCCGATTACTGCTGCGATTTTCTCTCTCGAAGTTGTTTCTGTCGGAATATTTCACTATGCAGGACTTTTGCCGTGTATAATTTCTGCATTTGTTGCATACAGGGTTTCGCTTTGGTTTGGCAGCGTGCCTACACACTTTGATTTTGTTAATATGCAACAACCTACATTTGATGTTATGACAAAAGCTGTTTTTCTGGCAATTCTCTGTGCTGTAGTAAGTATAGCTTTTTGTGTTTCAATAAAAAAGTGTGAAAAATTTGCAGAAAAATTTTGCCCCAATAAGTTCTTGCGTGCATTTTTTGGCGGTGCTTTAATAGTGGTACTTACGATTTTGGTAGGCACTTATGATTATAATGGTGCCGGAATGAATGTGATAGAAAGGGCTCTTAGTGGAACGGCGAGTCCGTGGGCTTTTATGCTGAAAATTCTCTTTACATCAATAACAATAGCCGCAGGTTTTAAAGGCGGAGAAATTGTGCCGACATTTTTCATAGGTGCGACATTTGGGTGCTTTGCAGGTGGTCTTTTGGGACTTGATGCAGGATTTGGTGCAGCCATAGGTTTTGTAGCTATGTTTTGCGGTGTTGTGAATTGTCCTATCGCGTCTATAGTTTTGGCTTTGGAGGCATTTGGAAGCGAGTCGATTGTTGTGTTTGCCGCGGTGTGTGCCGTAAGCTTTATGATGTCGGGATATTTCGGTCTTTATAAAAGTCAGAGAATTGTTTATTCAAAACTTACAGAAGAATATGTTGACAAAAAGACAAAATAAAAAACGCACCCCGCAGGGTGCGTTTTTTGTAAGTTAAAATCCAATCAAAAATCCCATAATAATAAGCAGAATAATTAAAAAACCAAGGTTGTACAAGCTGAAATTTATAAGATATTTTTTGATATTTTGCGGGTCATTTTTCAAGTATTCTCTGAAGGTTATAAGACTTGCAAGTGATGCGATAAGTGTTCCCGTTCCGCCGATGTTTACTGCTACAAGAAGTGAGGAATAGTTATCGGTGAAATGCGATAAAAGAATTCCGCTTGGGACGTTGCTCAAAAACTGGCAGGACAATGCGCCTACCAAAAGGGTGTGGTGATTTACTAAGGAGTCCAGAAGTATGTGGAGTATGTTAATGCGTGATATGTTTCCTGAAAAAACAAAGAATGCGCAAAATGTAATGAGCAATGGATAATCAACATTTTTGAGTGCCGATTTATCAAGAAAAAGAAGAGCGATAACAATAAGTAAGAGCCCTGCAAAATAAGGAATTATACCAAAAACGATTATTATTGAAATAATAAACAAAATCAAATAGATAACAGTTCTGTTTACGTTTAATGGTGCATCAAATGTTCGCCTGATTGAAAGTGGTTCATTTTTGACGAACATACAGCAAATGGTTATCATAGCCACCGCAATAAGAAAAGGGACAAACATAATGCTTATGAATTCGCCTGTAGGAATGTTGAAGTAATTGTAGAGATAAAGGTTTTGAGGGTTGCCAAAGGGTGTAAGCATTCCCCCGAGGTTTGCGGCAATATTTTGCATTATAAATGTAAATGCAAGGTAACGGTGGTTGTCGGTCGATGTTATTACATAATAACCAAGTGGCAAAAATGTAATCAGTGCCATATCATTGGCAATCAGCATGGATGCGATAAAGGTTATGTACACCAGTGCCAGAATTGCAGAACGTACGGTGGTGAAGATGGTTATTATCTTTGATGAAATTATTCTGAAAAAGTAAATATTTTTAAGAGCACACACAACTGCCAGAGTACAAAAAAGGCAAGTTAGAGTTTTAAAATCAAAGTAAGAAAAATATTCTTTGTCCGGTGGGATAAAGAGCATGGAAATCAGTGCAGCCGAAAGGGCGATACACATAACTGGGTTTTTTTTCACAAGTGTACGCATTTTTATTCCTCAACCTTCAAGTTTTCAACAAGCTTTTCGTCCGGGTCAACAAAAACTGTGTAATTAGTGTCAAATATCACAAAACCGGGGCTTGAGCCATTGGGTTTTCTTATGTTTTTTATCAGGGTATAGTCGACAGCAACGCCGGTAGATTTTTGAGCCTTACTAAAATATGCAGCTAAAGCCGCCGCTTCAAGAAGTGTGTTGTCGGGTATCTCGCCGGTGCCGTTGGTGCGGACAATGACATGAGAGCCGGGTATGTTTTTCGTATGAAGCCACATATCTGTTGAATATGCAGTTTTTATGGTGAGCTCGTCATTTTGTTTGTTGTTTCTGCCGATAAGGATTTCAAAGCCGTCGCTTGACAAAAATCGCATAGGCTTTGATTTTTTTTGCTGTTTTTTCTTTTTAATGTTTCCCGCGGAGATATAGCCTTGTTCAGCAAGCTCTTCACGGATTTCAGCAATATCCAAGGGGGTACGTGCCCTTGTTACACTGTCGAGTACGGTCTCAAGGTAAGCCTTTTCTTTTTCTGCGTCTATAAGCTGCTTTTTGGAATGTTCTTCAGCAGTCTTTGACTTTGTATAGAGTTTATAATATCGCTGAGCGTTCTGCGAGGGACTAAGCTCTTCCTTGAGTGAGATTTTTATGTCTTCAAGGTTTTCGGAAAAATAATTCTGCAGAACTACAAACTTTGCAGAATGTTCTATTCTGTAAAGATTTGCTGTGAGCAAATCCCCGTACATTTTGTATTTGTCACGGTCTTTTGCTTTTTCTATGCTTTCGGTGTGTAGTGCGATTTTTTTATCGCAGCGGTCAATATTGTTGCTTATAAGCTTTATGGTGCTTGCTGCTTTCTGAGAAAGCCTGTCCTGAATATCTCTTGAAAGAAAAAATGTTTCAACTGCTTCGCTGACAGAACCATACTCCTTAATTTTTCCGAGAGAAGTGTATTGAGTGAGGGCAGCTACGGAAAAGGCAAGGGGCTTTTCTGTATTTAAGTCAAAAACTACAGTGCTCCCCGCAGATAAAGATAAAATTTCATCAAAAAATCTTTTGATGTATTCTGCAAAAGTTTCGGGATTGATTTCCGAAACAAATGCTTTTGTATTTCCTGTGACACGATATACAACTTCCCTTGCAAGAAGCGGACTCATACCCATAAATTCTCCTACTAAAAACTTATCAAGAGGGGTATCGCTGGGAGTTGAAGCAAGTTTGCTGGCAAAATCCTTTGCTGAAAATTCTGTTGGAAGAGATTTATCCTGCTTTGGCGGAAGTTCATATATAAGCCCTGGCAAAACCTGACGTACTGCACTTGTGGTGAAGTCAATATGCTTTATGCTGTCAATGATTTTGTTATCATTTTGGATAAGAGTTATATTGCTGTGCTTACCCATAATTTCAACCATAAGACTTTTTTCGGTGAGGTCGCCAAGCTCGGTATAACACTCAATGTCAATTTTTATTACGCGGTCAAAGTCAATCTGGTGTATGGTTTTTATTTTTCCACCGCCAAGATGTTTTCTCATTATCATACAAAAAAGAGGTGCGGTCAGCGGATTTTCGCGGGAAGTATTTGTAAGATGAATTCTGGGGTTTGAAGTTGCAGCTGAAATAAGCAGACGAAAAAGACCCTCCCGTGTGCGGATTGAAAGAATAATCTCATCCTTTTCGGGCTGGTAGACTTTGTCGATTTTGCCACCGTTTAATTTTCTATTGAGTTCCGAAACAATGCCGGATGTAACAAAGCCGTCAAATGCCATAAAGCTAACCTCTTTTTCAAAAAATGTTATATAAAAAAACAAATCTTTAACAGTATACAACAAAAGTTTAAAAATTTCAAATATTTATTTGCTTTTTTTGAAAATATATGGTATAATTCATAGTATAAAATTTTATAATAGCGGAAATATTGTTTAAATCTTTCCCTTTGCCCCAAGAGGAGGCGCAGTTACTTATGCTGAAAAGTATGACAGGCTTTGGCAGAGCCGAGAAAATGTTTGACGATTTTGAGGTAAAAGTAAATCTCAAATCAGTTAATCACAGATATATGGACGCATCAATCCGTATGCCCAAATATTATACATTTGCGGAAGATAAAATCCGTCAGGCAGCGGCGAAATACATTTCCCGTGGCAAAATTGAGATTTTTATTTCAGTTGACCGCATTGAGGGTAGTGGCAAGACCATTGCTATTGACAAGGATGTTGCAAAAAATTATATTGATGCACTTCGAACTCTTGCTGAATTCGGCATTGAAGATGATGTGAAGATTTCAACAATTTCTCAGTATCACGATATTTTCAAAATTGAAAGCGACGAAGAGGACGAAGAAAGAATAACAGCTATGCTTCTTGAGGTTTTTTCAGCAGCGGCAGAAGACTTTGTCAATATGAGAGTTGAAGAGGGTAAGAATATGGAAAAAGACATTTTGTCCCATCTTGATATTCTCGCTGAAAAACTCTCGCAGGTTGAACTTCGGTATCCGCAGATTGTTGAGGAATACAAAAACCGCCTGAGAGGAAAAATTTCAGAGGTTTTGGAAGATAAGAATATTGACGAGTCAAGAATCGTGACAGAGGTTGCAATCTTTGCTGAACGTACAGATATAGGTGAAGAAACTGTAAGACTTCATAGCCATATAAAAGAGTTTAAAAAAGCAATTTTGACAGACCAGCCAATCGGTAAAAAGCTTGATTTTATGATTCAGGAAATGAATCGTGAAACCAACACTATGGGCTCAAAGGCAAATGATGTTGAAATTTCAAAGATTATTGTGGATATGAAATCCGAGATTGAAAAAATCAGGGAACAGATTCAAAACATTGAATAACAAATGAAAAAGCCTTCGGGCGGAAGGATGAAATTTTATGAAACTTATAAACATTGGTTTTGGAAACATTGTATCAGGTGACCGTGTTGTTGCCATAGTCAGCCCTGAATCGGCTCCCATCAAACGTATTGTTCAGGATGCAAGAGATAAAGGTCTTTTGATTGATGCATCCTGCGGACGCCGTACCCGTGCCGTTATTATTACCGATAGTGACCACATAATACTTTCTGCAATTCAGACAGAAACTATTGCGGGACGTGCCGCTGTCAAGGAGGATATTGCTGACACCAAGGACGAGGGAGAAATTGAGAATGAAGAATAAAGGCACACTTTACATTCTGTCAGGTCCGTCTGGAGTGGGCAAGGGTACTATCTGCAGACAGCTTGTGGCAAATCGCAGCGACCTTTCGGTTTCGGTTTCCGCGACAACAAGAGCGCCGAGAACGGAAGACACAGACGGCGTAACATATTTTTTCAAAACCAAGGATGAGTTTGAAAGAATGATAGACGATGATAAATTTTTGGAATGGGCTGTCTATAACGGAAATTATTATGGTACACCCGTTGATGCAGTAAATGAAAGACTTAATAAGGGAGAGGATGTTATCCTTGAAATTGAAGTTCAGGGAGCACTCAAAGTTATGGAAAAATGTCCCGATGCTGTTTCGATTTTTATTGCACCGCCTGATGAAGATGCACTTTTTTTAAGGCTCAAAAATCGTGGCAGTGAAACCGATGAGCAGATTAAAAACAGATTAAGTGCCGCAAAGGATGAACTTTCAAAAAAGGACAAATATGATTTTATTGTTGTGAATGATGATTTATCAGTTGCGGTTTGTGAAATAGAAAATATAATGAAAAACCAAAAGGAGAAGATGTAAAATGATGATTTATCCCCCTATTACAGAGCTTGTGAAGAAAACCGGAAGCAGATATGCTTTGGTTATTGAAACAGCAAAGAGAACAAGACAGCTTGTGGACGGTGCTGAAAGACTTTCAAATGTTGAGACCTTTAAGGACGTTACCGTTGCAGTGAATGAGATTTTTGAGGGCAAGGTTGAAGCGGTGAAAACTTCAGAAAGTTTGGCGAGCAGCGAAGCTGCTTCGGATGAAGAACTTAACAGCTGAATATCTTTTTAGGACTGCTTTTCTATAGGTGGTCCTTTTTGGCTTTTTGAGGGGTATATTTTGTTTTGTGAGGCAGTTACTATGGTTGCAAAGGTTATAATCAACAACAAAGAGCAAAACATTGATAAAACTTTTGATTACAGCATACCAACATCGCTTGAAGGAAAAGCACAGGTGGGTATGCGTGTTTTGGTGCCTTTTGGCAAGGGTAACCGGACTGTTGACGGCATAGTTGTTTCAGTTTCAGAGAAGAGTGAATATAAAAATCTTAAAAGTATAAGCAAAATTTTGGGGTTAGAACCGGTTTGTCAGCCGTGGCTGCTTGATTTGTGCCTTTGGGTGAGCGAAAAATATTTTTGTTCACTTTATCAGGCAATCAGACTCACGACACCTCCGGGTATGACATCGGGTGTACACGAAAAAACTATTAGGATGGCAAGACTTTTGACATCACGAGACGAAGCATTTGATTTGATAGAAGAAATGCGAAAAAAAGGTGCTACCGCAAGAGCGAGGGTTATTGAGGCGCTTTTGATGGCAGAAAGTTTGCCGCTTTCAAAACTTGTCAAGGAAAAAGGCGGAAGCTATGATGCTGTACGTAGCCTCGAAAAACTCGGAATTTTGGCGGTTGAAGAGGTACAATTCACAAGAGATGCTTATAATGAGGAAAAATATCAAAAAAGTAGTGCATATAAGCCGACAGATGAGCAAAAGGTGGTTATTGACCATTTATATAGTGTTATTGAAAAGGAAAAGAATGAGAAAATACTTCTTCGTGGCGTTACCGGAAGCGGGAAAACAGAAGTTTTTTTGCAGGCAATAGAAAAGGTCATTGATAAGGGCAAAAATGCTATTATGCTTGTGCCTGAAATATCACTCACACCCCAGATGGTTGAGCGTTTTGTTTCAAGGTTTGGAAATCAGGTTGCGGTCATTCACAGTGCCCTTTCTCAAGGTGAGAGATTTGATGAATGGAACAAAATCAAAAATGGTGAGGTAAAAGTCGTTGTTGGCGCAAGGTCGGCAATTTTTGCTCCTTTTAAAAATATTGGCATAATAATTCTTGATGAAGAACACGAAAACAGTTATAAATCAGAAACAACACCAAGGTATCACGCCATAGATGTAGCAACAAAAAGAGCAGAGGATGAAAAATGTGTTTTATTGCTTGCCTCGGCGACACCATCAGTGAATGAATTTTATAAGGCAAAAATTGGTGAATACACTCTTTTTGAAATGACAAAACGCTACAACGAGGGGGCTATGCCTGATGTAGATGTAGTGGATATGCGTGGTGAACTTTTTGAAAACAAAAACAGGTCGCCAATAAGCCTTAAACTTCAAAGAGAGATACAAAGAAACCTTGACAATGGTGAAAAAACAATTCTATTTTTGAATAGAAGAGGATATTCAACCTTTGTTTCCTGCCGTGAGTGCGGTGAGGTTATAAACTGTCCTGATTGCAGCATTGCACTCACTTATCACAAGAAAAAAGATTTGCTGTCTTGTCATTATTGTGGATACACTATGCGAAACGTATCCGAGTGTCCGTCTTGCGGCTCATCGTATGTGAAATATTTCGGCACAGGAACGCAAAAGATTGAAGAGGAAATAAACAGACTTTTCCCAAGTGCAAGAATTTTGAGAATGGATACAGATACAACATCTGAAAAGGGCGGTCACGAAAAGATTCTTGATAGGTTTAAAAATGGCGAAGCGGATATTCTGCTTGGAACACAAATGGTTACCAAAGGTCTTGATTTTCACGATGTAACTTTGGTGGGTGTTCTTGCGGCGGATACCACCTTGGCGGTGGATGATTTCAGGGCAAGCGAAAGGGGATTTTCGCTGTTTACTCAGGTATGCGGTCGTGCAGGTCGGGGAACCCTCTCTGGAAGAGCAATAATTCAGACATATCAGCCCTTTAATTCTACAATAAAATTTTCAAGGCAGCACGACTACATCGGCTTTTATGAAAACGAGATTATTCAAAGAAAAAGGTTGAATTATCCGCCGTTTTGTGACATAATATATATAGTGGCAACAGGGGAAGACGAGCAGGCTGTCAAAGAGGAAATTGAGAAGATAGGAAAGCGACTTGACAAAGAAATAAAGCCTGATGGAAACATCTTTTCAAAGACGGGACCGGGTGAAGCACCTATCGCAAAAATAAAAAATAATTACAGGTACCGAATACTTATGAAATGCAAAAATGCGGACGATGCACACGACCTCCTTAAGCGCATTTATGAGGAATATGAAAAAGGCAGAAAATCTGTGTTTTTGACCATTGATATAAATCCGATAAATATGTATTAACGAAAGGTAAGGTTTTGATTATGGCAATCAGAAATATTGTTACATTGGGGGATGACGTTCTCACAAAAAAATGCAGACCCGTAGAAAAATTTGATGAAAGACTTCATGCACTTGTTGAGGATTTGTTCGATACACTCTATGAATCAGGGGGTGCAGGTCTTGCAGCACCTCAGGTAGGGGTTTTAAGACGCGTTGCTGTTATTGATATTGACGAAAACCCCATCGAACTTATAAATCCCGAAATAGTGTCAACTGAGGGTAGTCAAACAGGTGCTGAGGGATGCCTAAGTAACCCTGGAAAGTACGGAATTGTGACACGTCCTCAAAAGGTTACAGTTAGGGCTCAGGACAGATTTGGCGAATGGCATGAATACACGGGCGAAGATTTGCTTGCAAGAGCGTTTTGTCACGAAACCGAGCATCTTGACGGAAAGATGTTTATGGAATTAGTAACTGAATGGATTGACATTGAGGAAGAATAATTTCGGAGGCATTTGATATGAATATACTTTTTATGGGAACACCGGAATTTGCAGTTCCGTGCCTTAAGGCTCTGATTGAATCAAGCGACAATGTTTGCGGGGTTGTTACCCAACCGGACAAGCCGGCAGGAAGAGGTCACCGACTTACACCGCCACCCGTAAAGGTCTTAGCGGAGGAACATGGAATTCCCGTTTTTCAGCCTGAAACACTTAAGGATTTTGCATTCCGTGAACAGCTCGAAAAACTTAATCCTGAACTTATAATCGTTGTGGCATATGGCAAAATTCTTCCTGAATATATATTGAATTTTCCAAAGCACGGATGCATCAATATGCACGCATCACTTCTTCCTAAATATCGTGGTGCAGGGCCTATTCAGTGGTCTGTGCTAAATGGTGAAGAGAAAACAGGTGTGACTTCGATGCTTATGGAAAAAGGTCTTGACACAGGGGATATGCTCCTGAAATGTGAAACTGCTATCGGCGAATATGAAACTGCAAGTGAGCTTCACGATAGACTTATGGTTATGGGTGCTGAGTTGCTTGTTGAAACCATTGATGCGCTTAAAAATGGTATGCTTAACCCCGAAAAGCAAGACGATGGTCTCTCTTGTTATGCACCTATGATTTCAAAGGAAATGGCAAAGATTGATTGGTCAAAGCCCGCAAGGGAGGTTATAAACCTTATTTGTGGAATGAATTCTTGGCCTGTTGCTCATACCAATTATTTGGGTGAATTTATGAAAGTCTATCGCGCTGTACTTGGAAATACGACAAAAGGTGAATGCGGAAAGATTGTTTCAGCGGATAGCAAAGGGCTTGAAGTTATTTGCGGTGACGGAAAGACAATAATAATAGATGAAATTCAGTTCAAAGGCTCAAAAGCTATGCGTGTTAAGGACTATCTCAATGGTCACGAAATAAAAATTGGTGAAATTTTGGGGTAGCATTACATATCTCATACCCGGAGATGTGAAAATAACAATGGGTAGAAAGGCAAAAAAATGGGACTTGGATATTTTTATGGAATTGATATGACATATATAATTTTAGTTATGCCGGCACTTATTTTTGCTATGTATGCACAGTCAAAGGTGAACACAACCTTCAACAAATATCGTACTGTGGCAAACAGCAAAGGTCTTACCGGCGCAGATGTGGCAAGAAGAATTCTTGACATGAACGGTCTTCACAATGTTATTATTGAACGTACAGCAGGAAACTTAACAGACCATTTTGACCCAAAGGCAAATGTGGTAAGACTTTCGGATGCTACTTATTCAAGCACATCTGTTGCGGCAATAGGTGTTGCGGCGCACGAGGTTGGGCACGCAGTTCAGCACGCTGAGGGCTATGCTCCTATAAAGGTAAGAAATGCTATTGTTCCCGTGGTGCAGATAGCATCATATGCCGCTTGGCCCCTTGCGATTTTTGGAATTTTGTTGAGTTTTTCTGGGCTTGCGACTTTTGGTGTACTTTTATTCGGTGCGGTTGTGCTGTTTCAGATTGTTACGCTTCCTGTAGAGTTCAACGCATCATCACGTGCACTTAAAACTCTTGAATCACATGCAATTTTAAATGGTGAAGAACTAAAAGCATCAAAATCGGTGCTTTCGGCTGCTGCTATGACATACGTGGCATCGGCAGTCGTTGCTATTGCCAACCTTTTGAGATTACTTTCTCTTGTGGGATTTGGCAGGAACAGAGATTAAAAAACGGACGTGAAATTATGAATGCAAGAGAAATTGCACTTAAGGCACTTGTCGATATTGAAACAAATGAGACGTATGTGAATGCGGCACTTAAAGAGGCGCTTTCTGCAGGAGATTTATCTTCTGTGGACAAAGGTTTTGTTACCGAGCTTATATACGGCATTATATCCAACAAAACAGCTATTGATTTTATCATATCAAGGTATTCAAAAGTCAAGATAAAGAAGATGACTCCTTGGGTACTTAATATTTTAAGAATGGGTGTTTTTCAACTGCATTTTATGGACAAAATTCCACCAAGTGCTGCGTGTAACGAGGCGGTGAAACTTGCCAATAAATATTCCCATCGTGCAGGGTCAGGCTTTGTAAATGGTGTATTGCGCGCGGTTTCGAGAGGGAAAAATGATTTTGAATTTCCTAAAATGGATGACACTTCAGAGGAATTATCTCTCAAATATTCATATCCCGACTGGATGACCAGAGCTCTGATAAAAGAATATGGCGGGGAAGAATGCAGAAAACTTTTTGAAGAAAACAACAAGCCTCACGGAGTATTTATAAGGGTAAATCCATTGAAAATAACCGAAGATGAACTTGTCAACACCCTTGAAAAAGAGGAAATTTCTTGTGAAAAAACGGAGGTTAAAAACTGCCTCAAGGTAATAGGAAAACTGAATGTCGAAAATTCTGCGTCGTATAAGGAAGGACTTTATTCACTACAAAACATTTCGTCGCAAATGGCGGTGGAGACTCTTGACCCAAAACCAAACGAATTTATTGTCGATATGTGTGCGGCACCCGGTGGTAAAAGCTGTGCTATTGCTGAACGGATGGAAAATGCGGGCAAAGTATTTTCTTTTGACGTATTTTCTCACAAAGTAGAGCTTATAAAAAAATCTGCCGAACGACTGGGAATTGGTATTATAAAACCAAAAGTACAGGACTCAAGAGAAAAAATAGAGAGCTTGGTTGGAAAAGCGGACAGGGTGCTGGCTGACGTTCCTTGTTCTGGGCTTGGTGTTATACATAAAAAGCCGGATATTAAATGGAAACGTAAAGAAGAGGATATTTCAGAACTTTGTGCTTTGCAACGTGATATTCTGGAAACTGCTGCCACTTATGTGAAAAAGGGCGGAATTTTGGTTTACAGCACTTGCACTATATTGCCTGAAGAAAATCGAATTAGAATTTCTGAATTTTTAAAAAATCACAGCGAATATAAAAAAGTGTTTGAAAAGCAGATACTTACCACAGAAAATGGTGAAAGCGGATTTTATATTTGCAAAATGATAAAGGAATAGAATTATGAAGATAAATCTTTTTGATTTGAGCCTTGATGAAATGAAAGAGTTTGTGAAAGAACTTGGCGAACCACAGTTTCGAGGTAAACAGATATTTGAATGGATGTATCGCGGCGCGGAAAGTTTTGAGGATATGACAAATATCCCTAAAAGTCTTCGTGAAAAGCTTTCCGAGAACAGTTTTTTAGGCGGAATGTCAATATATGAAAAATACGTTTCAAAGATTGACGAAACACGCAAATATCTGTTACAATTAAGCGACGGGAATTTTATTGAAACCGTGCTGATGAAATATGAATATGGCTATACGGTCTGTGTTTCTTCTCAGGTCGGCTGCAAAATGGGTTGTAAGTTTTGTGCATCAACGGTTAACGGCTGGGTGAGAAATCTTACCCCAGGTGAAATAATTGGCCAAATTCTTTGTGTACAAAAGGATTTGGGACAAAGAATTTCAAATGTTGTTATGATGGGAATTGGAGAACCCTTTGACAATTTTGAGAATGTGCTGAAATCAATAAAGCTTATGAATTCATCTGAGGGACTCATGATTGGTCAACGACATATTTCGGTTTCCACCTGCGGCTTGGCAGATAAAATAAGGGTGCTGGCGGATATGAAAATGCAGATTACACTTCTAATTTCTCTCCATGCTCCAAATGATGAGCGAAGGTCACAAATCATGCCAGTCAACAACAAATTCAATATAGATGAGCTTATGTCGGCTTGTGATTATTACATAAAAGAAACAGGGCGACGAATTTCTTTTGAATATACCTTGATTTCAGGTGTTAATGATACATTGGAAGAGGCAGACACTTTAGCGAAGCTGGTAAAGGGAAAGCTCTGTCACGTTAATCTTATCCCCGTCAATAAGGTTGAAGAAAGCGGATTTTCAAAAAGCAGCAGAGAAAGAATTGAAGCGTTTAAAGTGAGGCTTGAAAAGAACGGCTTGGTGGCGACAGTTCGTCGCGAGATGGGCAGTGATATAAATGCTGCTTGCGGCCAGCTCAGAAATAAGAAAACAAAACAGTCTCGGAATTGTTATGAAGATAAAGAAAAAGCCTGAAATTTCAGGCGGAAAGGCTATGATAATATGGTTATAAAAGTATGTGGTCTTACGGATAAGGGTAAGTGCCGCGAACTCAATGAAGACAGCTTCAAAATTTGCGGTTTCGAAATGGATAAGCCCCTTGGTGTATGTGTTCTTGCTGATGGTATGGGCGGTCACAATGCCGGTGAAATTGCCAGCAGAATGGCGGCGGAAATTGTGGCAGATGAACTTTTTGAAGCGATAGGTGAGGCTGATGACAGCAAAATCACATTTAATATGGCAACAGCTATTGACTTTGCAAACACAAGTGTCTTTGAACGCTCACTTAAAAGCCGTGAACAGTCCGGAATGGGTACAACGCTTGTTGTGGCATATGTGAAAGATGCTCTTGTCAGAATTGCCAATATTGGTGACAGCTGTGCATATGTAATTTCTGATACACAAATCCAGAAAATTACGGTTGATCATTCTATTGTGGAAGAACTTGTTCAAAGGGGAACTATAACACGTCAGGAGGCAAGAAACCATCCGGATAAGAATATTATAACAAGAGCTTTAGGCACTGAAGAATTTGTTGATGCTGACTTTTATGATTACAACTTATCTTTGGGAGAGACCATTATTTTGTGTAGTGATGGTCTTACAGAAACTGTTACGGATGAACGGATAAAAGAAATAATAAACGAAAATGAAGATGTGAAAATGGTTGCTGAAAGCTTGGTGGCTGAAGCCAATAAAAATGGTGGAGTTGACAACATAACAGTTGTTGTTATACGTGCCGAGAAGGAGGAACGGATATGACTTTGATAGGAAAGGTTATTGCTGGGAGATATGAAATAATCGAAGAGGTAGGCAGCGGCGGAATGGCTGTTGTTTACAAAGCAAAGTGTCAGCTGCTTAACAGATTTGTGGCGGTAAAGGTGCTCCGTCCTGACCTTCAGAACGACGCTGAGTTTGTTCGACGTTTCAATGTTGAGGCGCAAGCAGCGGCAAGTCTTACTCATCCTAATATCGTGTCTATTTATGATGTAGGAAATGATAGTGGTCTTCATTATATCGTTATGGAATATATTGAGGGAAAAACACTTAAGGAATATATCGAGGAAAAAGTTATTTTGCCTTGGCGTGAGGCTGTAGATTATGCGGTGCAGATTGCCAAAGGTCTTGAACAGGCCCATAAAAATTCTATAATTCACCGAGATATAAAACCCCACAATATAATTATGACAGCAGATGGCGTTATGAAAGTTACCGATTTTGGTATCGCCCGTGCAAATGTTCAGTCCACGGTTACCTGTGATGACAGTGCTATCGGCTCGGTACATTATATTTCACCTGAGCAGGCAAGAGGCGGTTATACTGACGAGCGTTCTGATATATATTCCCTGGGCGTGGTTCTTTATGAAATGCTCACGGGAAAGGTGCCTTTTGACAGCGAAAGACCTGTTACTGTTGCTATTATGCATCTTCAGGAAAAACCAGTTATGCCAAGGGAATATAACTTAAGCATTCCTCTGGCTCTTGAACGTATTGTGCTTAAAGCTATGTCAAAAGAGGTTTCAGCTAGATATAAAACCGCATCAGAGATGATTGATGAGCTTCTTGCTGTTCTTCATGACCCAAGCCGTGAGATTGTTGCGGAGGAAATTGAAGTTCCGGAACGTGAAAACATAGGACAGACAGTAATTATGCCTGCAGTAAATATAAAGGACATCAAGAAAGAAGAACCAGAAGTTGAAGAAGTGGTACCTGCAGCCCCAAATAATATCCAGGAGGAAGAAGAATTGCCGAAGAAACCTGTGAAAAAGAGCTCACAAACGGTAGATAAAAAGAAAGAAAGAAAAGTTATTGCTTTTGCAATTTTCAGTGCTATTGCACTTATTTTGATTATTTCTGCAGGATTTATGTCCATAACAGGTATGGGCGGACTTTTTGCGTCAGGTGGTAACGTGGAAATCCCTGAAATAGAGGGTATGCTTTACGATGAAGCAATAGAAAAATACGTAGAAAATGCAGACGAAAATGCAGACTATACCTTTAATATCATTAAAGGAAAGACAGTAGAAAGTGACGATGAAGAGGGAACAATTCTCGCTCAGGACCCTGCTCCCGGAACAAAGGTTAAAAAGTCGGAAGTTATAGTTATTACTGTAGAAATCAGTGAGGGCAAGAATGATATAAGGCTTAAGAATTATACAAAGTATCAGGATGCTCGTGAGGTTGAGATTGCGGTGAAAGACCTTGGACTTGAAGCTGAATTTATTGAGGAATACAGTGAGGATATTCCAACAGGTGCTATCATTAAGCAGGAGCCAAAAGCCGGCGATTTTGTTAAACCCGGTGATGTTATTACATTCTATGTAAGCCGCGGTCCAGAAAAAGAACAAGAAAAGACCAATCAGGAAGATAAAAGAAATGAAAACAACCCAAGTACTGATACGAAGACCGATGAAAAACAGCCCGAGCAACAGAAGAAGAGCACTATGCTGACCATTTACGGACCGAAAGAAAAGGCGAGCGCCTTGGTTCAGGTAAACGTAAATGGAAAGAATGCATACAGTAAAATCTTAAGCAAAGGTGCAAGTGATGTTGTGAAGCTCGAGGGTACATCGAATTCAGTTGAGGTAGAAATTCTTCACGATGGTGTTTCTCAGCAAAAAGGAACTGTAAGACTGCATTAAGAGGTAATGGATGAAAGAACTTAGTGGCGTTATTGTTAAAGGTATCGGCGGTTTTTATTACGTCGATACAAATATGGGAGTTATTGAATGCCGAGCACGCGGACTTTTTAGAAAGAAAGGCTTCACCCCCCTTGTTGGTGACAAGGTGGTCATATCCTTTGATGAAGAAAGTGCTCAGGGTTATGTAAGTGAGATTTTGCCAAGAACCTCAGAACTCATAAGACCTGCTGTTTCAAATGTAACACAAATGGTGGTTGTTGTGGCACAGTCAAGTCCTGCCCCAAATCTTTATGTTCTTGATAAGCTGATTGCATCTGCGGAATTTGCAAAGCTCAAGATTGTGATATGCTTTAACAAGTCAGACCTTGAAGAAAATGCAGAAATTATCAGAACTTATAAAAATGCGGGCTTTGTGGTGATTGAAACCAGTGCTGTTCTGGGTGTGGGCATTGAAAAAGTTAAAGAAATTTTGAAAGATGAAACCACTGTTTTTGCGGGAAATTCAGGAGTAGGAAAATCAAGTCTTTTGAATGCTGTTATGGGGGAAAATATGTTTGAAACCGGAGTAGTGAGCGAAAAGCTTGAACGGGGAAAACATACCACAAGACATTCTGAACTTGTGAACTTGCCTTTTGGGGGATATATTGTTGACACACCGGGATTCAGCTCATTTGAAGTTAATAAAATCCCAAACACTGAGCTTGGGTTTATGTTCAGAGAGTTTGAATCATCCTTTGGTAAGTGCAGATTTTTGGACTGCAGTCATACGGTTGAACCAGACTGTGATGTAAGAAGACGGGTTGAAAACGGCGAAATTGCAAAAAGCCGACACGAAAGTTATGTTCAGCTTTATCGTGAAATAAAAAAGGCAAATCAGATATAGACAAAACGAAAGGAAGATGGCTATGAACAAAATTAAGATTGCACCATCAATCTTAGCGGCAAACCCAGCGCAACTTGGGGAAGAACTGAAAAAAATAGAAAAGGCTGGTGCAGATTATGTGCACGTTGATGTTATGGACGGGCATTTTGTTCCAAATCTTGCATACTCGCCTGATATTGTAAAGGGTCTAAGAACAGTGTCAAAATTGCCTTTTGACGTGCATCTTATGATAGAAGAGCCGAAGAAATATATTGAAAACTTTGTTAAAGCTGGGGCAGATATTATTACAGTCCACGAAGAAGTTACCGAGAATTACGCAGAAATGGCTGATTTTATACATAGTTTTGGGGTAAAAGCAGGAATTTCTGTGAAACCCAATACTCCTATCGAAAAACTTGAAAATGATTTTGACAAATTTGATCTTATTCTCATTATGACTGTTGAGCCTGGGTTTGGCGGGCAGTCTTATATAGAAAGTATGAATGAAAAGATTAAGAGAACAAGGGCTTTGATTGATAAATCAGGTAAAAATATTGAGCTTGAAATAGATGGCGGTGTAACGGTTGAAAATACTCGGGAAGCAGTTAAATGCGGTGCAGATGTACTTGTTGCGGGCTCAACGGTTTTTAAAGCTGCGGATGTCAATGCTGTTATTGCTGAAATGAGGGAAAATGCAAAATGAGATGTTTTGTTTTCAGCTCTGGACAAATAGAATCCTATGATTTTCTAAAAGAATTTAATTTTGAAAATAGCTTTGTGATTTGTGCTGATGGCGGATATAAGCATGTACAAAATTTAGGGATTGTTCCTGATTTGTGGTTGGGTGATGGTGATTCCCTTAAAAGTGCAAATATAATTGCAAAAGAAATTGTTTCGTTTCCTCCCCAAAAAGATAATACTGATACCGATCTTGCTGTTATGGAAGCACTCAAGAGGGGATATAAGGATATCACAATTCTGGGAGCTCTTGGCGGTCGTCTTGATCATGAATATTCACATTTTTGCCTTCTTAGAAAAATACTTGATAATGGAGGCAGAGGCACAATTCTCGATTCTCACAACGAAATTACTATGGAGAATAAGAGCTTTTCGGTGTTTCCCAATGATAAAAAATATATTTCATTTTTCCCATTTGGCGGAGATGTACGTGATTTTTGCGTAAGGGGACTGTGTTATGAAACGAAAGATATGCGTCTTGTCAGCGGAGAAGTGCAGGCAAGCAGTAACTGTTTTGTTGGTGAAAGAAGCGGTGAAATAAGTTTTTCGTCAGGCTATGTTTTGGTTATAAGGTCCAATGATTGAAAACAAAAATGAGGTGCGTTATGAAGAAATGTCTTATATATTTTCTTTGCGTTTTGATTGCTTTTTCTGCAAACGCTATTAGTGTTACTTTTGCAACAGATACAGAGACTGTGACTACAACTTTGGCAGGGGTAATGAATGAAAACATAGATAAAATTGATATGCCTATTGTAAGGGGAAAGGCTGATGTCAAAGGGATTGAAATTGATGTTCAGGCAACCTTTGATGATAAAAATATACTTGAAAGTTTTGTGATTAAAGCCCTTTCGACCTCGGCCAGATATAAGGCTATCAGCTTGAATATTTCGGATGCAATAAGGCAAGCTTCGCTCTATAGGAATAAAATTCCGTCAATTTGTATCTATACGGATTTTGCTGTGGCTACACTTGATAAAGAGATAATAAAAGAGCTTCGTAAGATGAGTCAGAAGCAGGATATTTTTATTGCTTTTGAGAAAAACGAAGAATTAAATGAAGAAATAAAAAAGAAACTTTCCAACGGAAAGTTTGAAATAGACTGTTATTTTAAAAATCAACATGAGACAAGACTGGAAGTTTCTAAAAAATTCTTTTTAGAAATTCCGTATACATTATCAGAAATGAGTGACAGTGTTCAACTTTATTCAGCAAACGGCACTGCTGTGCTTTTGAAAAAATCTGAACGCAATGAGGAACGGATTGGATGCAGTGTTTCAAATGGTGAATCAATCGTTTTTTCAGAGGGCATTGTTGTTATGATTACAGGTCGAACCCTTGATTTGCAGGGCACTGTTTCTATGATTTTTTATGCATCACTTGAGGGAGTGCGGGCCAATACTGCAAAAATGCTTTTTTGGGATTCCCCTCAGGAAGAGTATACCTTAGAAACAGCTCAAAGGGTGGTTGGATACAGCGGAAATGATACAAACGGTTATCGCTTTGAATATGACAATATATCTTCTGTTGATATGAACAAAAAGATATATGCAAGACTTATGGCAAAAGATGAGAAAGGGAATGTCGTATACGGAAGCGAACCCTCTGTGGGTTACAGCATAGTTTCTTATGCGGAAAACATGATGAAAAACGAACAGTTAAGACCTTTACTTGTTAAAATGCTTAACTATGGTGCGGCAGCACAGGAATATTTTGGTTCAGACAGAAATCCTGCAAACAGTATTCTTTCAGATGCTGACAAGGTAATGGATTTCACAAAAGTATATGTAAGTCAGGCAAAAACCATTGAGGAAGAAACAAAGAACGGAAAATGCAGGGCGGAAATTATCGGAAAAACCTTGATTCTTGAGGGCGATATTTCTATAAATTATTATGTTTCTGATGAAAAAAATGTGGACGAGATGGGCGTTCTTTTCTGGACAGAGGACAGCTTCAAAAAAACTGATTTACACATTGCTGGGACACAGTCACTCATAGTAAAAGATTATGCGATGAACGGCGGATACAAGGTGTATAACTTTGATAATATTGTATCCAGCAAAGTGTTTGACAATATATATGCAAGAGTTTATACAAGAGTTGGAAAAAAGTACAGATACAGCGATATTGACAAGTACAGCGTAAGGGATTATGCGTCAAACCAGATTTCAAAAAGCAATGATACACTTCTTAAAAATCTTCTCAGACGTCTTTTGATTTATGGAGATGAGGCAAAACGGTATTTCAAAACTTTAGGCAGATAATCAAATGTCTTTATATCTTGTTCTGATTCCTTGTTTTGTCAGTGCAGAAAGTATTTGAGTTTCTGTCAGGGTTTTTATAATTTCTGATTTGCTGTTGTGTATGTGGACAAT
>JAZROR010000126.1:0-3715 GCA_045648845.1 Clostridia bacterium
TGCCGCAATTATTACCTCTGTGTTTTCTTCCCCAACCTTTTTAAGAATTTTATCAATTCCTTTTTCAAAAAGGTATGTGGTATATGAACCCTCTTTTTTCTCAATTTTTCTGCCTTTTAAAAGGTCCATAAGCGCATCAACAGAAAACTCATGTTTGTCTTCGCTCTGCCAGAGTTCATTGTTAAAACAAGAATCCGTGCCCATATGGCAGGCAGGGCCGTCCTTTTCAACCACAACAACAAGAGCATCCTTGTCACAATCAGCTGTTATTGAAACAATGTGCTGATAGTTCCCGCTGGTTTCACCTTTGAGCCAAAGCTCCTGTCTTGACCTGCTCCAAAAACAAGTGAGCCCCTTTTCCATAGAGATTTTAAGGCTTTCCCTGTTCATATACGCAAGGGTAAGCACCTTTTTTGAAACACTGTCCACCACTATGGCAGGGATAAGACCTTTTTCATCAAATTTAAGTTCATCAATGTTTATCATAAGCCATTCTCCTTTTAAATTCTCATATCAATTCCGTTTGCTTTCAGTTCACGTTTGAGGTCAGAAATTTCAACCTCTCCAAAATGGAAAATCGACGCCGCAAGCCCCGCATCAACCTTGGGAACTTCCTTAAAAAGTGTGATAAAGTCCCCTATTCCACCTGCACCACCTGATGCTATAACGGGAACTGACACCGCATTGCATACAGCATCAAGCATTTCAAGGTCAAAACCTTTTTTTACGCCATCCGTGTCTATGGAATTAAGCACCACTTCGCCCGCTCCCATATCGACGCATTTTTTTATCCATTCCACCGCTTCCATACCCGTGTTTTCACGTCCGCCTTTTGAAAAAACCCTGAAAACTCCGCCAACCCTTTTCACATCCGCAGAAATAACAACACATTGGTCGCCATAGCGCTTTGCCGCTTCATATATAAGCTTTGGGTTTCTTATAGCCCCTGAATTCACGCTGACCTTATCGGCTCCGCACTTTAAAACTCGGTCAAAGTCACTGAGTTCGTTTATTCCGCCACCAACTGTGAGTGGAATAAAAATCTTCCTTGCCACTTCTTTCAATATATCTGTAAAAAGCGCTCTTTCTTCAAATGATGCAGTTATGTCATAAAAGACCAGTTCATCAGCACCGTTCTCTGAATAATATTTCGCAAGTTCCACAGGGGACGAAACATCCGAAATTCCTTCAAAATTTACGCCTTTTACCACCCTGCCGTTTCTCACATCAAGGCAGGGGATTATTCTTTTTGTTATCATTTTGCCACCTCTATTGCCTCATCAAGCGAAATCGCTTTTGTATAATACGCCTTTCCTATAATCGCACCATAAAGGTTCATTTTTGCAAGAGCCTTCACATCATCAATGGTGGAAACTCCCCCTGATGCAACAATATTCATATCAAACCTTTCCGAAAGTTCACGATAAAGTTCGCGGTTTGTTCCCTGCATAGCACCGTCCTTTGAAACGTCGGTACAGATAAGAGTTTTTACACCGATTTTCTGCATCATTTCACAAAACTGAAAGCAGGTATATTCCGATTTCTCAGTCCAGCCTTTTATAGCAACAAAGCCGTCTTTCACATCTACACCAACAGCAATTTTTTCGCCGTATTTCGAAACTGCTTCAATCAAAAATTCTTTGTCATTCACAGCCGCAGTCCCTAAAATAACCCTGTCAATGCCTGCATCAATATACTTGTCGACAGCATCCATACTGCGAATTCCGCCGCCAATCTCCACAAAAAGATTGGTTTTTTCAGCCACCTGACGAACTATATCAAGATTCGGGGTGTCTCCGTTTTTTGCCCCCTCAAGGTCAACCATATGTATATGAGTGGCACCCTGATTTTCAAATTCATAAGCAATTTCGATTGGATTTTCGCTGTAAACCGTCATCTTCTCATATTCACCTCGAAGAAGACGTACAGCTTTTCCCTCATACAAATCTATCGCAGGAAAAATCAACATATATCCGATACCCCCATTTCACAAAATGCACGAAGTATCCTAAGTCCCACATCGCCGCTTTTTTCGGGATGGAACTGGCATCCGCACACATTTTTATGAGCCACAGCAGCAGTAAGCTTTGCGCCATATTCAGCCGTTGCAATAGTGCTGCCTTCACATTTTGCTCCATAATATGAATGAACAAAATAAACGTGGTCACCCTCATTTATATACTTAAATATCGGATGTTTTTCGCCTTTAAAATGCAGCCCATTCCATCCAATATGTGGAATTTTAAGGTCTTTTGGTATAACCTCTCCTATTGACCTGACTTCGCCTTTGATAAGTCCAAGTCCCTGATGCTCGCCATATTCAAAGCTCTTTTCGAGGAGCATCTGCATACCAAGACAAATTCCCATAAGTGGTTTTCCCGATTTTGCTTCATCAATAACTACTTTGTCAAGACCCGTATCTTTAAGCTTTCTTATGGCATCCTCAAAGGCGCCAACGCCAGGAAGAATAATTCTGTCCGCCGCTTTTAAGACGTTTTCGTCACTGGTAACAACAATTTCTTCACCGATTGCCTCCATCGAGCTTTTAAGAGAAAACAAATTTCCTACGCCATAATCTACAATCGCAGTCATCAAAGTACCCCTTTCGTTGACGGAATTTCATTTTCAAAACCAATCTCCTTTGCCACCGCTTGTTTAAGGCTGCGGGCAACCGATTTGAACGCTCCCTCAATAATGTGGTGAGAATTTGTTCCCGCCATCTGCACTATATGAACTGTACACTGTGCTTCTCTCACAAAAGCCAGCCAGAATTCTTCAACCAACTCGGTATCGAATTCCCCAACCTTTTCTGTTGGAATATCCAGCTTATATGAAAGTCCTGAACGTCCCGACAAATCAACCGCCGAAAGAATAAGCGCTTCGTCCATAGGTAGTATCATATTTCCATAACGAATAATACCCATCTTGTCGCCCAGAGCATCATTAAATGCTTGTCCAAGACAGATTCCCACGTCCTCTGCTGTGTGGTGAAAATCAACATTTGTGTCACCATCACACTTTACACTGAGGTCAAATCTTCCGTGCTTTGCAAAAAGTGTCAGCATATGGTCAAGAAAACCACAGCCTGAGTCAATGCTGCTCTTTCCGCTTCCGTCAAGATTGATAGAAAGCTCTATTTTTGTTTCTTTTGTTTCTCTTTTTATACTGCTTGTTCTCATTTATTTTCCTCCAGAATTTCGCTCACTGCCCGAAGGAACGCTTGCATTTGCTTTTTCGTTCCTACGGTTATGCGATTGTATTCCTTAATTCTCTCTCCATCAAAGTGACGCACCAATATGCCCTTTTCACGAAGTCGGGTATAAATCATTTCGCCCGAAATATCCTTATGCTTTGCAAAAATAAAGTTTGTAGCCGAATCCATAAAATCAAAGCCCAGTGTGGCAAGCATCTTTTTTGTATATTCACGGGTTTCGCAAATTGCTTTGCAGTTCTTCTTTGTGTATGCTTCGTCTTCCAAGGCACCAAGCCCTGCCGCCATTGTCATTTTGTTGATATTGTATGGATTTGTAGAATACTTTATGGTGTTCAAATCCCTTATCAAAGCTTTTGAACCAATTCCAATACCGAGTCTTGCCCCTGCCATAGAACGAGATTTTGAAAAGGTCTGTGTAACCAGAAGATTGTCATATTTCTTTATAAGCGACACTGCACTTTCGCCGCCAAAATCTATGTATGCTTCATCAATCACCACAAT
>JAZROR010000127.1:0-15561 GCA_045648845.1 Clostridia bacterium
GAAGGTGAAACTTTTGGACAAAACAGAAAAGAATACAGATACAATTATTGAAATAAAAGATTTGGAATTTTCCTATGATGATACTGATGCCAGTGAAACCGATGCGGTTTTAAAGGGCATAAATTTGTGTGTCAAAAAAGGGGAATTCCTTGCGGTTTTGGGGCATAACGGCTCAGGAAAATCCACACTTGCTAAACACTTAAATGCGATTTTAGTGCCAACGGGCGGAACGGTAATGGTTGATGGGATAAATACCGCAGACGAAGATGCGCTTTATGACATAAGACAAAAGGTTGGTATGGTTTTTCAGAACCCTGACAACCAGCTTGTTGCTACCATTGTTGAAGAGGATGTGGCTTTTGCTCCTGAAAACTTGGGCGTTGAGCCAACTGAAATACGAAGGCGAGTAGACTATGCTCTTGATGCTGTCAATATGACAAAGTACAAAGACCATTCGTCAAGTATGCTCAGCGGTGGACAAAAGCAAAGAATCGCTGTTGCGGGGGTTCTTGCTATGAAGCCTGAGGTTATTGTTATGGACGAATCCACGGCTATGCTTGATCCTGTGGGAAGATATGAAATTATGGAAACAGTGAAAAGACTCAATCGTCAGGAGAAAATGACGGTTGTTATGATTACGCATTTTATGGAAGAAGCGGCTCAGGCTGACCGAGTAGTTGTTATGGACCGTGGCGAAATTGTTATGGAGGGCGAGCCTAAGGAAATTTTTTCTCAGGTGGAAAAGCTCAAAAAAATTGGGCTTGATGTTCCCCAGACAACGGAGCTTCTTTATTCCCTGAAAAAGTCAGGGTTTGAGATGAAATGCGATATTTTGACAGTGGAAGAATGTGCTGCTGAAATAGAGAATTTCTTAAAGGACGGGGGAAATAGCTGTGATTAAGTTAAATGACGTAAACTATACATATATGAGCGGCGGTCCTTTTGAAAAAGCAGCGGTAAAAAATATAAATCTTGACCTCAAAACCGGTGAGTTTATAGGGCTTATAGGGCATACAGGCTCTGGAAAGTCCACCCTTATTCAGCTTATGGCAGGACTTTTAAAACCCGACAGCGGAAGCATCACTATTGACGGACAAACCCTTTATGAAAAAACTACAAATATGCGAAAACTGAGATTTCAGATAGGCTATGTTATGCAGTACCCTGAATATCAGCTGTTTGAAGAAACGGTCTTTCAGGATATAGCCTTTGGACCCAAAAATATGGGACTTTCTGATGATGAGATAAAGAGACGTGTGCATTTTGCGGCAAAGCTTGTGGGACTTGATGATGCCACTTTGGAAAAGTCGCCATTTGACCTATCCGGAGGGCAAAAAAGAAGAGCTGCTATTGCCGGCGTTGTTGCTATGGAGCCAAAGCTTCTCATTCTTGATGAGCCAACAGCAGGGCTTGACCCCGGCGGCAGAGATGAGATTTTGTGCAAGATACGGGATATGCACAGAAGACTTGGGATAACTGTTATTCTTGTTTCTCACAGTATGGAGGATATTGCGAGCCTTGCTGACAGAATTGTGGTTATGAATCAGGGCGAGGTTGCGATGCAGGGCACACCCCACGAGATTTTCCAAAGTGCTAAGGAACTCAAAACTATGGGACTTGCTGTGCCTCAGATAACTGAGGTTTGTGACAGACTCCGCCAGGCAGGGTTGCCTCTTCCGGAGGGAGTATATACAGTTTCTGCGGCAAAGACAGAGCTTGAAAAAATACTAAACGCAAAGGAAAAGAGATGATAAAATGCTTAAAGATATTACCCTTGGTCAATATTTTCCGGGAAATTCTTTGATACACAGACTTGACCCGCGGACAAAAATTCTTTGCATAGTTATCTATATCACAGTGATTTTTTGCATAAAAAATTTCTGGGGATATGGCATTTTGGCACTTTTTACAGCACTGTGCATTTTTTCGTCAAAAATCCCATTCAGTTATGTTATAAAAGGTGTGAAGCCCATACTCATTTTCGTTGTTTTTACGGCGGTTTTCAATTTGTTTTTAACAAACGGAAGAATTATATGGAGCTGGGGTTTCCTAAAAATAACTGCCGAAGGCTTGCGACTTGCGATTTTTATGGTGCTGAGGCTGTTTTTCCTTGTGATGGGCACATCACTTTTAACGCTTACAACATCACCAATAGCACTCACTGACGGAATTGAAAGACTTCTTTCACCTTTTAAAAAGATAGGCGTTCCGGCGCACGAACTCGCTATGATGATGACAATCGCTCTTCGGTTTGTGCCTACACTTTTGGAGGAAACAGAGAAAATCATCAAGGCGCAGACTGCCCGTGGAGCAGATTTTGAAAGCGGTAATATTATAAACCGTGCAAAAGCAATGATTCCAATTCTTATCCCTCTTTTTGTGGGAGCGTTCAGACGTGCCGATGATTTGGCAGTGGCTATGGAATGCAGATGTTATCGTGGCGGAGAAAACAGAACACGGCTTAAGGAACTTAAAATGACCAAAGCTGATGTATGGGGCTGGGTTTGTGTTTTGGTTTTTGCGATGCTTGTTTTTGTATCAAACATTTTTTTGTAATTTTTAACGTGGGGTATCTTATGAAAAATATTGCACTTAAAATTATGTATGACGGCACAAACTATCACGGCTGGCAGTTTCAAAAGAATGGTATAACTGTTCAGGAGCGAATGGAAACCGTTCTTTCAGAGCTTCTTGAGGAGGAAATCTCGGTTTGTGGCTGCAGCCGTACTGATGCAGGGGTTCACGCTCTTGAGTTTGTATTGAACTTTAAAAGCGAAACAACTATACCCGTGGAAAGACTTCCCTATGCTATAAACACTCACCTTGGGGATGATGATATTTCTGTTATTTCTGCGCGTGAGGTTGATGACGATTTTAATGCAAGGTTTTCAGCAAAAGGCAAATGCTATGAATACAGAATCTGGAATTCGAATGTTCAAAATCCTTTTGAAAAAAAGTACAGCTGGCACGTTCCATATAATCTTGATGTGGAAGAAATGAAAAAAGCGGCTGAAAAATTTTGTGGCACTCACGATTTTTCGGCGTTTATGGCGGCGGGCGGCTCACAAAAAACCACGATTCGTACTGTCCACTTTTGCCGTGTGCTGTGGGATGATGAAGAACCTCAGAAAATAAAAATAGAAATTGCGGCAAATGCCTTTCTTTACAATATGGTGAGGATTATTGCGGGAACTTTGGTTGAGGTGGGCACAGGTCGAAAAACAGCAGAAGAAATAGAAAAAATTATAAGTGAATGTGACAGACGCGGTGCAGGGCAGACAGCTCCACCGGAGGGACTTTTTCTCAAAGAGGTCTTTTATGACCAAAATGTTTTGGAGTGGTAAATATTATGAGAGAGAAAAAAGAAACATTTAAAAATGTTTTCAATAAGAAACGAATAGTGGCAGTACTTATTTTATTGGTGCTGACACTTGTTATGATGTTTTCCAATCCTGAATTTCAAAAGTTTTTGTCAAGACCTGATTCGGTTTCGGTAAGCTTTCAGCCAGGGATGAATTATTATGCGGTGAATTACGGAAAGGAAATGCTGATTGTAGGAAAAGAGGGCGTTCGCAGCATTGATAGCAGAGGCAGAGAGGTATTCAGCCTTGTTAACAATATTACAGAGCCCGGTGTTATGGTGAAAAATGATTTCATTATGCTTGCTGATATGGGCGGAAATCAAAGCTATCTCTATAAAAACGATAAGCTTATTTCACAAATAAAGACAGAAAGAGAAATACTTGCGGCAAAATTGAATAAAAATGGTTATATAGCAATTTCCAGCAGTGAACTTGGATACAAAGGTGTAGTAAGCGTTTTCGACAAAAGCGGAAAAGAGCTTTTTAAATGGCACAGCGGAAGTGGATATATAGGTGATATTGACATTTCTTCAAAAAACGAGCTTGCAGCGGCACAGCTTATGACAGATAAGGAAAAGGTATACAGCAAAATTATGCTTGTGGATATCTCGGGCAAAGAAGAAGCGAAATGTATCGCTGAAGTTGATGGAATTGTACTGAAGCTTAAATACAAAAATGGTGGCGGACTTATTGCTGTTACCGACGAAAAGGTCTATGTATTCAAAAAGAATGGAAAACAGCAATTTGTTATTGACTTTGATGGAAAAACTCCCGTTGAGTGCAATATAGAAAACGAAAATAATATGGTTTTTGCTTTTGACAGCGGCACAAACAATACCATTTTGGAAAGTTACTCTTCCCGCGGAAAGCTCCGCGGCAGACTTGAAACTGACGGAGAAATAAAAACATTTGACGTAAACGGCGAATGCATTTTGGCGGTTACTATAAACGGGGTATACAGATTCTCGCCGTCCGGAAAGCAGAAAGGCAAAATTGAGGCAGGTCAGGACATAAAGAAAATAAAGATTTTTGCGGGCAGAGACGAGTTTTTGTCCCTTGGAAGTGCAAGTGCGGATATAATAAAAATAAAGTAAAGGTGGGAACAAAATGTTTGCGGATATTGTGGCTGTTTTGATTGTTGCAGGGTTTATTGCCATAGGATATAGGTCTGGACTTATGAAATCGCTTATAAGCATAGTTTCATACGTTTTGTCCATTCTGCTTTCCTTTTGGATTTATCCCATTGTGTCAGAATGGCTTAAAAAAACTGTTGTCTATACATACCTTGTGGATTTTATCGGCAAAAAATATATTTCAGGAAGTCTTCCTACTGAAAATGACGGTGCATGGGGACTGATATGGAATTACATAGGTGACGGCGTTGAGGCGGCGACCACAAGTATCTCAGGTGCTATTGCAGAGATGATAATAAAAATCATTGCATTTTTGTTGGTGCTTATATTTTTTAAAATTGCTATACGTCTTATTGGAAAGATGCTCAACATCTTCACAAAGCTTCCTGTTATAAAACAGTTCAACCGCCTTGGCGGAGCAGTTTTGGGCGGTGGAATAGGAGTTGTGGTTCTTTATATCGTAGCGGCGGTTTTGGTGTTGCTCTCACCTTTTGATGGAAACAGTAAAGTGATGACCGAAATAAATAATTCGTCATTTGCATCACAGCTTTGTGAAAATAATGTAATTCTTGAATTTTTGAACAAGGGTGTCTAAAGAGTGGTTTTCTGAGATATGGCATAACACACAATATTTTAATTTAGAGATTGCGAAAATTTTAACAAAAAATACTTGATAAATTTTCCCAAATAGGGTAGAATATACTTTGTGAAACTAATTAAACATTAAGATAAATATATGGAGGGTTTTGAAATGAACAAAAAAACAGTTGATGATATTTGTCCAAAAGGTAAACGTGTTTTGGTGCGTTGTGATTTCAACGTTCCGATCAAAGACGGCAAAATCACTGACGAAACAAGAATTGTAGGGGCTCTTCCCACAATCAAGAAGCTTATCGCAGACGGTGCAAAGGTTATCCTTTGCTCACACATGGGCAAACCCAAGGGTGAACCAAAACCCGAGCTTTCACTTGCTCCTGTTGCTGCACGTCTTAGCGAACTTTTGGGCAAAGAAGTTATTTTTGCAGCAGACGATAATGTTGTAGGTGAAAATGCAAAGAAAGCAGTTGCCGAAATGAACGAAGGCGACGTTGTTCTTCTTGAAAACACAAGATACAGAGCAGAAGAAACAAAGAATGTAGAAGCTTTCAGCCGTGAGTTGGCATCACTTTGTGATGTTTTTGTAAATGATGCATTTGGTACAGCTCACCGTGCACATTGTTCAAATGTTGGTGTTACTGAATTTGTTGATACTGCTGTTGGTGGTTACCTTATCAACAAGGAAATCGAATACCTTGGCAATGCAGTAAACAATCCTGTAAGACCTCTTGTTGCTGTTCTCGGCGGCTCAAAGGTTTCATCAAAAATTTCTGTTATCAACAATCTTCTTGAAAAGGTTGATACTCTCATTATCGGTGGCGGTATGGCTTATACCTTCATGAAAGCTGTTGGCGAGGAAGTTGGCGATTCACTTCTTGAAGCTGACTATCTTGATTATGCAAAAGAAATGATGGCAAAGGCAGAGGAAAAGGGTGTTAAACTCCTTATTCCTGTTGATACTGTTGTTGCAAAGGCTTTTGACAATGATGCTGAAAAGAAAACTGTTGGCCGTGGCGAAATCGAAGCTGGCTGGCAGGGTCTTGATATTGGTGAAAAGACAATCGAGCTTTACAAAGATGCTCTCAAAGATGCAAAGACAGTTGTATGGAACGGTCCTATGGGCGTTTTCGAAATGCCTAACTTTGCAAAAGGTACAAATGCAATAGCTCTTATGCTTGCAGATCTTGACGCTACAACAATCATCGGTGGCGGTGACAGTGTTGCAGCTGTAAATCAGGCGGGTCTTGGTGACAAGATGAGTCATATCACAACAGGTGGCGGTGCTTCTCTTGAATTCCTCGAGGGCAAAGACCTCCCCGGCGTTGTTGCAATTAACGATAAATAAATTACAAAGGAGAAGACAAAAATGGGAAAGTATATTATTGCCGGTAACTGGAAAATGAACAAGTTGCCCAGCGAAACATATGATTTTGTAAAAGAGGTTGCCGCTGCAACAGAGGGTGCTAAGTGCGAAGTGGTTTGCTGCACACCTTATGTTTGTCTTTCTGAAGCAGTTCGTGCTGCAAAAGACACACACGTTAAAATCGGTGCTGAAAACCTTCATTTTGAAGACAAGGGTGCTTTCACAGGCGAAGTAAGTGCTGATATGCTCAACGATTTGGGTGTCAGCTATGTTATCATCGGTCACTCTGAAAGAAGACAGTATTTTGCTGAAACCGACGAAACAGTAAACCTCAAGACAAAGAAAGCTTTGGAAAAGGGCCTTATTCCTATCGTTTGTGTGGGTGAAAGCCTTGAAGAAAGAGAAGCCGGAATTACAATGGACCTTATTGCTATTCAGGTTAAAAAAGCATTTGCCGGTATTGCGGCTGAGGATGCAAAGAAAGTTGTTATCGCATACGAACCAATCTGGGCGATTGGTACTGGCAAGACTGCTACAGCCCAGCAGGCTCAGGAAGTTTGTGAGGGCATCAGAAAGATTTTTGCAGAGCTTTATTGCGAAAATTGTGCAAAGGAAGTTACAATCCAGTATGGTGGAAGTATGAATGCTGCTAATGCTGCGGAGCTTCTTGCAAAAGGCGATATTGACGGTGGTCTTATCGGTGGTGCAAGCCTCAAGAGTGCAGATTTTGCTGTTATTGTAAAGGCTGCACAGTAATTTAAAATTAAAGAATGAGGGCGAAGAAAATTCGCCCTTGTTTTTAGTATGTTCTAAAGAAAGGAAAGAATAATGAGTAAAAAACCTTATGCACTTATAATTATGGATGGCTATGGCGTAAACGAACGTCACGAGGGGAATGCTATTTATTCAGCGAAAACTCCGAATATGGACAAGTATCTTACCGAGTTTCCAAATACTGTTATCCATGCGTCAGGTATGGATGTAGGTCTTCCTGAAGGACAGATGGGAAATTCTGAGGTTGGACATACCAACATCGGTGCAGGAAGAATTGTTTATCAGGAGCTTACAAGAATTACAAAGTCTATTGAAGACGGTGATTTCTTTGAAAATGAAGCTCTTTGCGGAGCAGTGGAAAACTGCAAAAAGAATGATAGTGCTCTTCATCTTATGGGACTTTTGTCTGATGGCGGTGTGCACAGCCACATAAACCATCTTTTGGGTCTTCTTGAGATGGCAAAGAAAAAAGGCCTCAGCAAAGTATTTGTTCACTGCTTTATGGACGGCCGTGACGTTTCCCCAACATCAGGTGCTGATTTTGTAAGCCAGCTGGTTGAGAAAATGAGAAATCTTGAGGTGGGCAAAATCGCATCCGTTATGGGAAGATACTATGCTATGGACCGCGACAACCGTTGGGAACGTGTTAGTGAAGCTTACAAAGCTATGGTAAAAGGCGAGGGCAATAAAGATACTTCTGCGGTGAATGCGGTTAAAAAATCTTACAACGATGGCGTAACTGATGAATTCATTGTTCCCACTGTTATCACTGACGACAGCGGAAATGCTCTTGGAACTATTTCTGAAAATGACTCGGTTGTGTTCTTCAATTTCAGACCTGACCGTGCAAGAGAGATTACAAGAACTATTGTTGATACAGAGTTCAGCGGCTTTGAAAGAGAGTTCTTTGGCACATATTTTGTTTGTATGACACAGTATGATGCATCAATGCCCAATGTGAATGTGGCATTTAAACCTCAAAGCCTTTCCAATACCTTTGGTGAATATATCAGCAAAACAGGCCTTCGTCAGCTGAGAATTGCTGAAACCGAGAAGTATGCACACGTTACATTCTTCTTTAACGGCGGTGTTGAAGCTGTTTATGACGGCGAGGACAGAGCTCTCATCAATTCACCGAAAGTTGCGACTTATGACCTTCAGCCTGAGATGAGTGCATATGAGGTTACTGACGAGGTTGTGAAGCGAATAGAAAGCGGCGAGTATGACGTAATAGTTCTTAACTTTGCAAACTGTGATATGGTAGGACATACAGGTGTGTTTGAGGCTGCAGTAAAGGCGGTTGAAACCGTTGATGAATGCCTTGGCAGAACCGTTGATGCAATCCTGAAAATGGGTGGAACTGCACTAATCACCGCTGACCACGGAAACGCAGACCAAATGCTTGATTACAGCACAAATGATGTATTCACAGCACACACAACCAACGTTGTTCCTCTCGTTTTGGTGGGTGGACCTGATGGTGCAAAGCTGAAAGTTGGAAGACTTGCTGACCTTGCACCCACAATGCTTGACCTTATGGGACTTTCAAAACCTGATGAAATGACTGGAGAAAGCCTTTTGGTTAAATAGTAAGAAAATTAAAATTTAGTGGCACACAAAAGGTGTGCCACTTTTCTCTTTCATAGGAATTTTTATGAAAATAGAGGTTAAACTAACATAAAACTGTGAAAGGGAAAAGTGATGAAAGAAAAAACATTGTTATACAACGGACAGATATTTACCGTAAATAAAAATGACGACATTGCAGAGGCAATTCTCTTTGAAGAAGATAAAATTCTGTTTGTGGGAAAGACGGCAGACGCACTTCGTCTTATAGATGAAAATACCGAATGGAAGGATTTATATGGCTGTGCGGTGCTCCCCGGTTTTGTTGATTGTCATATTCATATGGCGGTGGCAGGGGCAAGAATACACAACCAGATTGATTTGTCAAAGAAAGCAGGGGTAGAAGATATAAATACACTTCTTGAAAGAGTGAAAAAAGCAGCCGAAGATACAAAAAATGGTGATTGGGTAATAGGCAGCAATTACAGCAATGAGTCTTTAGCAGAAAAACGCCATATAACAGCAGAGGACCTTGATAAAGTTGCACCCAAAACGCCAGTTCTTATAATTCATACCAGCGGTCATATAAGCGTTGTAAACACAAAAGCTTTTGAAATTGCAGAAAGCAAGGGTTTTAAAATGAACCGTGATGATGTCTTAAAGGACGAAAATCAAAAGCCAACCGGCGTTTTGCAGGAGGGGGCACATTTTGCGATGCTTAAGCTTTCGCCAGTTTTACCTCCTGATGATGAACTGAGTTCGGGTATAGAGAAATTCAGTAAGGTATTGATAAAACGCGGGATTACCACGGCTCACGATGCCGGAGGCTTTGGAACAGCAACCTTTCGGACGCTTCAAAGGTCAAAGGAGGAAACTCGGCTTTTTTGCAGAACTTATCCAATGCTTTGGACTCTTTTTGGAAAGTCCGCACAGATTGGTGTGGCAAAGAATTTCTTTGAAACGGGCTTTCATACAGGACTTGGTGACGATATGCTGAAAATGGGGCCGCTGAAAATTATGGCGGACGGCTCTGCTGTGGGAGGGACTTGTGCAGCGAGCAGACCTCTTATGCACCTTGGCGAGATAACACCTGCTACATTCACGCAGAAAGAAATAGACGAGATTTTTGTTGAAGGGCACAGACTTGGATTTCAGCTTACCGCACACGCAGTGGGGGATAAAGCTATCGAAATGGTCCTTGATTCTTACGAAAAGGCAATGGCGGCTTATCCAAGAAAAGATACACGGCACAGAATTGAACATTGTTTTCTGTGTCCACCCAAATTGATAGAACGTATAAAAAAACTTGGGGTGTTGCCAATTCCAAACCCTGGATTTTTGTCGGTGTGGGGTGGTGTTTTTGAAAAATATTATGGGGACAGACTTGGGGAAGTTATGCCACTAAAAAGTTTTGAGGATGCAGGGATAATAACTCCTTTTGGCTCTGATGCTATGGTTATTGAGGAATATGAGCCTCTTTTTGGGATTGCGGCGGCAATGGAAAGACGAGATTTAAAAACAGGCGCACATATTTGTGAAGAACAGAAAATATCCCTGATGCGTGCAATAAGATGCTACACTTATTTTGGCGCCTATGCATCCTTTGAAGAGAAAATTAAGGGTAGTCTTGAAAAGGGAAAGCTCGCTGATTTGGTTGTTTTAAGCTCGTCAATCTCAGGGAAAACTCCCGAAGAAATCAGAAAAATCAAAGTGACGGAAAGCTATCTGGGCGGAAAGCGGATAGTTTAAAAGAAAAAGCATCAATAAATGTGAAAAAAATAGCCAAAACAGTTGAAAAAAATATATATATTTGATATAATATACTGTAAAATGTGGCAAATAGCGTGCTTTATTTGCTGAGTTTAATAAAAAAATTACAAAGCGGCGTAAATCAATTTCTTGAAAACCGCGATATATATGGACTTTCAAGGTATGTCCTGAGGAGAAAGTTATATGAAATCCAACAAAACAAAAGCCCTTCGTGAAGGGGCTATGATGGTTGCACTTACAATTATTTTCATTTTAATCTCTATATATGTTCCCATATTATCATTTTTGGGGACTCTTGCGGCACCGATTCCTATGGCGGCTTTTGCGGCGAGGAATGGTTTAAAGCCCGTATGGATTGCGGTGGCATCGATTTTTGTACTCACTGTGTTTGTTACTGGCGGAAATATATTTTCTGCTGTATCCACAGTGCTTATGTCGGTTGTCCCTGGTGCTGTATGCGGATATTTCCTGGGAAAACGTGCACTTTTTTTTAATTCGCTTGTTGGTACCTCGGTTGCTGTTGCAGTCGGTTGGGTATTTGAACTTCTTGTGATAAATGCATTCGCAGGAAACGGCATTGACGAAATGATTGCACAGGCGGGTGAACAATTTAAATCTATAAGTGCTTCTATGCTTCAAAATATTCCCAAAGCTCAGCTTGAAAGTCTTGGGGTATCTTCGCCTGAAACTTTTGCGGCTCAAGTTGTTGAAACTTTTGAATACACAATTAAGGTTTATTTTCCATCGTTTGTGATAATAAGTGCGGCGATTACAGGATATATAATTCTCAGAATAAGTGCTTTTGTGATAAGACGTACAAAAATTGCAGAGGTTTCGGTGGTGAAGTTTTCTATGATGAAAGCGCCAAGCAGTATGAGTACAGCTCTTCTCTTGTTTTATATCATTCATCTTCTGGTGACGCCTGGGTCTCTTATATGGATGGTGCTTGCAAATATTGTTATTATTCTATATGCAATTTTGAGCGCGTGTGGACTTTCGTTTATTGATTACAAATTCAAAAAGAAAGTTCGCTCTGCGTGGGCAAGAGGTGCGATTTATTTTGTAGCACTTTTGATGCTCAGTGCTTTTTCGTCGGTAATTTCCACGGCGCTTATAATAATTGCAGTTTTGGACAGTAGACGTGATTTCAGAAATATTGGTTTAGGTGAAAATTACGGCGGATAGGATATAGAAGAATTTGGAGGTGATTTCTGATGAAAACTGAAAAAGTTGGAGCGAGAGTTTTTTTCAACTCAAAGCGAAGATACATAAGGCTTTCGGTGTATGCGGTTATTTTGTTTGCACTTGGATTGGTTTTGGCTGCAAACAAACGCCCTGAGGCGATTTTTGAAATTGCTCTTACAGTGGGTATAATTGCATTTGAGGTTTTTCATGTACAGAAGAGCCAGAAAGAATTTTTGAAATATACACAGCATCTCGATTTTTGTCTGAATGACAATTCACGCGGGTCGCTTCTTAACTATCCTGCGCCTCTTATCATTACGGATATGGATGGAAAAATAAATTGGTACAATGATTGGTTCAATTTGGCAGTGAATGAAGAGGATATTTATGGACGTGACGTTCATCAGCTTATTCCCGATATAAGCATAAGCAAGCTTCTTGAAAATGATGAGAAATCCCACATCAAACTTACCATAGGAGAAA
Source organism: Clostridia bacterium (assembly GCA_045648845.1). Lineage (GTDB taxonomy): Bacteria > Bacillota > Clostridia > Monoglobales > Monoglobaceae > SIG440. The sequence continues at coordinate 12,234 of JAZROR010000127.1, forward strand.
ACCATTATGAAATATGGGGGAATGTTGTGGGCGGCCGCAAAGGTCAAAGCAACAGTCTTGTGGTGATATATTTCATTGACAAAACCGAAGAGGTGCGCATAGCAAAGCTTCGTGAAGATGAATTCATAATCGAGAGCATAGTAATCATAGATAACTATGATGAGGTGCTGAAAGAGACACCGGATACCAACCACGGTGCACTAATTGGTGAAATTGAGCAAAAAGTAAATGCGTGGGTGGCACTGGGAAATGGTGTTATGCGTAAATATGAACGTGACAAATTTTTTGTATTTTTCAGCAATAAAGAGTTTGAAAAAATACTTGGCAACAAGTTTTCAGTGCTTGATGAGGTAAGAAATATCAATCACGAGAACAAAATTCCTGCCACTCTCAGCATCGGTGTGGGTAAAAGCGGAGCCGATATTTCCGAAAACGACAAGTTTGCAAGACTTGCCATTGATATGGCTCTTGGCCGTGGCGGTGATCAGGTGGTTATACGCGACAATGTGAACTTTACATTCTTCGGCGCAAAAACCCGCGAGGTTGAAAAACGCACAAAGGTTAAAGCGAGAGTGGTTGCCCATGCTCTTCGTGAACTTGTTGACCATTCCAGCAAAGTTTTAATCATGGGTCATTCGGGCTCGGATATGGACAGTATGGGTGCATCTATTGGTCTTTTCAAAGCGGTTAAAAGTCGCAACAAGGATGCATACATCGTGGTTGATGCAGAAAAAACCAATGCGAAAATGCTCGTTCAGGAATTTAAAACTATTCCGCAGTATGAAGATGCATTCATAAGCGGTGAACACGCTCTCAATATTTATGAAAACGATACCCTTGTTATTGTTGTAGACGTTCACAGACCTGGTATGGTTGAGTGTCCTGAGCTTTTACAACATGCAAAGAATGTGGTTTTAATCGACCACCACAGACGAAGCGAAGACTTTATTGAAAATGCGATGCTCACCTATCATGAGCCTTATGCATCTTCAACCTGTGAAATGATAACCGAGATTCTTCAGTATCTTCAGGATAATGAACGTCTTACCAAGCAGGAGGCAGAGGCTCTTTATGCAGGTATATTTATGGATACCAAAGGCTTCACCTTCAAGGCTGGTGTAAGGACCTTCGAGGCGGCGTCTTATCTTCGCCGTATGGGTGTCGATACAGTAAATGTCAGAAGACTTTTTAAGACTGACATTGATTGTTATGTGGCAAAGGCGGAAATAATCAGCAGTGCAGTGGTGTACAGAGATAATATTGCTCTCTCTTATCTTTATGAAGAGTGTCCCAATATGGCGGTTACAGTGGCTCAGGCGGCGGATGAACTTCTTAATATTTCAGGGATTGAAGCGTCATTTGTTCTGGCAAAACAGGGAAATCGTGTTTTAATCAGCGGGCGTTCACTTGAAAAGGTGAATGTTCAGGTTATCCTTGAGAAACTGGGCGGTGGTGGTCATATTACCATTGCAGGAGCACAGATAGAGGATGCTGATATTGAAAGAGCGGATGAACTTTTGAAAGAAGCAATAGACGAATTTTTCAGCGAATAGATTAAAGAAAACAGAAAGGCAGGAAAGATAAATGAAAGTTATACTTACTCAGGACGTAAAGGGACAAGGCAAAAAAGGTGACCTTATAAATGTCAGTGACGGATATGCAAGAAATTTTTTGCTTCCCAAAGGCGTTGCTATTGAGGCCAGCAAGCAGGCGATAAATGATCTTGAGGGAAAGCGTGGTGCTGAGGCATACCGCAAAAACCTTGAAGAAGAAAAAGCAAAAAATATTGCTGAGAGAATGAAAGAAATTACTGTGAAGCTTGAGGCAAAAGCGGGAGCAGGCGGCAAGCTTTTTGGCTCAATTACATCAAAGGATGTATCTGATGCTCTCAAAGCGCAGTATAATATTGATATTGACAAGAGGAAATTTGAACTCAAAGACGGAATAAAAACTTGTGGCGAAACAGAGGTCAGTGTTCGTCTTTATCCCCAGATTGTTGGAAAGTTCAAAGTGATTGTTGCCGAACAAAAATAGAAAAATCAGAGAAAACAGCTTTGTGAAATTTGCAAAGGAGGGAAATGTGCTATGGAAGAGAAAACAGTTTCTGAATTTCAGGGTTTTGAAAGGGTTATGCCGTTCAGCCGTGAGGCAGAACAGTCTGTTTTGGGTGCGATGCTTCTTGATATGCAACGTATACCTGATGCTATGGCTATATGCCGTGCTGACGATTTTTATATTGAGCGAAACAAGGAGCTTTTCAATACCATACTGGAGCTTTACAATCTTGGAAAGCCCATTGATATGGTTACAATCAAAGAACAGCTTACTTTGAGGGGAAGCTATGACTCGGTGGGCGGTCTTGAATTTGTTATGGAAACTATGAATATGGTTCCAACAACAAGAAACATCAAGCACTATGCAGAAATTGTGGCACAAAAAGCACTCCTTAGAAATATCATAAAGATTTCTGAAAAGGCGGCAGAGGACAGTTACCGTGGTGATGAAGAAGCAGATATTGTCATTGGCGAGATGGAGCAAAAGCTCATTGATTTATCTCAGGAGCGAACTTCGAAAGGCCCTGTTCACTTAAGGACTTATCTTGGACAAAGTGTTGAAAATTTAGCAAAGCTTTCCGAAAATAATGATGATGTGACAGGTATTGCCACGGGATTTATTGATATTGATAAGCGTACTGCTGGACTTCACGGGTCAGAGCTTGTGCTGATTGCGGCACGTCCCGGTATGGGCAAGACAAGTTTTGCACTCAACATTGCACAAAATGCGGCGATAAGTACAGGAACAACTGTTGCAGTATTCAATCTTGAAATGCCCGGTATACAGATTGCAAACCGTATGCTTTCAAGTGAAGCTATGGTGAGCTCTGAGGCACTTAAAAAAGGAAACATAAAAGATTCAGAATGGGAAAAGATTGGTGAGGCTGTTGAAGTGCTCAGCAATGCAAATATCTACATTGATGATACATCTTCAATAACTGCACCGGAGATTGTTGCAAGATGCAGAAAACTCAAAATGGAGCACAATCTTGGACTTGTGGTTATTGACTATATCCAGCTAATCAGCGGCAGCAATTCAAAAAGTGAGGGCAACAGACAGCAGGAAATTTCAGAAATTTCACGTTCTCTCAAAATTATGGCAAACGAGCTGAAAATTCCGGTGATTGCACTTTCACAGCTCAGCCGTGCTGTTGAAAAACGTGAAAGCAAGGAGCCTATGCTCAGCGACCTTCGTGAATCAGGTGCCATTGAGCAGGACGCTGATATGGTTATGTTTTTATATCGTGAGGGTGCTTACAACGAGGCGGCGGAAG
>JAZROR010000128.1:0-14426 GCA_045648845.1 Clostridia bacterium
ATTGCAGGTATGGGCGGGATTTTAATTTCCGATATTCTGGAGGAAAGCCGTGCCGTAACGGATAACGCCAAGCTCCTTATACTCCAGCCTATGACAGCAATTCTTGAGCTTCGGGAATATCTCACATCCCACGGTTTTTCCATAGAAGCCGAATACCTTGAAGCCGAAGACGAAAAACTTTATAACATCATTGTCACAAAGCCAAACGGGGAGTGCCTTTATACAAAAAAAGAACTGTACTTAGGCAAAGGTTTAAACGAAACATCTTCCCAACTCTTCCCCCGATATAAAGCCGAGGTTATCAAAAAACTGTCCCGACGCAGGGAGGGACTAAAGAATTCACAAAGTGATGAAAACAAACGACTTCTTGCCGAAACAGAAAGCATATTAAATCTTCTCAAGGAGGAATAATTATGAACAGATTGTCCGAAATAATTGAAGCGCTTGACTCAATTACACCTCAGGAAACTAAAGAATCTTGGGACAATGTGGGGCTTATGGTTGGAGACCGCACCCAAAAAATTGAAAGCGCCTATGTCTGCCTTGATTTGACAACTGAAAATGTCAAAGAAGCCATAGACCTTGGTGCAGACCTCATTGTTTCTCACCATCCCCTTATTTTTAAGCCTCTATATTCGGTGACCGAAGACGATCCCATAAGCTGCATGGTACGTGCTGCCGTAAAAAATGACATTTCGATTTTCAGTATGCACACGAACTTTGACAAAGCGAAAGGTGGCACAAATGACCTGCTGGCCAAAAAGATGGGTCTTGAGCATATACGTGAATACACAGAGGCTGAATGTGTGGATGCAAACGGCACACCCTTTTCACCAATCGGCAGAGTAGGTTTTTTACCCTCTCCTTTGACTATGGAAGAGTTCCTTGCCAAAATCAAATCCGTCCTTGGCTCAACTGCCCTCAAATATACCGGAGACCTTTCTGATGAGGTGAGATGCGTAGCACTTTGCTCAGGAAGTGGCGGAAAAGAGGGAATTTATTCCGCTTTTCATTCGGGCGCAGATGTCTATGTCACAGCAGACCTTGGGCACGAACACGCACGTTCCGCCTTTGAACTTGGTCTCAATATTATTGACGCGGGACACTTTGAAACCGAAAACACTATCTGTGAATTTTTGAAAAACTTCTTTGAAACAAATTTTCCTGACATTAAAGTTTTCGTTTCATCAGCAAAACCCTTTTATTCAAGTTTTTGACCACCGGAAAACTTCCGCTGCTTAGCATAAGCTAACAGCGGTTTTTTCATATCATTTTCCCTCCCCGCATATACGTGTATAAAAAGGAGGACGATATGATGCTGAACTTTATCTGGGGCGGAATGGTGGTCATTTCCTTTATTGTGGCAATTTTTACCGGCAAGATAAGTGACCTCACCGCATCCGCTCTCTCAGGCGCCGCCTCAGGAATAGAAACCTGCATAGGTCTTTTGGGCACGATGTGTCTTTGGACAGGGCTTGCAAAAATTGCTGAAAACTCAGGTCTGAACCAAATTTTTGCAAAACTTTTGAGGCCTTTCACCAAGCGCCTTTTTCCAAAACTCAAAAAAGACTCCGCCGCTCTCAAGGCAATAGTTCTCAATATGGTGGCAAACCTGCTTGGTATGGGCAACGCCGCAACACCTTTGGGACTTTGTGCCATGCGTGAGCTTGATAAGGAAAATAAACACAGAGCAACAGCCAGCAACGAAATGTGCACCTTTGCAGTACTCAACACCGCATCAATACAGCTTATCCCCTCCACAGTAATTTCCCTGCGCCAAATGTTTGGCTCCCCAAACCCCTCCGAAATTGTTTTCCCCGTATGGATATGTAGCTCCCTCGCCGTAATAGCCGGCATAACCGCTGCCAAGTTTTTTGAAAAATATGGGAGGAACCGCCTTTGATAAACACCATTTCTCTTTTTTCTGTACCTATTATGATAGTATCAATCGTCGCCTTTGGACTATTCAAGCGGGACAATGTATATGACAGCTTTGTGCAGGGTGCAAAGCTGGGACTTGAGAGCACAGTCCAGATTTCCGCACCACTTGTGGGGCTTATGGTGGCAATTTCAATGTTCCGTGCCTCCGGCGCCCTTGAAATTCTTTCAAAACTGCTTTCACCTCTTACCTCCCTCATTGAAATGCCCTCTGAGGTATTGCCGCTGGCACTTCTGAGGCCCGTTTCAGGAAGTGGCTCTATTGCAATAGTCAATGATATATTCAAAAACTACGGTCCTGACTCTATCCCCGGGAAAATTGCATCTGTTATGATGGGTTCCACCGAAACCACCTTTTATACCGTAGCGGTATATTTTGGAGCTGTCGGTATAAAAAAAGTCCGCCATACATTAAAAGCTGCTTTGATTGCAGATTTTACCGGAATGGTCCTTGCCGTTTTTGTGGTAAATATGCTATTTTCCCCTCAATAAACTGTTGCACACAAAACTTTTTTATGTTAAAATACTTTCGAAAAGAAAACTGAGAAAGGCAGTCCCTGATGAAAGAAAGCTACAAAACCGTCACAAAGGCGGCAAATTGTGAAATAATTGAAAAGCGCTCAAGATTTATTGCCCACGTTATGCCAGTCAGCACCGAGGAAGAGGCCCTGGCTTTTTTGGAGTCTCTCAAAAAAAAGTTCTGGGATGCAACCCACAATGTCTATGCCTATGTCCTTGAGGAAAACAACGTCCAGCGTTACAGTGACGACGGTGAACCATCAGGCACAGCAGGGCTCCCCGTCCTTGATATGATAAAAAAAGAAGGTCTTTCAAACCTTATTGTTGTGGTTACGAGATATTTCGGCGGTATTCTTTTGGGAACCGGCGGCCTTGTTCACGCATATTCAAAAGCAGCAAAAGAGGGGATTGAAAACGCACTTCCAATTCAAAAAAACCTCTGCTGTGAGATAACCATAGAATGTGACTATTCCCTCCTTGGCAAAATTCAAAGCGAGGCGCATTCTTTGGGATTTACCCTTGGCGAAATCATTTATGAAGACTCTGTGAAAATTCCTGTTTTCGTTCCCGTTTCTTCGGTTTCTTCTTTTGAAGCCAGAATTATTGATAAAACCAACGGAAAAACACGTATTATTCAGGGAGAAACCGGTTATTATTAAAATATAGTTCATTTTTGAAATCCTTTATCTTGTATATTTTGGAAAATAAATTCACAAAATGTGCTGTAAGGGATTGATTTTTTTCATTTCTTGTGATAAAATACCTGTGGATACTTATGACCTTGACATAATTTTGCGGCAGGTTTTTCTCTCCGCAGTTTCTTGTATACATAGCTTTTAACAAAAGAAATTTTTTAGGTGGGTGGACCATGGAAAAATATGTTATTCTGGGCGGTGCCAAGCTTGAGGGCGAAGTTGAAATCAGCGGAGCAAAAAATTCTGCAGTTGCACTTATAGTAGCAGCCTTGATGATTGACGGAACCTGTATAATTGAAAACGTACCCCCTGTGAGTGACACCTATGTTCTTATCGATATAATCAACCAACTGGGCGGCAATGCCGAATTTATTGACAAAGGCGTTTTGAAAATTGACAGCACAGGTGTCAATCGTTTCGAAGCCCCATACGAAATGGTAAGCAAAATCCGCGCATCCTCTTATCTTATGGGTGCACTTCTTGGAAGATTCAAAAAAGCCCGTGTGGCTATGCCCGGTGGCTGTGATTTTGGCGTAAGACCTATCGACTTCCACCTCAAAGGTTTTGAAGCCCTTGGTGCTTCATATTCCACCGAAAAAGGCGGTATTGTTGATATTAAGGCAGAAAGTCTTACTGGTGCCAGCATATATATGGACCAGGTTTCGGTTGGTGCAACAATAAACATTATGCTCGCGGCGACACTTGCCGAGGGTCAGACCATTATTGAGAACGCAGCCAAAGAGCCTCATATTGTTGATGTGGCAAACTTTTTAAGCAGCATGGGAGCAAACATCAAAGGTGCAGGTACTGACGTTATTAAGATTAAAGGCGTATCCGCTCTTCACGGCGGCACATACACCGTTATTCCCGACCAGATAGAAGCAGGCACATTTATGATTGCTGCAGCAGCTACCGGCGGTGATGTTCTCATCAAAAACATCATTCCAAAGCATCTTGATTCAATCTCAGCAAAGCTTCTTGAAATTGGTGTAACCATTGAAGAATATGATGACAGTCTCAGGGTGATTGCAGATGGCCCCCTGAAAAAAGCAAATGTAAAAACCATGCCACATCCCGGCTTTCCCACAGATTTGCAGCCTCAAATTCTTACACTGCTCACCGCAGCAGAAGGCACAAGCATTGTGACCGAAAACGTCTGGGACAACCGCTTTAAGTACGTGGAAGAGCTTCGTCGAATGGGCGCAAGCGTTTCTGTTGACGGCCGTATAGCTGTGGTAGAGGGAGGAAACCGCCTCATCGGCTCGCCTGTTTCATCCACAGACCTTCGTGCCGGAGCAGCCCTTGTAATTGCAGGCCTTATGGCAGACGGTGTCACCGAGGTTTATAATCTAAACTATATCGACCGTGGCTATGAGGACTTTGAGAAAAAGCTTCGCGGTCTTGGTGCTCAAATTACCCGTCGAACCGACGGTGAAAAAGCAAGAGCCGCAACCATTGCATAAAAATTTTCCGCATCAGGGGAAACCTTTGATGCGGTTTTTCATAAGATTGGAGTATTTTTGATGTCAAGACTTGATTTATATGTTTTAAGAAGCAGCAGCAAAGGAAACGCATCCCTCATATCCACCGACAGCTGTAAAATCCTTCTGGACTGTGGTATAAGCGGCAAAGCCCTTGAAGAAAGCCTTGCCCTGTTTCATGTATCACCCGCTGACCTTGATGCCATTTTAATTACCCATGAACACACAGACCACACAAAAGGTGTAAATACTGTTTCAAAAAAATATAATCTTCCAGTCCTTGCTACTTACGGAACGTGGAGCCACTTGAAGCGCACCTGCCCAAATGTTGCGTCCAAAAATATCCATGCCATTGGCGAAAGCGAAGCCTTTTCCCTCGGTGATATAAACATAACCCCCTTCCCCCTATCCCACGATGCAGCACAGCCTGTGGGATATACATTCGAAACAAACAGCGACAAGATTTCTGCTGTAACCGACACCGGCGTGATAACTGACCATATTTTAAACACTGTAAAAGGCAGCCGTATGGTATTGCTTGAATCAAACTATGACCTCTTTATGCTTGAGGCAGGTTCATATCCATATGACCTGAAACGCCGAATAAAGAGCGAGATTGGGCATCTTTCGAATGATGATGCAGCCTTGACGGCTCTCGACCTTGCAAAGCTTGGAACACAGGAAATTATCCTCGGCCATATAAGCCCTGAAAATAACTATCCAGATCTTGCTCTTAAAAACACAGCCCTTTGCCTTGAAGGCCACGGCTTTTTGGTGGGAAAAGATATATTTTTGCACACTGCAAACAAAGACAGCGTAACTATTCTTCATTCCCTTACATAAAAGCATTTATTAAAAATACAAGTAAAAGCCCCGCAGGATATTCCTGCGGGGCTTTCTTTTTATTTAAAAATATAAATTCTGTTTCCCTCAACCATACATTCTTTTTCACTGCCGTTGGCTTCAACAATCTTTTCCGGAGTGGTCCGGTATCTTTTAGCAACATCCCAAAGGCTGTCGCCTTTCTTTACGAAATACACAACCATAGCGGCGCGCTTTGGCACTTCCTTGTCGTTGTCATATTCCATTTCCGATACAATCTCACAACTGTTGGGATTAACAGCCTTAAGACCTATGTTGAGAGTGGGGCGAAGCTCAATCTCTCTGTTTCCTGATATAATATATCCAAGATGCTCCACTTCGACCTTCGCATCACACACGGAGTTTTCACAAATTCCGTCGACTCTGACACTGTGGGAAAATGGCAAAACGTGACTGAACCCTGAAACCGGGACTTCTTCACTTTGAGACATATATAGTATATTGGTTGTTATGTATCCTGTGACAGTAACAAGCTCACCTTCAATCAAAATCCGTTCGATTTCGCTTGATGCCGTACAATCACAAACTTGATACACCTCAGGAAGATAATCAGGCACTTTGGCAATCTCCTTAAGACTTATTTGTTCTGCAGCCATATCCACCAGCTGTTCAATGTCACAGCAGTCCTTTTTCATTTTTACCTCACGGCTCAGGCTGTAAGCATCACACATCGTTTCGCACTCTGTGATGCCGGTAGTTTTTATTTCAATGCAAATAGCTGCTTCAAAGCTTAAAAGACGCTTGTCGCCGTCATTATCCCGACAAATTTCATAATAAACATCCTTCACAGAGAAAGCCGCTTCACCGTTTAATTTTTCATCAACGCCATCTATTTCAAGAACCTCACTGAAAGGAACGCTGTGCTCCATGCATTCGATAATGTCCTCTTCACCCTTTCCGGAGTACAGGGTGCAAATTTTAAGATTTCCCTTAACAACCACCTTGCCCGTCAAAATCCTGAGTTCTTCAAGTTCGGGTCTTATTGAAAATCTTAAGACTTCCTTAAGGTCAGGTTTGCCCTGGGGCACCTCTATCTTATCCTTAACAAGAACATCCCTCTCTGTGCAGTGACAGAAATTGTGGAATTTAAGGCATCTCGCTTTTGCCTGAATATCCTCTCCATCCTCAACTCCCGAAGCAAACTCAAGTTCTTTGTTCTCAGTCACCTTTATATTGATACAAAGAGTACTACGCACACCTATCTTTCTGCTGTTGATGAGGTTGTATTCCGGGCTCACTGAAACCACTGCCGCTTCAACATTCATGCCGGGCTTTGCTCCATTTGCCGCAATCATATGGTTGAAACTTTGGTCTACTGATATGGATTTCACACGTCCACAGCTTCTGTCCTCAGGAACATACAGTATGTCCAGACGGATTATACCCTCCACATAAACTTTGTCACTTTGAACACTTTTCTGAGTTATTACTGCCTCCGTGCACACTTTAAGAATTTTAACCGCATCCGGTTTGATGTCCGGAACAATAACATCACTTTCCACCGTGGTTTTTGTGCTTCTGGCACAAATCACCTGAGAAAGCTTTATATGCTCTTTTCGCAGCTTAACCGACATATCTTTATCTACCTCTCTTTTAAAATAGTCTTCTTTTTTATATTATTATGAGAGAGAAGCTTGGTATATTCCACAAGTTCTGCTATATAAGAAAATCACCAAAATCAAAATAATCCCCCAGCAGCACATATAAAAGTGCCAGCGCCATCAAGGGATTGCCCTCTTCATCTGAATCAAGAAAAATAAAAATAAGGGCAACCAACAGCAAATCCTCAGCTGTAAAAAAGCCCATAACCTTTTTTGTTTTCGGATCATAAATCCCTTTTGGAAGTATATTCTCAAAGAAGCTTCGTCCCCTGCCGTTCTTTTTTCTGCTTTCTGTCTGGCAGTGTTTGTTTTCCTCCCTTTTTTGTTGATTGTGACTTTTATTTTTGTTTTCAACAAAATTTTTCGCAGGGGGGAGCATCTTTATATTGCTTTGGTGTACGGGTCTATTTGGTCCATAATTAACTTTTCCCTGCGCAACCGTTCCGTTGGCATTTCCTTTTGCGCCATTTCCGTTTTGACGCATTTCTGCTCCGCCACGCAAGTGCCCTCCGCCAGTTTGATGGTTATGCCCACTGTTTTTAATTTCCGCTCTGTTTCCGTTTTGATTTGGGGTATAGCGTTGATATATTTCAAACACCTCCCTTACTGTTTTCCTTAAACGCCTTGAAAACTGCCGTCATTTTTATAATCTTTGCTGCCTGGTCAAGCTTGTTCCTGCGGCTTTGTTTCAGAAACGGCTTTAGTGCATTTAAAAAATCAGTATGGGAATTTTGTTTTGCTCCGTTTATAGCACTCATTATGCCGCCCATTTGCATTATGGAGGACAAATCTATGCCACCATCACCAAACAGACCCGCCGTCTGCCCTGCAGGCTCTTCCTCACGGTTTTCTGTGTTTTCCCCGTTTCCCGAAGCAAACATACCCAAAATATTTTGAATTTGTGACTGACCGTCTTCACTTCCGAGCATTTCCTGAAGCTTTTCAACAGCCATTGAGAAATCAGGGTTTTCTTCCATTTCAAAAGCCTCCTAAACCTTTTATTTTTTCTTCACAATTTCAGCAAGCGCCGAGAGCAACTGGGGATTTTGGGCAAGCTGCTTTGCAAGCTGAGGATTTTTTGCGAGAGCATCCTGAAGTCCCTTTGTATCAAGTCCTGAAAGTTCTTTTTGTAAGCTACCCTGACTCATCATTTTTATTGTTTCCTCCGCCTTTTTAAGTTGCTCCGGACTCATTCCTCCGCTTAACTGTTTCAACCCCTGAGCAAGCATCTCGGGTGACATTTTTGAAATCAAATCCTGAATATTCAATGAAAACACTCCTTTCATCTGTTATAATTATTATATGTTTTCAAAATAAAATAGTGACAATTTATTTTGTTTATGCTAAAATACTATCAGTTCTTTGAAAGGATTTTTTATATGAAAGCAATAATATTCAGTGATTCCCACGGGAACTTTAATGCTATGGCAAAAGCTGTTGAACAAGAAAAAAATATAGATATGATTATTCACGCCGGTGACATAAACCGTGATATCGCAGACCTTGAAATTGCATATCCCCATCTTCTGGTAGCAGGAGTACGTGGAAACAATGACTTTTGGGATACTACCTACCCTGATGAACGAATTTTCACCTTTGGCAATGTGAAAATTTTTCTCACTCACGGGCATCTTTACGGAGTAAAGTATTCATTGGCAAAGCTAAGTGCCAAAAGCCGTGAAGTTGAGGCTGACATTTGCATTTTCGGTCACACTCATTCCCGCCTCAATGAATCGGATTCAGGAATTACTCTCTTCAACCCGGGGAGTGCCTCACGGCATTATGGTGTCCTTGAAACAGACGGCAAGAACTTCTCCATTTTTATCAAAGAAATTTGATTTTTCGCGGTCTTTTTCAATTTTTAAAAATATTTTCAAAAAAGTGTTGACAAGCCCACAGAATTGTGGTATCATAATATTCGCTGGTTGTGAAAACAACCAGAAAACAGAAGGTAAGCTGGTGTAGCTCAATTGGCAGAGCAGCTGATTTGTAATCAGCAGGTTGCGGGTTCGAGTCCCATCACCAGCTCCACTTTTATGGAGGGGTTCCCGAGTGGCCAAAGGGGGCAGACTGTAAATCTGTTGCGTCTCGCTTCGATGGTTCGAATCCATCTCCCTCCACCAAAAAAGAAACGGCAACTTTCGTACACCGAAGGCTGTCGTTTTTTTGTATCATTTTTACACAACAAAAAAGGTGCAATTTTATGCACCTTCTTATTTATACATATTTTTCAATTATCTTTCTCATTTCGTCAAATTTACTTTCAATATCTTTAACAAGTTTAAACTGAGTTCTTGCCCTGTCAAGATTATGATTTTCTCTGTGAATTTTGAAATAAGTGTCACCATTTAAATGGTCTGCCAAAAATCTTATACCGCACTCATATGTCATAATAAGAGCCGAAGCAGGCAAAAGCTCAATTTCCTTCTTGGTAAGGCAATCCTTTACCTCACCCAAGAATCCTTTGGCAAACTGTTCAAACTTGGTGAGGTCAAACCAGATTTTATCCAAATCCCGTTCATCCTCCTCCCCGCTTGACGCCCCAAACCTGAGGGCATCACCGAAGTCATAAAGAATTGACCCCGGCATAACAGTATCAAGGTCAATTACACAAAGGCCTTCACCTGTTTTTGCATCAAACAACACATTGTTAAGCTTTGTGTCATTGTGGGTAACTCTAAGAGGAACAGCTCCCTTTTCCATTTCATCGGTTATCAGGCTTTTATATTTTGCATATTCCAGTGCAAAATCAACCTCATCCTGAACCTCAGCGAGTTTGCCCGCCAAATCGTCTGAAATAGCTTTTTTCAGCTGATTTACACGTTCCGGAGTATTGTGGAAATCAACAATCGTTTCATAAAGACTCTCTGCCGGATAATCGTCCAGCATATTCTGGAATCGTCCGAAAGCTGTTCCAGCGTGGAAAAGTTGTATAGGGTTCTGAGCAACATCGTAGCTTACGCTGTCAGTCACAAAAAGATACATCCTGAAAAAGTTATCCTCGTCCACCTGAAAATAATTCTTCCCGTCTTTAGTCTTGACAACATTTAGTGTCTCACGCTCGGGGTCTCCTCCACGCTCAACAATCTTCTTTTTGAGGTGCTCCGTAACATTATATATATTCTCCATAACCTCATGAGGGCAGTGAAAAACGTTTTTATTTATTCTTTGCAGAATAATCTGGGGTTTTGCATCCGCCATATATGTATCATTTATATGTCCGTTTCCGTATGACTCGATGTCTGTTTTAATAATAAACTGTTCACAAACTTCTTTAAGATTAAATCCCATTATAAAAGCCTTCCTTTACCAATCTTTCCATGGCAGAAACAACGGTGTCTTTATCTTCTTTATAGGTAACGCCATACCATTTTTCATTTGTCTCCAACACTCTGACTTTTTCATTTTTTGTCTTTATCATATTGTCAACCACAAAAGGAATGTAAAACTCATCCTTAAGTGGATTTTTGATATTTTTTAAAAACTCTACGAAATCTTTTTCCACATCATGAAAAACAGAGGGCAAAAGTCCCCACATATTCATAGAAACCACAGTATCAAGAGGAATGTCGCTGTTTTTGTCAAGACCGGTATGCTCAACAACACTTTTGAGGAATCCGCTTTCAACACTGCACACCCCACGGGCAACCGTTCCGTTTTCGGTTATGGTGTTTCCAAGGCTGAAGCCCACCATACAATTTTCATCATTCTCCACCAGATTGTTATGGAGAATTTCAAAAGACTTCTGACCGTAATAATCGTCTGCATTTATAAGCGCAAAAGGTGTATCCACAGCATCTTTTGTGCAAAAAACTGCGTGGCCCGTCCCCCAGGGTTTTTCCCTTCCCTCTGGCACGGAAAAACCTTTTGGAAGATTGTCCATATCCTGAAAAACATATGAAACATCTGTCATTTTTTCAATTCGCTTTTTTGTAATTTCACGGAAGTCTTTTTCAATATCACGTCTGATAATAAAAACTGTCTTGTCAAATCCGGCTCTAACCGCATCATAAATTGAAAAATCCAAAATTATTTCGCCATTTGGTCCAACAGGTGCAATCTGCTTTAGTCCGCCAAAACGGCTTCCCATTCCCGCCGCCATAACTACCAAAGTGGTTTTTTTGCTCATAAATTCATCTCCCATCAAGTTTTTACCCTTTATATCTACGACATATATAATACACTTTATTTCACTACTTGTATTTATTCAAAAATAACTCTATCTTATAAAAAAATCACACTTTTTATTGACTCCAGTCCACTTTTTTGATATTTTATATATAAGGAGGTTGGTATTATGGATTATCAAGGTGCAACCCTTGACTTCTCTTTTTGCATTGAGAAACTATATTCGGTACATTATTTTGAATATCCGAAGGACTTTTCTTTTCACGGTGAAAGCCACGATTTTTGGGAATTTGTGTATGTTGACAAAGGCGAAGTCTTTGCCTATGCTGATAATCAAGAAACTCTTCTTTCCCAAGGAAATATAATTTTTCACAAGCCCAACGAATGGCACAACATAAGAAGTAATGGTAAAATTGCTTCCAATGTAGCCATTGTAAGCTTTTCCTGCAATTCTGAAGCTATGGATTTTTTCAAAGACCGCATTCTTACAGTTGATAACGAACAAAAGACGTTAATTGCAAAAATAATTTCAGAATACACCAATGCATTTTCTTCGCCCCTCAATGATCTTTTCTCAAAGCAACTTGACTCAAAAGAAAAACCGCTTGTGGGTTCCAAGCAACTTATAAGCCAATATATATGCCAGCTTCTTATAACATTTTTGAGGTCTGGAAACACCCAAAAAACGCAAGATAATACTTTTATGCAAAATCACTCAAATGCCAGTCTCAACATCATTTTGAACTATATGTCAGACCATATAAGCGAAAATGTGACCATAGAAGACCTTGTTATGTACAGCGGGCTTAATCGCATGGGCATCAACCGTCTTTTTAATTCCAATTTCTCCACCAGCCCCATACAGTATTTTATTAAAATGAAAATCGAACTGGCAAAAAAACTCATCAGGGAGGGCAGCCACAACATCTCTCAGATTGCTGAACTTCTTGGTTACTCAAGTATACACTATTTCTCCCTGCAGTTCAAAAAAATCACAGGAATGACACCAAGTCAATATTCTTCATCAATAAAGGCTATGTCCCCACTTGGAAACACTGCTGATGTCTTTTCTCCCATATTATCGGACAACGAATAACTTGTCCCAAAGCAAAAGCCCGCATATCCACCCGGAGTTTGCGGGTTTTATTTTATTGATGATAAAGTCTCTCATTTTCGTATCTTGGTTCAAAGCTCACATTTATTCCAAGTCGTCTGAGAATTTTTTCGTCCTCTTCACTCAAAATAACGGTAAAATGAGCTTCTCCACCCTGAAGCTTTTCAAGCTGTTCCTTTGCAAGCTTTGCAACATCACTTGAAAGTGCTGAAATCGTAAGGGCAAGAAGGACCTCATCTGTATGGAGTCTCGGATTTTTGTGTTTCAGATATCTTGTTTTAAGTTCGCAGATAGGTTCAAGGACAGATGCCTCAATCAAATCAATTTCAGGGTCAATTTCCCCAAGAGCTTTAAGGGCGTTGAGCAAAAGTGCCGCTGCTGCCCCAAGAGTAGTTGAGGTCTTTCCTGTCACAATTCTGCCATCAGGAAGTACCATTGCCCCTGCAGGTGCCTGGGTACGCTTTTCTTTTTCTAGTGCCTTTGGAACTGCCGGACAATACTCGGGTGTAACCCCTGCCTGATTCATCAAAAGTTCAAGTTTTTTCACCTGAGTTGTATCATCGCCAAGGGTTCGTACAATATTTGCGCTTACAGAAAAATATCTCCTGATTATTTCCATTTTTGATGCTTCGCAGCAAACCGCATCATCCACAATGCAATATCCCGCCATGTTTACGCCCATATCTGTGGGTGATTTATACGGGGATTTTCCCTGAATGCGTTCAAACATAGTATTAAGCACTGGGAAAATTTCAACATCACGGTTATAGTTCACCGCTGTCTTTCCATACGCTTCCAGATGGAACGGGTCAATCATATTAACATCATTAAGGTCAGCTGTCGCCGCTTCATAAGCAAGGTTCACAGGATGCTTAAGTGGCAGATTCCACACTGGAAATGTTTCGAACTTTGCATAGCCCGCAGCAATCCCACGTTTATGTTCGTGATAAAGCTGACTGAGGCAGGTAGCCATCTTGCCACTTCCAGGTCCCGGTGCAGTAATAACCACCAAAGACCTCTGGGTCTCAATAAAATCGTTTTTTCCAAGTCCTTCATCACTTACTATATGCGGAATGTCAGAAGGATATCCCGCTATTGTATAATGTTTATAGCATTTTATTCCCAAATTTTCAAGCTGTTTAAAAAATGTTTTTGCAGATGGCTGATTATTATAACGGGTAAGAACAACACTTCCCACATACAAATCCATCTCGCGGAATGTATCAATAAGGCGGAGCACATCATCATCATAGGTAATACCCAAATCGCCGCGCATTTTATTAGACTCAATATCCTCAGAGTTTATGGCAATAACAATTTCAACATCGTCCTTTAGCTGTTGGAGCATACGGATTTTGCTGTCGGGAGCAAACCCCGGAAGAACCCTTGCCGCATGATAATCGTCAAAAAGCTTTCCGCCGAATTCAAGGTATAGCTTTCCTCCAAATTCTGCAATGCGTTTTCTTATCTGCTGTGATTGCTCTAAAAGATATTTTTGATTGTCAAATCCGATTTTGCGCATACCGCATCCTCCTTTTTATCATTCCAAAGAATAGTATATCACACTTTTGGGAAATAGAAAAGAGAAAATTCAAATTTTTCTTAAAATATGTCGAAGTTTATACAAAAAACAGCCAACAAAAGCCAGCTGTCAGTATCCTTAATCAAAACTTTTTATTATTTATGAAATCTATTATTTCCAAAGGATGTGAAACAATTATATCAGCTCCCGCGCTTTTCAGTTCATTTTCATCCCTGAATCCCCATAAAACGCCAACAGAAGAGATTCCTGCATTCTTTGCCGTTTCAATATCCGTCGCGGTGTCTCCAATATAAAGGCATTCATTTCTTGATACTCCAAGTTCCTCCACTATTTCAAACACTGATTCAGGGTCAGGCTTTAACGCTTTTCCTTTTCTCGCCCCCAAACAAATGCCAATAAGCTCGCCTTGGAGCATAACCTCAGCAACCTTTTTTGTTGTGCTGTCATCTTTATTTGAAAGAATAGCCGTCTTAATTCCCATATTTTTAAGGGTTTCAAGCATAGGAATAACCCCATCATACACAG
>JAZROR010000129.1:0-33037 GCA_045648845.1 Clostridia bacterium
GCATATAAAATTCACGAAGCAGAGTATCTTTTAAAACAGTCAGATACACATACTCTTATCATGGTTGAAAACTACAGAGACTCAAATTATAAAGAGATTATGGCTGAGCTTTGTCCTGAACTTGAAACAAGAGATACTTCAAAACCGCTTCACTGTAAGAGATTACCGTTCCTCAGAAATATCATCACTGTTGATTATAAACAGAAGGGATGTATAACATGGGATGAAGCTCTTTCAAATGCATCAAAAACTCCTATTGAAGAAGTTTATGCAATGGCATCTAAGGTTGATATAAATGATGTTTGCAATATGCAATACACATCAGGAACTACAGGTTTCCCGAAGGGAGTTATGCTTACGCATTATAATGTAGTAAATAATGGAAAATGTATAGGCGACCGTATGGACCTTTCAACTGCTGACAGAATGATGATACAGGTGCCTATGTTCCATTGCTTTGGTATGGTGCTTGCTATGACTGCGTCAATGACACACGGAACAACAATACTGCCATTACCATATTTTACACCAAAGCCTGCACTTGCATGTGTTAATAATGAAAGAGTTACAGCTTTCCACGGTGTACCTACAATGTTTATTGCAATGCTCGAACACCCAGATTTTGCGAAAACTGATTTTTCTTATATGAGAACAGGTATTATGGCAGGTTCTCCTTGTCCTGAACCGGTTATGAATGATGTTTTAAATAAGATGAATATGAAACAGATTACAATCGTTTACGGACAGACGGAAGCATCTCCTGGCTGTACTATGAGTAGTACAGATGACAGTGTTGAAACAAGAGTTACAACTGTAGGAAGAGCTTTACCTGAAATTGAATGTAAGATTGTTGACCCTGAAACGGGTGAAGATTTACCTGACAATGTTACAGGTGAATTTGTCGCAAGAGGTTATAACATTATGAAGGGGTATTACAAGATGCCTGAAGCAACTGCTGCTGCTATTGATAAAGACGGATGGCTTCACACAGGTGACCTTGCACTGAGAACACCTGAAGGAAACTACAGAATTACTGGAAGACTTAAAGATATGATTATCCGTGGCGGTGAAAATATTTATCCAAAAGAAATTGAAGAATTTATTTATACCCATCCAAATGTAAGTGACGTTCAGGTTATTGGCGTTCCTGATGAACAGTATGGCGAAGAAATTATGGCTTGCATTATCTTAAAAGACGGCGTGACAATGACCGAGCAGGAAATGAAAGAGTATATCTTAGCACATATGGCGAAACACAAGGTTCCGAAATATATTGACTTTGTGAAAGCGTTCCCAATGAATGCTGCGGGAAAAATTCTCAAGTATAAAATGCGTGAAGATGCGGTTGAAAAGCTTGGTCTTCAAAAGGCAGACAGCGTGGTGACAGCATAAATGTATAGGGGTTATCAGGTTATTGATGCTCATTGTCATATCTACCCTGAAAAGATTGCGGCAAAGGCTGCAGGGGCAACAGATGCCTTTTATGGCGTTAAAGGCTATGGCAAGGGGACGGTCAAGGACCTAAGAAAAGTTTGTAAGAAAGATGGCGTTGACCATGCCATTGTTCAGTCTGTGGCGACAACCGCACATCAGGTGAAAAGCATAAATGAATTTATTGCAGGAGAAGTGGAGGAAAGTCGCGGCTTTCTTACCGGACTTGGAACACTTCATCCTGACAGTGAGGATATTTTGGGGGATATAAACCACATAGTTGAGCTTGGCTTAAAAGGTGTAAAGCTTCATCCTGATATTCAAAGGTTTCAGCTTGATGGTGAGAAAATTTTTGAGATGTATGAAATCTGTCAGGAAAAGGATTTGGTTATGCTGGTGCATACAGGAGATTATCGGTATGACTTTTCAAATCCTGACCGAGTGGTGAATGTTCTCAAAAACTTTCCGCGGCTTCGGTTTATCGGTGCCCACTTTGGCGGTTGGTCGGTGTGGGAAGAAGCGGTGGGGAAATTGGCGGACTTTCAAAATTTTTATGTTGATTGTTCTTCCAGTTTTGAGTTTTCTGACCATTCTGATTTCAAGGAAATCACTTTGAAGTATGGCACAGACAGAGTTTTGTTCGGAACGGACTACCCTATGTGGCGTGCAAAGAGTGAACTTAAAAAGTTTTTTAAACTTGGATTTTCAGAAGAAGACAACCGAAAAATTCTCAGCGAAAATGCGAAAAAATTATTTGGAATTTAGTCAAAAACAGCCTTTTTGATAAAAGGCTGTTTTTCTTTTTGTGTTTTTGTTAATACTTTCGGTAAGGAGTTGATTTTTGTGAAAATAACAAGATATGTAAACGGAAAGCGAATTGACGGAAGTATCAATCCCCAAATTACAGTAAACAGCAGAGAGATTGTGAACACCATAACCAATGTAAACATAAGGCTTAGCAAAGAATTAAACAAAAATCAAGGAAAGAATAACGGGAATATAGCATGAAGAAAATTGCGGCAATATATATTCGTGTTTCAACAGATGCTCAACGAGAAGAGGGTTATTCCATTGATGCCCAAAAGGAGATGCTCACGGCGTATTGTGTGTCAAAGGGCATAAAGGATTATGACTATTATATTGATGGCGGTTTCAGCGGAAGCAATATTGAAAGACCAGAATTAAAGAGACTGATAGAAGATGTGAAGATGGGTAAAGTGGGATGCGTTCTTGTTTATAAACTTGACCGTCTTTCAAGGAGCCAGAAAGATACACTTTATCTCATTGAGGATGTATTTAATCCAAATGACGTTGATTTTGTATCACTCAATGAAAGCATGGATACATCAACACCCCTTGGGAGACTTATGCTTGGTATACTTTCGGCTTTTGCTCAGCTTGAAAGGGAAAATATAAGAGAACGTACTAGTATGGGTATGAAAGAACGTATCAAAGAGGGATTCTGGATGGGGGGAGGGAGAGTTCCGTTTGGCTATGATTATGATGAAACCCTTGGAATTCTTGTTCCAAACCGTGATGCTGAAACGGTTGTAAAAGTGTTTGAATTATATCTTTCGGGATATTCTTCAAATGCTATTTCCCGTATGCTGGGACTAAAGTACGAGAAGCTTGCAAGGCAGATACTCACGCGAAAAACATATGCGGGGTATATTGTGTATAAGGGAGAAGAATTTTTGGGCAAACACAAACCCCTAATAAGCCTTGAAACGTATGAACGGACTATGCAGAGAATGGCAGAGCGGTCGGGAAAGTTCAAAGGGAACTCTCAAAATCTCCTTGCAGGACTTGTCAGATGCGGAGTTTGCGGTGCAAAAATGAGGTATCAAAGATGGGGCAAACAAGGGATGAGGCTAGTGTGTTATTCAAAGGACAAAACAAAACCACACCTTGTGAAAGACCCAGACTGCAAAAACCCAGGGATGTGGGCTGAGGAGCTTGAGAATGTTGTAAAGGAAGACTTGTTTTCGCTGTCCATAAAAAGTCAAGACAAAAAGCTTGAAAGGGAAAAAAGTGTGATTGAAATTCTCGCTGAGAATCGAAAAAAGATAACAGAAAAGCTGAAAAGGCTTTATTCTCTTTATGCAGATGCGGAGGATGAAACACTGAGAGAAACGATAGAAGATGAAAAACAAAGGCTTAATGAAATAGACAAAGAAATCAAACGCGAAGAACAACAAAGTATTATTTCAAAGAGAAACAAAGAAATAAAAAAACAGCTTACTACTTTGCGTGAAAGCTGGGAATATATGACTCCAAAAGAAAAACGGAGTATTGTGGAGAATTGTATATCGGAAATAGTAGTATCAGGAGACAAAACAGAAATTTATTACAGGTTTAAATAATATTTCAACAAAGGACATCTGTCGGCACAGCGTACGTAGAAAATTTAACGCCATGCGAAGTGTCAAAGTTGTCCAGTGCTTTTATGAGGCCGATACAACCCACCTGAAAAAGGTCGTCAATGTTTTCACCCCGTCCCCCAAAGCGTTGAAGGACGCTTAAGACAAGCCTGAGATTTCCGTATATAAACTCACGGCGGGCACCTATATCCCCGTTCTTTATTTTTTCAAAAAGCTCCTGTTTTTGTTTTTCACTTAAACAAGGAAGCTTTGAAGTGTTTACCCCACAGATTTCAACTTTGTTAATAAGAATTTCAACCAGCCCCTTTTTTATATTTTCATTACAAGTATTTCACACATGAGGAAAAGGTATACAGAAAATTAAGTATCAAATCCGAATATGAGAAGAAATAGGTGTATATAAATTTAATAGAAAAGGGGTGATACCTTGAATTGCAGCATAAATGAACTGAAAACAAAAGAGGTAATAAATGTTACTGACGGGGCAAGACTTGGGTTTGTGTCGGATGTTGAGATTGATTTAATTGACGGACGGCTTACTGCCATAATTGTCCCGGGAGCTTATAGAATGATGGGCTTTTTGGGCAGAGAAGACGATATAGTAATCAAGTGGGAAAATATTAAAAAAATCGGCGATGATATTATTATAATTGATTCATTAAAATAAGGGCAGTGAAAATGAACTGCCTTTTTTATATTTTGGTTTAAAAATACTTGTATTTTTCTTCTTTAAATGGTATACTAATTTTGTAGAAATTTGTATTTTATGGAGCAGATTTATGAATTATACTTTACTCACTGATTTTTATGAAATAACCATGGCAAATGGATACCTCAAAAACGGCATGCAGGATAAAATTGCATACTTTGATTTGTTTTTCAGAAAGGTTCCTGATAACGCCGGTTTTGCTATTATGGCAGGGGTGGAGCAGGTTATTGAATATCTTAAAGAACTTAAGTTTATGCCTGAGGACATTGAATTTTTGAGAGGGAAAAAGCTCTTTTGTGAGGAGTTTTTGAGTTATCTTGAAAATTTCGAGTTTTCATGTGATGTATGGGCTATTCCTGAGGGGACTCCTATTTTCCCCAATGAACCGATTCTTACGGTGAGAGGTCCACTTCTTCAGGCACAGTTTATTGAAACAATGCTGCTCCTCACCATAAATCACCAAAGCCTTATTGCAACAAAGTGCAACAGAATTGTACGTGCGGCAGAGGGCAGACCTGTTATGGAGTTTGGCTCACGTCGCGCTCAGGGTGCAGGTGGTGCAATATACGGTGCAAGGGCCGCATATATCGGCGGAGCAACAGGTACTGCGTGTACCATTTCGGATGCTCTTTTTGGTGTTCCGGCACTGGGCACAATGGCACACAGCTGGGTTCAGTCCTTTGACAGCGAATACGAAGCCTTTCGCGCTTATGCTTTGGCTTATCCCAATGACTGCACATTGTTGGTGGATACTTATAACGTGCTCAAGTCTGGTGTGCCAAATGCAATAAAGGTTTTTGACGAAGTGCTGGGTCCTATGGGTATTCGTCCAAAGGGTGTCAGAATTGACAGTGGTGATATCACATATCTTACAAAAAAGACAAGAAAGATGCTTGACGATGCGGGATACAGTGATGTAAAAATCGTTATTTCAAACTCCTTAGATGAATATATAATTCAAGATATTTTGAAGCAGGGCGCTTGTGTGGATTCTTTTGGTGTGGGCGAAAGGCTTATTACATCAAAGTCAGAACCGGTATTTGGTGGTGTTTACAAGCTGGTGGCACTTGAAAAAGATGGCGATATAATTCCCAAAATCAAGATCAGCGAGAATATTGCGAAAATTACAAATCCGTGCTTCAAAAAGGTATACAGACTTTTTGCAAACGATACGGGAAAGGCTATTGCTGATGTGATTACTTTGGCAGAGGAGAAAATAGACACATCAAAGGAATACGAAATTTTTGACCCCCAAAACACGTGGAAAAGAAAGAAAATCTCAGATTTCACAGCGGTTGAGCTTCAGGTTCCCATATTTGAAAAAGGAAAATGTGTTTATAAATCTCCGTCACTTCAGGAAATTCGCCAGAATTGCGAAGAACAGCTTGATAAGATTTGGGAAGAAGTAAAGCGTTTTGAAAATCCTCATGAATATTATGTGGATTTGTCACAAAAGCTCTGGAACATTAAATATAAGCTTTTGGCTGAATATAAAAACTAAAATTCGACATTTTGACACCTGGATTTATTGACATCAAAGTAAAAATAAAGTATAATAATTATCTAAATATAAAACAATCAATCAAAGGAGAAAACAAATGAAATCAACAATCGAATCCTACAACCTCGGCAGACTTGGTGTTATTGGAATGACAGGCTGTGAAGACTTTTGCTCGAAGGTAGACTACTATCTCAAGAAGTTTAATAACGATGATATAGAAAATCATGGAACGTTTTTGCTTCCTCTCAAAATTTCCAGATTTGGAACAGGTGAGGCAAAGGCTACACTTCTCCATTCCGCAAGAACATATGATGTTTATATCATAGTTGACTGTTTCAATTACGGCGAAACATACAAGCTCTATGGAACAGATATTCCTATGAGTCCTGATGACCATTATCAGGATCTCAAGCGTGCTATTTCGGCAATAGGCGGAAAGGCAAAGAGAATTACAGTGATTATGCCAATGCTTTATGAGGGACGTCAGCATAAGCGCTCAGCGAGAGAATCTCTTGACTGTGCAGTGGCACTTCAGGAACTTGCAAACCTTGGTGTTGATAACATTATTACCTTTGATGCTCATGATCCAAGGGTTCAGAATGCTATACCTTTCAAGGGCTTTGAGAACGTAATGCCTACATACCAAATGATAAAGACTTGTATCAGATATGACAAGGATATAATCTTAAATAAGGATAATACTATGATTATATCTCCTGACGAGGGTGCGATGTCAAGATGTATGTATTATTCTTCAGTTCTCGGAATGGAACTTGGAATGTTTTACAAGCGCCGTGACTATTCAAGAGTGGTAAACGGCAAAAATCCTATTGTTGCGCATGAATTTTTGGGCAGCGATATTGACGGCAAGAATGTTATTGTCGTTGATGATATGATTTCATCAGGGGATTCTATGATTGATGTTTCAAGAGAACTCAAGAAAAGAAAAGCTTCAAGAGTTTTCATTTTCTCTACTTTTGGTTTGTTTACAGAAGGTTTTGAAAGATTTGACAAAGCGTATGAAGAAGGTTTAATCGAGGGTGTGTTCACTACAAACCTCATTTATGCAAAGCCTGAGCTTCTCACAAAGCCTTGGTATCATCAGGTTGATATGAGCAAGTATGTGGCGCTTCTCATTGATGAACTCAATGCTGAACATTCAATCAGCGAACTCCTCAATCCAATAAAGAGAATTGAGAACATTCTCGAAAAATACAGAAACGAATAGATTTGATTGTGTACGGCTGTTGCAGATGACGTTGTTGTTTGCAACAGCTTGTTTAAATAATTGATTTGATATATTGTTTTAAGGAATGGATGCTTTATGATAAGACTACAAAAATATCTTGCCAATGCAGGAGTGGCGTCAAGACGTGCGGCTGAAAAAATGATTGCAGAAGGCAGAGTTATGGTCAATGATGAAATTATCCGCGAAATGGGTGTTCAGATTGATGAAGGCTATGACGTGGTAAAGGTTGACGGGGAAACAGTCAAAAATACAGAGAAGAAATACTATATAATGCTCAACAAACCCGTTGGCTTTGTTACCACTGTTTCGGATGACAAGGGTAGACCTACGGTTATGGATTTGGTTTCGGATATTTCTGCAAGAATTTACCCTGTGGGCAGGCTTGACTATGACACAGAGGGCCTGTTGCTTCTTACCAATGATGGTGACCTAACTTTTAAAATAACACATCCAAAACACGATATTGCAAAGACCTATGTGGCAGAAGTTACAGGAAACATCACCATGGACACAATTTTGCAGCTAAGACGGGGCGTCATTGTTGACGGCGTAAAAACCAGCCCTGCAGAAGTTGAGGTTGTGGGTGCGACTCAATATGGAACAAAGGTTGAAATTACAATCCATGAGGGCAGAAACCGTCAGGTAAGAAAGATGTTTGAGACTCTTGGCTGTATTGTGAAAAAGCTTAAGCGAACACAAGAAGCGGGACTCACTCTTGGACATCTTCCGTCAGGAAAATGGCGCAAGCTCAGTGAATCCGAGGTTAATATGCTGAAAAAAATTGAGGCAGCTGGCGGCAAAGGAAAGACCCCGTCCAAACCTCGCGTAAAGGCGTATTCAAAGACAAATTCAAATAGACGAACACAGAAAACAGGTAAGAAAAATGGCAAATAACAAATTTGATGTGATTGTTGTTGGTGGTGGTGCTGCAGGAATAATGGCGGCACTTACCGCGGCAAATCGCGACCTTGTGGTTCTTTTAATCGAAAAAAATCGCATTTTGGGAAAGAAGATGCTGATAACGGGCAAGGGACGCTGTAATATTACGAATGCTTGTGAAGACGTAGAGGAACTGATAAAGAATGTTACAAAAAACAGTTCCTTTCTTTATAGTGCGTTTTATGGGTTTACCAATCAGGAAACCATAGACTTTTTCAATCAAATCGGCGTTGAAACAAAGGTTGAAAGGGGAAACAGGGTGTTTCCCGTTTCTGATAAGAGTACAAGTGTGGTGAATGCACTTGAGAAAGAACTCAAAAGAAAAGGCGTAAAAATCCTTTGCGACAAGGTGAAAAGCATAGTTGCGGAAAATGATTGCGCCAAAGGTGTTTTGACTGAAAAAAACGGCAAACTTGAGGCAAAGTCGGTGATAATAGCAACAGGAGGTGTTTCATATCCTGCAACAGGCTCTACGGGTGATGGCTATAACTTTGCAGAAAGTGTTGGACATACGGTAACCGACATAATTCCGTCGCTTGTTCCCGTTGAAGTTGAGGAAAAATGGCCCTATGACCTTATGGGACTTTCTCTTAGGAACATAGAAATAACTGTTTTCAACGAAAAAGGTAAAAAGGTCTATGACGATTTTGGAGAACTTATGTTTGCTCACTTTGGACTTAGCGGACCAACTATTTTAAGCGCCTCTGCACATATGAGACCTATGGAGAGTGGAAAGTATAAAATTGTGATTGACCTAAAACCTGCTCTTGATGAAAAACAGCTCGATGCACGTCTTCTTCGGGATTTTGCCAAATATATGAACAAGGATTTTGCCAACAGCCTTTCTGATTTGCTTCCCAGTGGACTTATATCACCAATAGTGCAGCTTTCAGGAATTGACCCACACAAGAAGGTGAATTCCGTTACAAAGGAAGAACGGCAGAGGCTGATAAAACTCATTAAAGGAATAACCCTTACAGTAAAAGATTTTTGCCCCATAGAACAGGCAATAATCACATCGGGTGGCGTTTCGGTTAAGGAAATTGACCCATCCACTATGGAGTCAAAGAAAATAAAAGGACTTTTTTTTGCCGGTGAAATAATTGATGTTGATGCATATACCGGTGGATTTAATTTGCAGATTGCGTTTTCTACCGGAGTTCTTGCGGGACAGAATGCCTGAAACTTTGAGGAGGCTTGGAAATTGATTTTTGAAGAAAAAACTATTGAATCGAAAAAACTATTTGAAGGAAAAATAATTGATTTGCGCATTGAGACGGTTGAATTTCCTGACGGAAGAACTGCTTATCGTGAGCTTGTTGACCACCCCGGCGGTGTTGGAATTGTTGCTCTTACACCTGATGGAAAAATTCCATTGGTGAGACAATTCAGAAAGCCAATAGAAAAAGCGATATGGGAAATCCCTGCGGGGAAGCTTGACAAAAATGAAAAACCCGAAAAATGTGGTATACGTGAACTCAAAGAAGAAACTGGATACGTGGCAAAAGAGATTGTTCCCCTTGGGTTTCTTTATCCGTCACCGGGATTTGCCAATGAGGTGACACATATCTTTTTTGCTTGTAACCTTGAAAAAGGTGAGGTTTGTCCTGATGAAGATGAGTTTTTAGATATTCAGGAATTTTCGGTGGATGACGTTAGAAAAATGATTTTAAATAACGAAATAAATGATGCGAAATCTGTGATTGCATTTTTAAAATGCGATGCTATGAATTTGTTTGAGAGGTGATTTGCTTTGGAAAAGAACAAGGTAAAAGTTTTGATTGACGGGGCGGAATATACGCTTGTTACCGCGGAGTCGGCAGAGTATGTACAGAGAGTTGCTGTTCGAGTTGACAAAAAGATAAAGGATATAAGACAAGAAAATCCTCAGCTTACAAATGTTATGATTGCTATGCTTGCAGCCATAAATTTGTCGGATGAATACATAAAGCTTGAGGATGTAACGGATAATCTTAGAAAGCAAGTGTCAGATTATGCAAGCAGTGAGGGCAAGCTTCTTGCGGCACTTGATGAACGCTCACAAAAGGCGGCACAGCTTGAAAAGGAAGTACAAAATCTAAAGATTGAGCTTGCAAGATGCAGTTCACAATCAAGTGGACAAAATAACAGAAAGTATTAAAAAGGATTGGAAAGTTTATGAGAAAGGTAGAGCTTCTTGCTCCGGCAGGAAATTTTGAATGTCTGGTTGCAGCTGTTCAAAGCGGTGCGGATGCGGTATATTTTGCCGGCAAAAGTTTTGGCGCAAGAAACTTTGCCGATAATTTCGACCGTGATGAACTGAAAAAAGCGGTTGATTATTGTCATCTGCGGGGTGTGCGGACATATGTTACTGTGAACACCCTTGTGCTTGATGCTGAAATGGAGGACCTTTCTGACTATTTGATATTTTTGTCAGCGGCAGGTGTTGATGCCATAATCGTTCAGGATATGGGCGTTTTGGAAATGGCGAGGGAAATAGTCCCAGATTTACCAATTCACGCAAGTACCCAGATGACTATTCACAATGTTGAAGGTGTAAAATTCCTCGAGAAAATGGGCGTAAAAAGAGTTGTTTTGTCAAGGGAACTTTCTGCCAGAGAAATAAAAGAAATTTCTGAAAATACCAGTGCTGAGCTTGAAGTGTTTATTCATGGAGCACTTTGTATGAGTTATTCAGGTCAATGTCTTTTCAGCAGTATGATTGGCGGCAGAAGCGGAAACCGTGGCAAGTGTGCACAACCCTGCAGACTCCCATACAGCATAAACAATTCACGGGATAAGGCGTTTTTCTTAAGCCTTAAGGACCTTATGGGGATAAATTATTTGGATGAGCTTTTACAAAATGGGGTTTTGTCTTTTAAAATTGAAGGACGAATGAAAGGTGCGGCTTATGTTGCGGCGGTTGTAAGTGTTTATCGCAAATATATTGATGACCCTGACAGCATCACAACTGATGATATAAAAACTCTTGAAAGTATTTTTAATCGTGGCGGATATACGGACGGTTATCTTTCGGGAAATCAGGGAAAAGATATGTTTGCGCCTCACAAGCCTGACAATCCATACCTGAAAGAAACTTCTACGCTTGAAAAAGAACTCCTTTCCTCCATAAAAAATGAAAACCGGAAAAGAAAAATTTCTGGAAAGGCTATATTTAAGAACGAAATGCAGCCAACGCTGTGTTTAAATTGTGATGATATAACAGTTGAGTATAAGCATAATATGATTCCTGAAAAGGCAAGGAATACCTCTCTTGATGCAAGTACTGTGGTGGCACAGCTTTCAAAAACCGGGGGTACACCATTTGAGTTCAGCGATATTTGGGCAGAGGTAGAGGATGGTCTGTTTTTATCAACGGGAGAACTTAATAAAATCCGCAGAGAAGCCCTCAAAATGCTGGAAGAAAAAATTATACAATCATTTGAGCGGTCAGATGATAGAAAAGAATATAATGATAAAATTTCTAACTGCGATGCTCGGTCAACAGAATTTTTTTGTGAAATAACAAAGGATGAACAGCTTGGAGCGGTTAAAAATTTGGCGTTTGACAAGTTTTATGTTCCTGTTGGCATAATAGAGCGAAACAGGAGGATAGCAGACACAATAAAAGAAAAAACCGTGATTGTTCTGCCTGCAATTCTAAAGATTGATGAATATGTGAATTATACAAAGAGGGCAAAAATTTTGCTTGATGATGGTTATCACGGAATTCTTGTTCACAACGTTTCGCTTATAAATGAATTTTCGGGATATAATATTTATGGCGGTTTCAGACTTAACACTGCAAATTCATATTCCCTTGAGTTCTTAAAGAGGGCAGGACTTAAATCGGTTGAACTTTCGCCTGAACTGAATTTTGGGCAAATTAAAAATATGTCAAAGCCACTTCTTGCTGGCATCATGGTTTATGGACGATTACCTATTGTGGTTTCCGAAAATTGTCTCATAAGAAATGGTGACAAATGCCCGTGTAATGGCGAAAATTCAATTACTGACCGCCTTGGAATTAAGTTTCCTGTTATCAAAGACGGGGACATTTGCCGAAGTGTCATTTTAAACAGCAAAAAGACGATACTTCTTGGGGATATGGATAAAATAAAAAATACAAATGTCGGTTTTGTCAGACTGTATTTTACTGATGAAAAGCCCGATGAATGTAAAGAGATTTCAAATGCATTCCTTATGGGCGGTGAATACAGTCAGGAAGATTTTACCAGAGGGCATTTTAACAAGGGGTTTAAATGATGACAACTACTTTGGATAAGATTATAATTTTTTCGGTAGTTTTGTTTGCTGTTTTAATTTATATTCTCTTTAGTGCGTTTGTTTTTTCTGAAAGTGCAGAGACAGTAGAGATTTTTGTTGATGGGAATGAATATGCTGTTTATAACCTTGCGGAAATTTCGGGTACAGAAACCATTAAAATAGAAAGCGAAAAGGGTCAAAACACACTTGAAATAACAAAAAGGGGCGTAAAAATGACAGAAGCAACCTGCCCCGACAGACTTGATGTGAAATCAGGAGAAATAACAAAAGCGGGGCAGATGATTGTTTGCTCGCCGAATCGGGTTATAGTGAAAATAGCCGGAAAGAAAGATAAACGTGTTGACAAGGTGACATACTGATGAAAAAGAAAAAATATTCCGCAAAAAACATATGCATTATGGCGATTCTCACAGCGGTGGGAATCGTGCTTCAGTATGTGGAAAACCGAATTTTGATTTCCCCTGTTCCGGGTGGAAAGCTCGGACTTGCAAATATAGTGACTATATTGAATATTTTTCTTTTTGGAGGGAAGAACGCTATGGTTATTTCTCTCCTCAGAGCGTTTCTGGGATCTCTTCTTTCGGGGGGAGTGACCGCTTTGCCATACAGTTTGCTGGGAACATTTTTCTCTGTTTTGGGTATGATATTTGCAAAGAAATATTTTTATCCAAAGGTGAGTGTTGTAGGAATGAGCGTCATTGGCGCAACGCTATATAATCTTGCACAGATTTTAGTGGCAAGTTTGATTTTTTATACAGTGTATATGTTTTCCTATTTACCACAACTATTGATTGTTGCAGCAGTCAGCGGAGCGATTACCGGTATGGGCGCCAAGGTTTTGGGCGACAGAATATTGAAAGATGGTGGTTTTTATGAGTGATTTGATTCTTGCATCAGGCTCGCCACGAAGACAAGAACTTCTGAAGATGCTTGGGCTTCAGTTTGAGGTTATAGTGGACAAAACACCTGAGCCTGACATCTCCTTTGCGAGTATTGAAGAGGATGTATGTGCTCTTGCCCGTTTCAAAGGTGAAAATGTTATTAAGAAACTGGGGGAAGGCTCGGATAAAATTGTTATTGCAGCGGATACAGTTGTTGCAATCGGCATGAAAGTTTTGGGTAAGCCCAAGGATGAAAAGGATGCCTTTAGGATGCTATCCGATTTAAGCGGAAATATGCATCATGTTTTCACGGGGGTTTTTGTGAAAAATACAGAAACGGAAAAAGAAATTTCTTTTTGTGAAAAAACCGAAGTATTCTTTAAAAAACTTGACATAAACGAAATAAAAGATTATATTAGAACTAAGGAGCCTATGGACAAAGCAGGAAGCTATGGAATACAGAATTTGGGCTCGGTTTTTGTAGAAAAAATAAACGGTGACTATTTCAACGTGGTTGGGTTGCCGGTTTCAAAGCTTGCCAACATTTTAAAGGATGACTTTGGCATAAAAATATTTTAAGAAATATTTTCAAAATTTACATAAGGAGTGTTTTTGTTATGGCAAATGAAATAGGAATTGATTTGGGTACTGCCAATACTATTATTTATGTAAGAGGAAAAGGTATTGTGGTGAACGAGCCTACTGTTGTTGCTATCAGCCGTGCATCAGGCAAAATCCTTTCAATAGGCAAGGAAGCCGGTGAAATGCTGGGAAGAACTCCTATTGATATCTGTGCGGTTACACCTATAAAGGAAGGGGTTATTGCAAATTTTGATATTACGGTTGCTATGCTCAAGTATTTTATAAAAAAAGCTGTTGGCACAACGTTTTTAAAGCCAAAGGCTGTTGTATGCCTGCCGTCGCACATTACTGATGTTGAAAAACGTGCTGTGCGGGATGCTGTTCTTGCTGCTGGTGTTAAAGATGTGTATCTTCTTGAAAAGTCAATGGCAGGGGCTATTGGTGCAGGAGTTGAGGTGAATGCACCCGTTGGTTCAATGGTTGTGGATATTGGTGGGGGAACAACCGAAATTGCGGTTGTTTCACTTGGCGGAATTGTTGCAACTCAGAGCCTCAAGGTTGCAAGCCATTCTTTTGACAATGATATCATTCAATATCTTAAGAAAAATCACAATCTTATCATAGGAAATATTACAGCGGAGGAAATAAAAACCGAGATTGGTTCGGCTTGCTCACTGAAAGAAGAACTTTCAACAAGCATAAAGGGCCGTGATTTGGTTTCAGGTCTTCCAAGAACTGCGACCGTTACATCAGAAGAAGTCCGTGAAGCAATAAAGGAAAGCCTTGCTATGATTATTGACGGAATCAAGGCAGTGCTTGAAAAAACACCGCCGGAGCTTGCTGCTGATATTATTGAGTCGGGTATTGTTCTTACCGGTGGCGGATGTATGCTGAAAGGTCTTGGAAAGCTTATAAATGCGCACACTGAAATTCCGATTTTCATTGCGGAGTCTCCTATGGAATGTGTTGCTATCGGTGCAGGAAAAGCCCTTGAAGAAATCAAGACACTGCACACTCTTTTGATGTCTGAATAATTGAATTTGTGAGAGGAGATACATCTTTTGAAGAGGTTTTTTAAAAACAGATGTGTTTTCGGTTTGATAGTGGCAGCTGTCTCTCTTGGAATAATTGTAGGTGTTGTGGATGCAGTGAGTCCCGATATTACTTTTCTTGAAAATGTAACTCAGGTGATTGTCACTCCGGTTCAAAAGCTTTTCACCAAAGCGGGAAATGGTGTGTCCAACTTTTTCGGGTACTTTTCGAGTATTGATAAGCTGAAAGAGGAAATAGAAAAGCTTAAACTTCAAAAGGCTGAACTTGAACTTGCCATTGAAAAAAGCGAGATTGCTCTCAGCGAAAACGAGGAGCTGAGACGTCTTCTTGCTCTGAAAGCTGCTTATCCTGAACTTGAACTTGACGCCGCTGAGGTGGTATCGAGAGAACCGTCAAACTGGTATAATACATTTGTTATAGATAAAGGTGCTGCCGATGGGGTTGCACTGAATCAGCCTGTTATTTCAGCAGATAAAGCGTTGGTTGGACGAATAAGCGAGGTAGGAACCACATGGTCACGGGTGATAACTCTTATTGACCCTGCACATTCTGTGGGGGCGGAAATTGTCAGGTCGGGTGAATATGGCGTGGCAGAGGGGGACTCAAACGATTCTCTGGGCGGAAACCTAAGGCTTTCTTTTATTTCTAAAAATGCCAATATTATTGTTGGCGACAAAATTATGACATCGGGACTTGGAGGTATCTATCCTAAAGGGCTGACCATTGGAAAGGTCCTTGAAATCAGACCTGATATGCAGGGGATTTCCCAGTATGCTGTGGTTGCTCCTGATGCCAATATTGAAAAGATCAATGCTGTTTTAATAATAAAAAATGATATGAACTGATTTTTGAGAGGTTGCTATGAAGACTACTTTGCATGGAGCATTTTTGTTGGTTTTTTCCATCTTTCAGGCGACGTTTATTGATTGTATTGAAATTTTTTCTGTCAAACCGAATTTGTTTTTGATTTATATAGTTGTTGTATGTACTTTTTGCGGGAAAACGGAGGGTGCAATTTTAGGAGCAGTTTTTGGCCTTATTTTTGATATGCTTATAGGCAGACTTTGGGGGCTTAATGCTATTCTTATGATGCTTCTTGGTTTTTTCACCTCGTATTTTTGCGAAAGGGTTTTGAGAGATAACAATATTTTGGTTGTACTGATTATGGTATTTATTGAAACTCTTGTTTATGAGGCGGTTTATGGGGCTATATATTTACTGACACTAAATGGCGGGAATTTCTTTTCGCTGATTTTGAGGGTCGTGATTCCTGAGAGTTTTTATAATGTAATTGCTTGTGTTCCTGTTTATTTTCTTGTGAAAAAGATGGGAAAGGTTTTATATTCTGATAAGGGTGAAACTATTGGATAAAAAAGGTTTGAGAGCTCGTTTTGTTTTTATATTATGCTTTCTTGCCGTGTTTGCGATTGTGTTCGTGGCACGGCTTTTTAGCTTGCAAATTGTTCATGGTGACGAGTACAAAGAAAAGGCTGAAAACCGACTCGTCCGTGCTTATCCAATAAAAGCACCAAGAGGCGAAATGCTTGATCGATTTGGAAGACCTATGGTTACTAACAAAATGGGCTATTATATACAAATTCAGAGTGTGGATAGTAGCGACAAAGAGCTTAATGAAACAATTCTTAAACTTATAGGAATGTGTGAAAACAGCGGAATTGAATATATTGATGAATTTCCAATTTCAGGGCCTCCATATAAATTTGAATTTGGAGATTTTGAAAAACCTGATGAGGCTTTAAAGAATTGGAAAAAGGAAAATAAGCTTGAAAAATTTAGCTCTGCAGAAGACGTGATGGAGTTTTACGTTGAAAAATTCAATGTTTCTGAGGAGTACAGCAAAGATGATATAAGAAAAATTGTGGCAGTGAGATACACAATGCTGTCAAAAAATTTCAGCGTGATGAATCCGTATACTTTTGCCAGTGATATAGGCATTGATACAGTGCAGAAAATAAAGGAGAAGTCCTTTGAACTTGGATGTGTCAATGTTGAGGTTGAGCCCGTGCGTGAGTATGTAAATGGCTCTATGGCGGCACATATCTTGGGCAGAACGGGGATTATCTATAAAGAAGAATATGATGAGCTGAAAAATAAAGGCTATGGAATGAACGACATAATTGGAAAAGACGGCCTTGAAAAAGTTCTTGAAAGCTATCTCAAGGGAAAAGACGGATATAAGCGTGTTGAACAGACAAAAAGCGGTTCGCTTTCTCAAATGCTCAATGAAAAATCTCCTGAGACTGAAAATTTCGCTGTTTTGACACTTGATTCAAAGCTTCAGGAGATAACAGAAAAGTCCCTTCAAAGAAGCATCGAAAAAGCCAGAGAAGATAGAGGAAAAGACTGTTTCAGCGGCGCAGCTGTGGCTGTGGAGATTTCAACTGGTGATGTTCTTGCTATGGTGTCACTCCCGGGATATGACCCTACCACCTATACAAAGAATTACAACGAATTGCTCAAAGACCCGGACAAACCTTTGGTGAATAGAGCTCTGGACGGACTTTATACACCTGGTTCAACTTTTAAACCACTGACCGCTATTGCGGCGCTTGAAGAGGGAATAATTTCTCCTGACGAAAAAATGGCAACAAAGGGTGTTTATGAATATTATGCACCGTCATATAAGCCTACCTGTCTTATTTGGAAGAATACAGGCGAAACCCACGGAACAATAAATGTGTCCGAGGCGATTGGGGTTTCGTGTAACTATTTCTTCTATGATGTGGGGAGAAGATTGACCATCAAAAAACTGTCCCAGTATGCAAAGGCTTTTGGTCTTGGTCAGAAAACTGGAATTGAACTGTATGAATCAGAGGGCATTGTGGCAAGTGAGGAGTATCGCGAGTCTCGAAATATGCCTTGGTATCCCGGTGACACACTGCAGGCGGCAATAGGCCAGTCGGATAATATGTTTTCTCCTGCGCAGCTTGCCAGTTATGTAAGCACCATAATAAATAAAGGTAAAAGGTATGCACTTCATCTTGTGAAAGAGGTACGAAATTACAAAACAGGTGAGGTTGTTTACAGAAATGAACCCACTGAAATTTCCAATTATGAGATTTCTGATGAAACCGTGCAAGCAGTAAAAGACGGCATGAGACGTGTAACAGAAGATGGTACGGCAAAGGCTGTTTTTGAAGATTTTGGTATCGCCGTTGGCGGAAAAACGGGAACAGCTGAGGTAAGCAACGGAAGTGATACTGTATTGTTTGTAGGGTTTGCACCTTATGACAATCCGCAAATTGCAGTTGCTGTCGTTTTGGAACATGGAGCGACGAGCCGTTATGCAGCACAGGTTGCAAGGGATATGTTTGAATATTATCTGGGAGTATCTGAGGTGACTTCCGAAGTGTTTGAAATGAACACACTGCTTAAATAGCCTGAGAAAATTTTCCTCAAAATTTAAAGAACATTTTGACATTTGTATGCATTTGTGTTAGAATGTCTTTGTATGATACTTATTTTGTGATGCGGAGGGAAGCTTGTATGTCAGAAGTAATTGTTGTGACCTCGGGTAAAGGCGGCGTAGGGAAAACGACAACTACTGCAAATTTGGGTGTTGGGCTTTCTCTTTTGGGTAAAAAAGTTGTTTTGATTGACACAGACATTGGCCTTCGCAATCTTGATGTGATTTTGGGGCAGGAAAATAGAATTGTATATGACCTTGTTGATGTTGTCAATGGTGAGTGCGATATAAAGCGCGCGGCTATAAAAGACAGGCGTTTTGAGGGATTGTTTTTGATTCCTGCAGCACAAACAACCGATAAGGATGTTGTGAGTCCTGAGCAAATGAAGGAGCTTTGCAAAAAGCTTAAAGAAGAATATGACTTTGTGGTGATTGATTGTCCGGCGGGTATTGAACAGGGATTTAAAAATGCTATTGCTGGGGCAGATAAGGCTGTGGTTGTTACCACTCCGGATGTCTCTGCAGTCCGAGATGCTGACAGAATTGTTGGTCTTCTTGAACAAAATGAAATATTTGACCACAAGGTTATTATCAACAAGATAAGACCTGAACTTGTAAAACGCGGCCAGATGCTGAGCATCGATGAAGTTCTTAATATTCTTAGTATTGACCTTCTTGGTGTTATTCCTGATGATGGAGATGTTATTGTATCTGCAACAAGGGGTGAGCCGGTAGTTTGTCAAAAGAAATCTCTTGCCGGTCGGGGATACCATAATATATGTGAACGTTTAACAGGAAAGAATGTACAGCTTTTGAAACTGGAAAAGAAAAGATTTTTCGGAAAGTCATTCCGAAAAAGATAACGAATTTTAGTAATACCCCCCGAAACTAATTCTCGTACAAAAGAACAGGAGGAGCAAAACGTGAATATTGCTTTAATTGCACATGACAAGAAGAAAGAATTGATGGTAGATTTTTGTATTGCTTATAAAGGTATTCTGAGCAAGCACAATCTTTGTGCTACGGGCACAACAGGGAGCCTTATCATTGAAGCCACAGGTATGGATGTAAGTCTGTTTTTGTCAGGTCCTCAGGGTGGCGACCAGCAGATTGGTGCAAGAATTGCTTATAACGAAATCGACTTGGTTTTGTTTTTCCGCGATCCCCTCACTGCTCAGCCTCACGAGCCGGATGTTTCTGCACTTTTCAGACTTTGCGATGTGCACAATATTCCCCTTGCTACAAACAGTGCGACTGCTGAGGTTATGATAAGAGGTCTTGACCGCGGTGACCTTGATTGGCGTGATATTGTAAACCCCAAAAATCGTCGCGGATAAAAAATTTGCATAAATTACAAAAAAATGCTTGCATTTTGTATCAAAGTGTGATATACTTTGTGAGTTGATTATGGGTAGTCCTCTGTATGCGGCCTGTCTGGTGGGCGCATGGCATGAATATCTGAATATAGAAAGGATGAAACAAATGAACATTTTAGACCAGATTACACAGGAACAAATTAGAACAGACCTTCCCCAGCTTAACATCGGTGACACAGTTCGCGTTTATGTTAAGGTTAAAGAAGGAAACAGAGAAAGAATCCAGATGTTCGAAGGAACAATCATCAAGAAGAACCACGGCGGAATCCGCGAAACATTTACAGTAAGAAGAATTTCTTACGGTGTTGGTGTTGAAAAGACATTCCCCGTAAACTCACCTAACATTGACCGCATTGAAGTTTCAAGACGTGGTAAAGTTAGACGTGCAAAACTTTACTATCTCCGTGACAGAGTTGGTAAGGCTGCAAAAGTTAAAGAAAAGATTTAACAAAAATGTATGGCGGGTATTTTTTAATACCTGCCATTTGACTATTTTGGGTAATTAAAGGTGATAATTATGGAAGAATTTGAAAAGAATAATGAAATAATTGAAGAAACCGAAAGCTTGGACGAAAAAGGTTTGGAAGAGACTATTGAAAAAAAGCCCAACTGGAAAAGCGAACTTTGGGATTGGGTGAAGGCTATTGTTGTGGCTTTAATTGTGGCATATTTTCTTAAAAGCTACGTTTTGACTCTTGCTGTGGTTGACGGTCAGTCTATGGAACCTACTCTTCATCATGCTGACCGTCTTTATGTGAACAAGCTGTTTTACACCCCCGAAAAGGGCGACATTGTCATTGTTGAAACCCGCGACCCACGGGCACCTTTTTATATCAAGCGTGTTATTGCGGCAGAGGGTGATTCCCTTTATATTGACTTTTCAAACGGCGATGTTTTTGTTAATGATGAAAAAATTGATGAACCATACATTAAGGAAAAGACAAACCTTGTAGGAAACTTTGTATTCAGCAAAATGGCGAACAATGAGTTTAGTCGTGAGAATCCTATTGTTCTTGGCGAAGATGAATATTTTGTTATGGGTGACAATCGAAACAACAGCAAAGACAGCCGTGAAATTGGCCCTGTCTCTGAGGATGATATTATTGGCCACGCTGTTTTCAGATTTTGGCCACTCAATAAGATAGAAAGTATGATAGATTGATTTTAAAATAAGAGGTATATTATGCAAATTCAATGGTTTCCGGGGCATATGGCAAAAACAAGGAGACTGATTACTGAAAGCCTGAGACTTGTGGATGTTGTGATTGAGCTTCTTGATGCACGACTTCCTTTGTCATCTCAAAACCCCGAAATTGACAGAATTGTGGGCAAAAAACCGCGTATTGTTATTCTAAATAAAAGTGACATTGCTGACCCTGTGGCAAATGAAAAATGGCTGAGATTTTTCGAAAGCAAAGGCGTATGCTGTATTTTAGCAGATAGTCTTTCGGGAAAAGGACTTAAAAATCTTGACAGTGCCATTGAAAAGGTTTTGGCGGAGAAATTTGCCAAAGAAAAGGAAAAAGGCATGATGCGCAGGGCAGTTAAAATGCTTATAGTAGGCATCCCCAATGTAGGAAAGTCATCATTTATCAATCGACTTTCGGGTCGTGCTGCTACAAAGACGGGAGACAGACCTGGTGTTACCACTGCAAAGCAGTGGATAAGAGTTATGGGGAAATACGAACTTCTTGACACACCTGGTATTTTGTGGCCCAAGTTTGATGATGTAGAGGTGGGCAGACGAATTGCTTTCACCGGCGGCATCAAAGATGAAATTATGGATATTGAAGAGCTTGCATTTTTGCTTGTTGGATTTTTAAGGAAGAATTATCCTGATATGCTCATTTCCCGTTTCAAGCTTGAAAATGAGGATATTGAGGCGTGTGATGATTTCGAACTTATGGAGCTCATCGGTAAAAAACGTGGCTGCGTTGTTTCGGGCGGAAATATTGATACGCTCAGGGCGGCTAATTTGATTCTTGATGATTTCAGAGCGGCAAAAATAGGAAGAATAACTTTGGAATTGCCGAATATATGACCGCAGTTTTCGGGCAGATATATGAAAATATATCTGCTCTGTTTCTTTAAAAGGAGAGGTAAAAATGAAAGAAATTGAAAATTCTTTATACGAAAAGGGATTTAAAAATATTGCAGGTATAGACGAAGCGGGAAGAGGCCCTTTGGCGGGTCCGGTGTGTGCCGCTGCGGTTATTTTGCCGCCCAATTTGGTTATTGAGGAAATAAACGATTCTAAAAAATTGAGCGAGAAAAAAAGAGAAATGCTTTTCGACAAAATAAAAGAAGTCGCTATTGCGTACGACATTCAGTTTGTTGAGCCAGAGGTTATTGACGAAATCAATATAAAAAAAGCTACTGCCCTTGCTATGCACAGAGCAGTTGAAAACCTGAAAATAAAAGCTGATTTTGTGATAATTGACGGCAATGACAATTATCCATATGATATTCCCTTCCAGTACATAGTTAAAGGTGATGCCAAATCTCAGACCATTGCTGCTGCATCAATTCTGGCAAAGGTGAGCAGAGATAGGCTTATGACG
Organism: Clostridia bacterium; assembly: GCA_045648845.1. Taxonomy (GTDB): domain Bacteria; phylum Bacillota; class Clostridia; order Monoglobales; family Monoglobaceae; genus SIG440. The sequence goes on from JAZROR010000129.1 coordinate 22,357, forward strand.
GAACTTGACAAAGAATATCCCGAATATGGCTTTGCAAAGCACAAAGGTTATGGGACCAAAGCGCATTGCGAAGCAATTCAAAAATATGGAGTTTCCGAGGTCCACAGAAAATCTTTTATGACCGCAAAGGTTTTGGGTAAGTAATATGAAAAAACGTGGATTTTTTAATAAAATGACGGGATGGCTCGGTGAAGATGCGGCGGCTTTGTATCTTAAAAAACAGGGCTACAAAATATTGGAACAAAATTATCGCACCAAGGCTGGAGAGGTAGATATAATTGCCAAAGATGGTGAGGACTTGGTTTTTGTCGAGGTTAAAACAAGAAGTAGCGAACAGTTTGGAACTCCCGCAGAGGCGGTTACATATTATAAAAAACAAAGCATAGTTAATTCTGCGAAGTGGTATATTGCAAAGTACCCGACAGAACTCAATATAAGATTTGATATTGTTGAGGTTTTTGGAGCGTTTGATGGCAGCGGATTTGAATGTGAAAATATAAATCACATAAAGCAGGCTTTTCTGGAGGTATAGATTTGACAATTTTTGATGCACATTGTGACACGGTGCAAAAGATAACGGATTTTGGCGGTGGGCTTTTTGAAAATACCTTCCACGTGGACATAAATCGCATAGAAAGAAGCCGAAATCAGCACATACAGACCTTTGCTGCATTCATAGACAAAGGAAATGATGGACTTACACCATTTTTAAGATGCAATGAGCTGATTGATAAATATTTTGATGAAATAGAAAAGAATAAGAAACGCATAAAGCATTGCAATAATGCTTTTGAAATAAAAGACGCTATTGAAGACCAAAAGATTGCATCACTCCTCAGCGTTGAGGGCGGTGAGGCTATAGAGGGAGACCTTGAAAAGCTTAACTATCTTTACCTGCGAGGCGTGCGCATAATGACACTCAGCTGGAATTATCCAAATGAAATCACTGGAAGTATCGCCGAGGAAAACGGAAGCGGGCTTTCTGCTTTTGGCAGGCAAGTTGCCCGGAAAATGAACGAAATTGGAATGATGATTGATGTTTCGCATATTTCCGAAAAAGGATTTTGGGATGTGATTGAAATAGCTGAAAAGCCAATTCTGGCGACACATTCAAATGCCAAAGCTATATGCGGTCACAGACGAAACCTTTCGGATGAACAAATTTATGCTATCATAAAAAATGGAGGATGTATAGGAATAAATTTATATTCTGAGTTCCTTGCTAACGAAGATGCAAATATAAATGATATTCTGCGGCACATTGAACATATTCTCGCTCTCGGCGGGGAAAATAATATTGGGATTGGCAGTGATTTTGATGGAATGGACAGCTTGCCAAAAGGCATAAAGGGAATAGAGGATATTCATAAAATTTTTGAGGAAATGAAAAGAATAGGATACAGCGAAATGCTTATAAAAAAGATTTCGTCAGAAAATTTTTTGGGTGTAATGCAAAAAAATTTAGGATAATTAAAAAAAAGGTTGATATTTCGCCGATTTTGTATTAAAATGTAGGTTAGGTTATTTTTAATCAGTAAGGAGAATTTAAATGCAAACATATATTTCACAGAAAGCAAAGAGCATCAGCCCGTCACCGACGCTGTCTCTTGATGCAAAATTCAAGCAGATGAAAAAACAGGGAATCCCTGTAGTTGGCTTTGGCGCGGGTGAGCCTGATTTTGAAACCCCTGAAAACGTAAAACAAGCAGGTATAAAGGCTATTGAAAGCGGTTTCACAAGATATACACCTGCATCGGGTACGGTAGAACTCAAGGAAGCAATCTGCGAAAAAATAAAGAGAGATACAGGACTTTCTTATGAAATAGCAAACATTGTTGTAAGCAACGGCGGAAAGCATTGCCTTACCAACATTTTTATGGCAATTTGTGAGCCTGATGATGAGGTTATTATTCCTGCACCTTTTTGGGTGAGCTATCCCGAAATGGTGAAGATGGCTGGCGGAAAACCGGTATTTATTGATACTACCGAAGAAGCTAATTTCAAGTTCACCCCTGAGCAGCTTGTAGCACATATCACACCAAAAACACGTGCTCTTGTGCTTAACACGCCAAGCAACCCAACGGGTATGGTTTATACCAGGGAAGAGCTTGAAAAGATTGCTGAAATTGCAGTTAAAAACAATATTTATGTTATCTTTGATGAAATTTACGAAAAGCTTGTATACGAAGGTGAGCATATAAATATTGCGACTTTAGGTGAAGATATAAAAAATCTTACAATCATTGTAAATGGTATGGCAAAGGCCTATGCTATGACCGGTTGGAGAATTGGTTTCACTGCGTCTAATGCTGATGTTGCAAAGGCTATGTCGAATATTCAGAGCCACGCTACATCAAACCCCAACTCAATCGCTCAATTCGCATCTGTTGAGGCGCTTCTTGGTGACCAGTCATCGATTGATGTTATGAAAAAAGAATATATTAAGCGCAGAGATTATATGGTTGAAAGAATAAATTCCATTGACGGAATAAGCTGCAAAAAGCCAAATGGCGCGTTTTATATTTTTATGAACGTAAAAGCTCTTCTTGGAAGAGAACTCTATGGTCAGGTATTTGACAGTGCAAGCGCACTTTGTGATGACATTTTGGAAAGAGCACTTGTGGCACTTGTGCCCAGTGAGGGCTTTGGAATTGACGGTTATGTACGTCTTTCATATGCGACCTCTATGGAAGTTATCAAAGAGGGTCTTGACAGAATTGAAAAGTATATTCGCGGAGAGTATTAAAGGAGAATTACTGTGAGAATTGGTATAATCGGTGCGGGGAATATGGCATCTGCTCTGGCAGGTGGTCTGCTTAAATCAGGTATAGTAAGTGGTGAGACACTTTCGATAAGTGATAAAAATGCGTCAAGCCTTGATTTGTGGCGCGGATGCGGAGTGTTTGTCAGCGAGAATAACACCGAGGTGATAGAACGCAGCGATGTAATAATTTTTGCAGTAAAGCCCAATGTTCTTCCATTTGTTCTTGAAGAAGCGAAAGCTTTTTCAAAGGATAAGATGTTCGTTTCAATCGCCGCGGGAACAACAATTAAGACAATAGAAAGTATCCTTGGTGAGAGTGCCAAGATAGTACGTGTTATGCCAAATACACCTGCAAAGGTTGGGTGCGGTATGACGGTTATTTCACCAAACAAAAATATTGAAGAAGCAGAGCTCGAAATGGCAGAAAAAATTTTTTCTGCTGTGGGTGAGGTGGTTGTTTTGGAAGAAAAACATATAAATACCGCCACAGCTCTTCACGGTAGCAGTCCGGCTTATGTCTATATGTTGATTGATGCTATGGCTGACGCTGGTGTAAAGCATGGCATTCCCAAAGATATTTCTCTCAGGCTTTCTGCAAAGGCGGTGGAGGGCGCTGCAAAAATGGTGATGGAAACACGTGAACATCCTCAGGCTCTCAAAGATGCGGTGTGCTCTCCCGGTGGCACAACCATTGCAGCGGTTTGTGAACTCGAAAAATCAGGATTCGCGGCTACTGTTTCGGGCGCGGTTGATGCCTGTATAAAAAGAGCCGATGAAATGTCAAAATAAAATTTAATAAATTTCATATTTTCACAGCTTGTCTCATATCTATGTAAAAATGGTTTTTACGAAGGGAGAAAGCTATGAAAAGAAAATATTTTTTTAAAACGTTAACCGATTACATCAGTTGCAGCAAGGTTTTGTTTGTTTTAACTTTTTTCTGTCTTGTTGCAGGCACAGTAATCGGTTCTTTGTCGGCAATAACTATGGACACCGAAAACTATGAGTCACTTAGTGCTTATATGAACAATTTTTTGTCGGCATATACCATACAGCCGGTTGACAAGGGTGAAATTTTTAAGTTTTCTCTTTACAACAACATAAAAACAGTGCTTTTTTTGTGGGTGTCGGGGCTTTCTGTGTGGCTAATACCGCTTGGGGTCATTCAAGTGGCGGCAAGGGGATATAAGCTTGGATTCACAACTGTTTTTCTTATACAGCTTTACAAAGGTAGGGGCATTTTGTTTATATTAGCATCACTTCTGCCGCAGATAATGATTTTGTTTCCGGCACTGATAATTTACATGGTATTTAATATACGTTATGCAGTTTCGCTTAAGACTTTAAAGAAACGTGGCGAAACTCTTAATATACGCAAAGAAATGTATCTAAAAAATCTGGTTTTTCTTCTTGGTATGATTGCGGTTTTGGGTTTATGCAGTTTTATCGATGCATTTGTTGTGCCACCGGTCTTAAGACCGATATGTTCATTTTTGGGTAGATAGAAAGAAGGAAACCTGATGAAAAACATAGTTGATAAGTATTTCAATTATCTAAAAAAGAAAAAGGGTGCGTCTGAAAATACTCTTGTGTCTTACAGACGTGATTTGAACGCTTTCCTCACATATCAGGAGGAATGTGGTTCGGATTTCAAAAATGCAAGCGGTGCGACCATTCTTGATTATCTTGTTACTTTGCAAAAATCAGGGAAGTCGGCATCTACAGTGTCAAGAAATCTTGCTTCTATCAGGTCGTTTTACAGATTTCTGCAAAACGAGGGTGTTATCACTCAGGACCCCACACAAAATCTTCATTCTCTAAAGGCTGACAAAAAGCTCCCTGCAATTCTTACAAACGAAGAGGTTGAGGATCTCCTTGACCAGCCTGATGTAAGGGATGCCAAAGGCTGTCGTGACAAAGCTATGCTTGAACTTCTTTATGCCACGGGTATGCGGGTAAGTGAGATGATTGAACTAAAAATGTCCGATGTTGATATGGATATTGGTTATATCAACTGCAATCAGGGAAAGAAAATGCGGGTTATACCCATTTATTCACTGGCCAAAAAGGCAGTAAAAACTTACATAGATACAGCGAGAGTGCAGCTTGTCCGTGGAAATCGCAAGGTGGACAATCTCTTTGTAAACTGTAATGGTACGAAAATGACGCGTCAGGGCTTTTGGAAAATAATCAAAAAGTATGCAGCCATGGCAAACATAAAGACGGATATTACTCCGCATACACTGAGACATTCTTTTGCCACACATCTTCTGGAAAATGGTGCGGATTTAAAATCTCTTCAGGAAATGCTTGGGCATACGGATATTTCATCAACTCAGATTTATACAAGTGTTCTCAAAAAGCATCTCAAGGATGTATACAAAAGTGCACATCCAAGAGCAAAGAAAAAACAAACAGTTTAAAAAAGAAAAGGAATGAGCAATCATTCCTTTTTTATATGTCATCATTACAAATTCCGTGTTTCAATTTTTCAATGGCTTTTTTTTCAATCCTTGATACATAAGAACGTGAGATACCCATTATTTCGCCTATTTCCGACTGGGTAAGCTCATTTCCGTCATTTAAGCCATACCGCATCTCAATTATCTTACGTTCGCGAATATCAAGGCGGGTTTTTATGTTTTCATAGAGTTTCTTTATTTGAGCTTTTTTGTCAATTTCTTTGATTACGTCCTCTTCATCACCGCCGATAATATCCATAAGAAGAATTTGATTACCCTCTTTGTCTGTGCCAATAGGGTCATTGAGGGAAACGTCTCCTTGAGTTTTTTTGTTGCTTCGCATCAGCATCAGGATTTCGTTTTCAATGCATCGTGCGGCATATGTAACAAGGCGAGTACCCTTTGATGAGTCAAAGCTGTTTATAGCTTTTATAAGTCCGATTGTCCCTAGGGAAATAAGGTCCTCGCTGTCGCGGATGTTTGAGGAATATTTTTTCGAGATGTGCGCTACAAGTCTGAGGTTGTGTTCAATAAGCTTGTTTTTTGCCTCAATGTCGCCGTTTTCCATTTTTTCTATGTAAAGCTTTTCTTCTTTTGCGGTCAATGTTTTTGGGAAAGTCATATTCCCTGAAACAAAAGAAATAAGGAACACAATGGATTCAAGAAGTGAATCAAACAAACCAAACATACTACATATCTCCAATCCGTCGGAAAAGTGCGACATAAAATAAAAATATCCATTTGAGATGACTTTTGTAAAAATATATAATTAGTTTATGCAAAGGCTTTTTGTCCCGTGCAAGTACACAAAATTTTTTATGCTGAGACTATGCCGTTAAAAAAATCAAAAGCTATGTTGACAATTTTTGAAACTGATGTATAATTATACTGTATATGGTATTGGCTGTTTGGTAGCTGGCCTTAAAAGAAGAACGTATTTTTAAAGATGAGGTAAATAATTATGAAATACACAAATTCTCCTGATATGATAATCAAGGGCGGAAGCATAATTGACGGAACAGGAACTCCTCTTTATGTTTCGGATATTGCGGTTAAAGACGGCAAAATTGACTACATAGGCGACCTTTCAAACGTGACTGCACCGGTTATAATTGATGCAAAAGGCAAGTGTGTTACACCGGGTTTTATTGATTCGCACACACATTCCGACTGGACTCTCTGGTGTTTTCCTGAGTTTCAGAATTCAGTGAGACAAGGCATTACCACCGAAATTGTTGGAAACTGTGGTTATTCAATGAAACACTCACTTGGGAAAGTCCCCTTTGATTCAAACGCTGATGGTATTACCTCGGTTTATGACCTTTTTGAGACAGGTCAAAAGGTGCCAAAAGGGGCAATGGCAGCAGTTCTTGACAAAGCTCAAAAGCTTCAGCCGTCAGTGAATCTTGCATGGCTTTGCGGTCATAATGATATAAGAATTGTTGCGGGGGCAATGGGCAAAGATGTTACTCCTGAACAATTTAAAATTATGGAAGAACTTTTGCGCGAGGCACTTGAAGCGGGATTTATCGGATTTTCTACGGGACTTGAGTTTGACCCGGGTGTTAATTCTGAGCCCCAAGAGGTTGAACGCCTTGCTCAGATTGTTGCCGAATATGACGGGAATTATTGCTCACATATGAGGGATGAGGGAAAGTACATCCTTGAAGCTGTTAAAGAATTTTTGGATGTTGTTCGAAAGGCTGGTATAAGGGGTACAGTTTCACATCTTAATGTTAAATATGACAACGGAATTCCAAATGAGTACCTCCAGAAGTGTATGCAAATGCTTAAAGATGCCCGTGAAAAAGAAAATCTTTCTGTATATGCGGATATGCTTCCCACTTGTTTTGCGTCAGGGCTGGCTATGGCTATACTTCCACCATGGCTTTATTCGGATGGCATTGAAAAGTTGCATGAGGTTCTTTCAAATCCCGAGGGAAGAGAACGGGTAAAAAATGATTTAGACAGATACTGGCGTTTCCTTGGCGCGGGACAGTGGGATCGACTTATCAACCTCACAGCAGGACACTTGCCTCAGTATGCGGGTATGAGCTTCAAAGAGATAGTAGAAGAAATGGGAAAAGAACCTGTTGAATGTTTTCTTGATGTTATTGCGTCATCACCATCTATGGAAGCATTGCGTAACATAGAAATGCAGGCAAATGTATTCCATGAGCAGGTAATGATAGACAGTGTGGTAAAAGATCCTATATATATGTGGATGACAGATTCTATGTCTACCGGATTTGATCATCCTTTGTTGCCACCAGTAGAAAACGTGCAATACTATATGTCTATGATTTATTTCTTTGTACGCTACGTTCGTGAGCTTGGTGCAATTTCTATTGAAAAGGCTGTAAACAAAGTAACAGGTATGCCTGCAGAGCATTACAGACTTACAAACAGAGGGGTTCTCAAAGAAGGTAATTTTGCAGATATAAATGTGTTTGACCTTAAAAATCTGAAAATCAATTCGACTTTTGCGGAACCTTGTCAATACAGCGAGGGTTTTGACTGGGTAATCGTAAATGGCGAGCCTGTTATCAAAAACGGTGAACATACAGGAAAGAGACCTGGAAAGGTTTTGCGCAGAAACGAAAAAGTATAATATTTTATGGCATACCAAAAGGGTATGCCATTTTTATGTGTGAAAATAAGGGGCAAATCTTTATTTTACTTGTAATTGTTATTTGATTATAGTATAATGAATCAAGCGAAACAAAAATAAACATTTTATTTGTTTGTTGATTTTAATGAGCGCTATAAAAGATGGAGGTGTTTAGAATGAGTGAAAGAAAAAATAACCCATTCGTTTTTTGGGAAGAATGCAAATTGGAAGATTTGGGTAATGGAGTAGAGAGAAGAATTCTTGCCTATGGTGACAAGCTTATGCATGTAGAGGTGCGCTTTGAAGAAGGTGCTGTTGGCGCAATACATACGCATCCTCATACTCAAACAACATATGTAGTGGAGGGTGAGTTTGAATTTACAATAGGTGACGAAACGAGAATTGTGAAAAAAGGCGATACTTTATATGATTTGCCAAATGTTCCTCATGGATGTAGATGCATTAAAAAAGGTATTCTTCTTGATACTTTTACCCCTATGAGAGAAGATTTTTTGAATTGATAAAAACAGGAGAAATGGATGAAGCTTTATTTTGCACCGCTTGAGGGAATAACTACATATACATATAGAAATGCACACAGTGAAATGTTTGGGGAGTGCGACAAATACTTTGCCCCGTTTATTACGCCAACTGCCAACGAAAAAATCAGTCTCAAATCCTTGAGAGATGTTTTGCCTGAAAACAATGCGGTAAAACCCACGGTTCAGGCACTCTGCAATGATTCGGAGGCTTTTTTGGGATTTGAAGAAAAGGTGAAAGCTTTGGGGTATGGTGAAATAAACTTAAATTTTGGTTGTCCGTCGGGTACGGTTGTGAAAAAAATGCGGGGTGCAGGGGCTCTTCGTGACCTTGATGCTTTGGACAGACTTCTTGACGGGATTTTTTCAAAAACAGATATGACGATTTCGGTCAAAACAAGGACGGGTTTTTATTCCCACGATGAATTTGACGAAATTCTTTCTGTATATAAAAAATATCCCATAAGTGAGTTGATTGTCCACCCAAGAATAAGGGAAGAATATTATAACAATTTTCCAAATGAAGAGTCCTTTGAAAAAGCATATAGTGGTGCAAAAACAAAACTTTCTTTTAACGGCAATGTATACGGCACAGGTGATTATGAAAAAATAATTCAAAAATACGAGTGCCTTAATAGTGTGATGATAGGCAGAGGTGCAATAAAAAACCCTGCAATTTTCAGAGAAATCAGAGGAGGAAAGCCTCTTGAGACAAAAGAGCTTGTGGATTTTTCCCGTATTCTTGAGGAAAGATATCTGGAAGTTCTGGGTTCTGAAATATACACTCTTCACAAACTGAAAGAAATCTGGATGTATATAATGCAAAATTTTCCTGAAGAAAAAAAGATTTTGAAGGCTGTCAAAAAGGCAAACCGATTACATGATTTAAACAGTGCGATTGACTGTTTGCCTGAACTTTAAAGGCGGTGATATTTATATGATAACAAATGATGAAGAAATCAAAAAGCCAAGAGCGGTGCTTTGCAGCGTTGATTTAGGCGATTTTGACATAGATTATTCAATGGAAGAACTTGAGAACCTTGCTGACACTGCGGGAGCTGAGGTTGTTGCTCAATTTGTTCAAAAGGCGAACCATTTTGAAGCGGCTACCTGCATAGGTACAGGAAAACTCCTTGAACTTGCAGACTTTTGCAAAAATAATGAGATTGATATGGTTATATTCAATCACGAGCTCACGGCATCCCAGATGAGAAACATTGAGGATGCCACCGATACAGACGTGATTGACCGCACAACCCTTATTCTTGATATATTTGCCCAAAGGGCAAGGAGTGCCGAGGGCAGACTTCAGGTTGAACTTGCACAGCTGAAATACAGGCTTCCAAGACTTTCGGGTATGGGCAGAGTTCTTTCCCGTCAGGGCGGGGGAATCGGCAGCCGAGGCCCAGGTGAAGCAAAGCTTGAAACCGACAAGCGTTATATAAGAAACAGAATTCAAAAGCTTGAATCAAATCTCAAGGAACTCACAAAGCGTCGCGAATATGCCCACAAAAGGCGAAAAAAAGATGGGATAATTACAGTTGCCATTGTGGGTTATACAAATGTAGGAAAGTCCACACTCCTTAATGCACTTACTGAGGCAGGGGTGTTGGCTGAGAATATGCTGTTTGCAACACTTGACCCCACGGCAAGAGCACTGGAACTCCCTGACGGAAGAAGTGTGATGCTTATTGATACAGTAGGTCTTGTCAGCAGGCTTCCTCACAATCTTGTGGAGGCGTTCAAGTCCACTCTTGAAGAAGCAATAAACGCTGACCTGATACTGAACGTATGTGATATTTCATCAAAAGTCGCAGAGGAGCAGGTGAAAATAACTCACGACCTTATCTGCGAGCTTGGGGGCGGTGACATACCGATGATTACTGTGGCAAACAAATGCGATGCATTGGCTGACAAGGGTGCGGTTATGGGCAAGGATACTGTGTTCATTTCCGCAAAAACAGGATACGGCTTTGAAAAGCTTCTGTCGGTAATAGCAGAGGGGCTAAAACCAACAGCGAAAAGATTGAGGCTTTTGATTCCTTACAGTGATGCGGGGGTATTGAGCAAAGTAAGAGAATCGGGAAAGGTGTTTTTGGAACAATATGAAGAAAACGGAATAACTGCTGATGCTTTGGTGGATATAACGCTCCTTGATGCGGTTGAAAAGTATATTATATAGAGAAAGAGCCTTTTGGCTCTTTTTTTATGTTCTAAATGCGGACAAAGTGTCATATAGTTAGGTATCAGCCACAAAGGAGATATGAAATATGAATACAAGATATAATGAAATTTTGAGTTATTT
>JAZROR010000130.1:0-2926 GCA_045648845.1 Clostridia bacterium
CCTGCTGCCGCACCGGTAACAATCTTTCTCTGCGGAAGCTTGCCCTCAATGGTTTCTGATACAGGCTTGAGCGGGTCAGCAGCACCGGTAACACGCATAGCCGCATAAACATATGAACGTCCTGACAGCGGGTCACGGATAGCACCGCCAATACAGGTAGCAGCACCACCAAACGGCTCGATTTCTGTTGGGTGGTTGTGTGTCTCGTTCTTGAAGAGCAGCAGCCATTTTTCATCCTTGCCGTCCACACACACATCAATTTTTACAGTACAAGCATTGATTTCTTCGCTTTCGTCAAGTTTGTCAAGCTTGCCGTTTGCCTTTAAATATTTCGCAGCGATTGTACCAATATCCATAAGGTTTATGGGCTTGGTTCTGCCGATTTCCTCTCTGGTCTTTATATATCTGTCATAAGCCGCCTGCAAAAGTTCATCCTCAAACTTCACACTGTCAATGGTAGTAAGGAATGTAGTATGACGACAGTGGTCAGACCAGTATGTATCTATCATTCTTATTTCGGTGATTGTTGGGTCACGTTTTTCACTTAAGAAATACTGCTGACAGAACTTGATGTCATCAATATCCATAGCAAGTCCCATATCATCAATCATCTTTTGAAGACCGTCCTCAGAAAGTCCGATAAATCCGTCAAGAGTAGCAACAGTGGTGGGTATATCATACTCGATTTTCAGGGTATCGAACTTTTCAAGAGTTGCCTCTCTTGATTCTACGGGGTTAATAACATACTTTTTGATTTCAGCAATGTCACCATCTGAAAGGTCACCATAAAGCAAATAAACTTTTGCCGCTTTAACAGTAGGTCTTTCGCCTTTTGAAATCAACTGAATACATTCCTCAGCAGAATTTGCACGAAGGTCAAACTGACCGGGCAAAAATTCCACAGCGAAAACAGCATCAGCATTCATCTCAATTTCCTCTGAAACCATGTCAAGCTGAGGCTCTGAAAAAACTGTACCCTTGCAATAATCAAAAAGCTCTTTGTCAATATTTTCAACATCATAGCGGTTGATTATTCTGAGGTCCTTGAGCCCTTTTATCTGGAGCAGATTGACCAAATCATTTTTAAGTGACTTTGCTTCTGCCGCAAGCTCACTCTTTTTTTCTACATAAACTCTGTAAACCATTATTTTGTTCCTTTCTTATGCATTTTCTGCCGCAAGGGCTTTTTGTCCAATATCATTTCTATAATACGCATTGCTGAACTTGACAGTCTTCACTGTTTCATAAGCCGCATCTATTGCATCTTTCAGTGAATTTCCTGTTTCAGTAACGCCAAGAACTCTGCCCCCGGCAGTAAGCAGCTTTCCGTCTTCAAGCTTTGCCCCTGCAACATAAATGTTTTTATCGGTTGGCATTGAAATCTCAAATCCGCTGTCATATTTCTGGGGATAACCGTTTGATGCCATAACAACACAACAAGCAGACATATCTTTGAATTTCACTTTTGCATCTTTCAATGTTCCATTTGCGGTGTGCTGCATAATTTCAAGTAAATCACCATCAAGAAGCGGCAAAACAACCTGTGTTTCAGGGTCACCAAAACGGCAGTTGTATTCAATAACTTTCGGTCCCTTTTCGGTGAGCATAAGTCCAAAATAAAGACACCCTTTAAAAGTTCTTCCCTCTTTGTTCATTGCATCAATGGTAGGGATAAAAATCTTTTCCATACATTCATCAGCAATAGCCTTTGTGTAGTAGGGGTTTGGTGCAATAGTTCCCATACCGCCGGTGTTGAGACCCTCGTCGTTGTCTTTGGCACGCTTGTGGTCCATTGAAGACACCATAGGAATAACTGTTTCACCATCAGTGAACGAAAGCACCGACACCTCAGGGCCTGTAAGGAACTCTTCGATTACAACATTATTTCCGCTTTCGCCGAAAATCTTATCCTCCATCATGGAGCGAACAGCATCCTTTGCTTCATCACGTGTTGTTGCAATTATAACACCTTTTCCAAGTGCCAAACCGTCAGCCTTGATAACTGTCGGTATTGGTGCTGTTTCAAGATATTTAAGTGCTTCATCAAGGTCAGAAAAAACCTCATATTCCGCTGTTGGAATGTTATATTTTTTCATAAGGTTTTTTGAGAAAACCTTGCTTCCCTCGATTATTGCCGCATTCGCCCTTGGTCCAAAGCAAGGAACTCCGATTTTTTCAAGAGCATCAACCGCACCAAGTACAAGGGGGTCATCAGGCGCAACCACAGCAAAATCTATTTTTTCCTGTTTTGCGAAATCACGGATACCGTCAATATCTTTTGCCCCGATGTTAACGCACTCGGCATCGGCTGCAATTCCACCGTTTCCGGGGAGTGCATATATTTTTGACACCTTTTCGCTTTCTTTCAGTTTTTTGATGATGGCATGTTCACGTCCGCCACCGCCTACTACCATAATTTTCATATTTTCAAAACCTTTCGGATTTATTTTCTAAAACTCCCAAAAGAGTGTGGTAAATTTGATGCAGAACACATAAACCGAGTCCGCCGCTGTGCTGTGTGCACCGCAAGTGGCGAGGTTTATGAGTAACACAAAATTTTTGTGTGGTCTGCGCTAATTTAACCACTCTTTCATTTTAGTGGTGGAAAAGACGCATCTTAGTAAACGCCATAACCATATTGTGGTTATTGCAAGCTTCAATTACATTATCATCACGGAGTGAGCCGCCAGGCTGTGCAACATAAGTTACACCGCTTCTTGCAGCCCTTTCAATGTTATCACCAAATGGGAAGAACGCATCGCTGCCAAGAGCCACGCCAGAAAGAGTTGCAAGATACTCTCTCTGCTCCGCTCTCGTAAATTCCACCGGCTTTTCGCTGAACAGCTTTTGCCAGTTGCCCTCACCAAGCACATCCTCTGCATCCTCTGAAAGATAAACGTCAATAGCATTGTCACGGTCAGGTCTT